>CAKZHN010000402.1 GCA_936924235.1 uncultured Rhodoplanes sp. | reverse complement strand
AGAGAAGGCGCCGCCCCAGCGCCGCACTCTGTCAGGGGCCGATGAATCACGCCTGTACCCCAAGACTGCCCGGCCATGACCGGCCACAATGCCTGTGTTAGGGGACCTGGATGTTGGGAGACTTGGAGCCTGAGAGTTGCTGATGTCGGTTCCGAAAATCCTGGTGTTTGCCGGCTCGATCCGCTCCGGCTCGTTCAACGCGCGGCTCGCGGCGCTGGCCGCCAAGGAGCTGGCGCTCGCCGGTGCCGACGTCACCCGCATCTCGCTCGAGGACTATCCGCTGCCGCTCTATGACGGCGACGACGAGCAGGAGACCGGCGTGCCGGCCAATGCGGCCAAGTTGAAGGCCATGCTGGCGGCGCATCGGGGCGTGTTCATCGCGAGCCCGGAATACAACGCCTCGGTCACGCCGCTGCTGAAGAACGCCATCGACTGGATTTCGCGGGTCCACGAGCGCGGCGAACCGCCGCTGGAGGTGTTTCAGCACCGCGTGTTTGCCCTCGGGGGTGCGTCGGATCAACCCTACGGTGCGTTGCGCTCGCTGATGGCCTTGCGGCAGATTCTGGAGCTCGGCTGCGGCGCCCTGGTGTTGCCCGAGCAGGTCACGGTGTTTCACGCGAGCGAGGCTTTCGACGACATGGACAATCTGAACGACGAGAACGCGGCCGTCGCGCTGAAGCTTGTCGCGCAACGGCTCACCGAAGCCGCGCAGGAGATCGCTTGATGGACCCGAAAGACCGCCTCATCGTTGCGCTCGACGTGCCGTCGGTCGCGGCCGCGTCCGCGATGGTCGAGAAGCTCGGCTCGTCCGTGACGTTCTACAAGATCGGCTATCAGCTCGCCTTCGCGGGCGGGCTCGCCTTGGCTGACACGCTCATCCGCGCCAACAAGCAGGTGTTCCTCGATCTGAAGCTGCACGACATCGGCAACACGGTCGGCAAGGGCGTCGAGAGCGTGGCGAAGCTCGGCGCGACGTTCCTCACCGTGCACGCCTATCCGCAGACCATGCATGCCGCGGTCGACGCCCGCAAAGGCAGCAAGCTTCGCATCCTCGGCGTCACGGTGCTGACCTCCTACGACGACGCGGACCTGGCTGCCGCGGGCTACGACTTCACGGTGCCCGAGCTCGTCGCCGAGCGCGCCGCGCAGGCCCGCGACATCGGCGTCGACGGTTTGGTCTGCTCGGCCGAGGAGGCCGCCAATCTCAAGCCGATCATCAGCAACGGCATGGTGCTGGTGACGCCCGGCATTCGTCCGGCCGACTCCGAAAAGGGCGACCAGAAGCGCGTGATGACGCCGGCCGCCGCAATCGCGGCCGGCGCCGATCATCTCGTGGTCGGCCGGCCGATCGTCGCCGCGCCCGATCCCAAGGCTGCGGCCGATGCTATCCTGGCCGAGATCGCCGCCGCGTCCCGCTGACGGAGAGTGCCGTGCCGAAGGGCTATTGGATTCCGCATCTCGACGTCAGCAATCCGGAAGGCTTTCAGGCCTATCGCGACACCGCGGACGCGGCGCACAAGCGCTTCGGCTCGAAGCTGCTCGCCCGCGGCGGCCGCCGCGAGGTGGTCGAGGGCGTGATGCGGGCGCGCAACGTGCTGCGCGAGTTCAACTCCTACGAAGAGGCGCACGAGTTCTATCACGGCCCCGAATATTCCAAGGCGCATCCGTTGCGCGAGCCGCATTCGGTCTGCGACTTCCTGATCGTTGAAGGCTACAGCGGCCCGCAGCCCAAGGTCGCCAAGAAAGCGCCGCAGCCGGCCGCGCTACGCGGCTACTGGATCGCGCATATCGACGTGCTCGATCCGGAGGGCTACGGCCTCTATCAGGACGCGGTCGGCGCGGTGTTCGGCAAGTACGGCGGGCGCTTCCTGGTCCGCGGCGGCCGCCACGAGGTGATGGAAGGCCGCGCCAGAAGCCGCAGCGTCGCGGTGGAATTTCCGAGCTATGACGCCGCCGGCGCGTGCTATCGTTCGTCGGAATATCAGGCGGCGATCGATCTGCGGCGCGGCAAGGCCGAGTTCGATCTGGTGATTATCGAAGGCGTGGCTGACGCGTAAGGGGCAGATATGGCCAAGGGCTATTGGATCGCACGTGTCGATGTGAACAACGAAGAGGGTTACAAGCCCTATGCGCTGGCCAATCCGGCGATCTTCAAGAAGTTCAACGGCAAGTTCGTGGTGCGCGGCGGCAAATTCGAATGTCCCGAAGGCCAGAGCCGCACCCGCAACGTGGTGATCGAATTTCCCGACTATGCGACCGCGGTGGCCTGCTATCGCTCGCCCGAGTACCAGGCCAATATGAAGCACCGTCAGGCCAGCGCCATCGCCGACCTCCTCATCATCGAAGGCTACGACGGCCCGCAGCCGTAATCTGGAGTCACACCATGTCCGAGATGCGGCTGATCGTGGCCGGCGCCGGCGGGCGCATGGGGCGCACGCTGATCAAGGCGATTGCCGACAGCAAGGATTTGACTCTCGCGGGTGCGATCGAAGGTGCCGGCTCCGCGTTGCTGGGCCGCGATTCCGGCGAGCTGGCGGGGCTCGGCAAGAACGGCATCGCCGTCACGTCGGATGCTGCGGCGCTGTTGTCCAAGGCCGACGGCGTGATCGATTTCACCATTCCGGCCGCGACCGTGGCGCTCGTCGAGCTCACGGCGCGGACGGGCCTCGCGCATATCATCGGGACCACGGGTCTTTCGGGGGAGAGCGAGAAGCTCGTCACTGAAGCGGCGAAGAAGGCCGCGATCGTGAAGTCCGGCAACTTCAGCCTCGGCGTCAACCTGATCGCGGCGCTGACCAAGCGCATGGCGAAGACGCTCGATGCGTCGTTCGACATCGAGATCCTGGAGATGCACCACAACAAGAAGATCGACGCGCCGTCCGGCACCGCGCTGATGTTCGGCCGCGCGGCCGCCGAAGGCCGCGGCATCGATCTCTCGGGCCATTCCGAGCGCGGCCGCGACGGCGAGACCGGCGCGCGGAAGATGGGCGACATCGGCTTTGCGTCGCTGCGCGGCGGTTCGGTGGTCGGCGAGCACAGCGTGATTTTCGCCGGTCCCGCCGAGCGGGTCGAGCTGGTGCACCGCGCCGAGGACCGCATGATCTTCGCCCGCGGCGCGCTGCACGCCGCGCTGTGGGCCCGCGGCAAAACGCCCGGGCTCTATTCGATGGCCGATGTGCTGGGATTGAAGGACTTCTGACGCTTCGAACTGCCAAGTCTACGAACTGCCAGGCCTGGAAACATTCGGGGAGAGTCGAATGTGGAAGTCCATTGCGGTTGCGTTTGCGTTCCTGGCTGTGAGCACTGCGGCTGCGTCCGCGCAGAACTATCCTGATCGCTCCATCAAGGTGGTGGTGCCTTATCCGGCCGGTGGTCCGACCGACACGATCGCGCGCGCGGTGACACAAAGCGTCGCCGGCGCCCTCGGCCAGAGCATCGTCATCGAGAATCAGGCGGGCGCGGGCGGCAGGATCGCGCTGAAGCAGGTCGCGAACGCCGCGCCCGACGGCTACACGCTGCTGATGGGCGGCACCAACAACAATGCGGTCACGCCCGCGGTCTACAAGGACCTCGACTTCGACGCGGTGCACGACTTCGCGCCGGTCGCGTCCGTCGCCATCGATCTTCTGGGCGTCGTGGTGCATCCGTCCGTGCCGGTGAAGACGCTCAAGGAGCTCGCGGCCTACGCCAAGGCCAATCCCGGCAAGCTCACGTCGGGAGGCGGCGTCGGCATCGCGCCGCACTTCCTGCTCGAGTTCGTCCGGGTCAAGAGCGGCGCCAACATCGTCTTCGTGCCGTACAAGGGCGCCGCGCCGGCGCTGACTGATGCGATCGCGGGCCAGATCCAGATGCACTCGACCGCGAAGTCGGTGCTCCTGCCGCAGGTCCAATCGGGCAAGCTGCGCGCATTGGCGGTCCAAGGCACCAAGCGCTGGCCCGAATTGCCGGATGTGCCGACGCTGACCGAAGCGGGCTTCGACGGCTTCCCGCCGGCGGTCTGGTACGGATTCCTGGCGCCGGCGAAGACGCCGCCGGCGGTCGTTGCGAGGCTGAACGCCGCGATCAATCAGCAGGTCAAGACGCCGGAGGTCCAGGCGGCCTTCGCCAAGCTCGGCATCGAGACGCGTTCGCTGACCCCGCAGGAGTTCGGCGAGGTGCTGGTCAAGGAGCGCGAGTTGTGGGCGCTGCTCGCGCAGCAGACCGGGATCAAGCTTGCGGACTAGAGCATGATCCCGAAAAGTGTGAAGCGGTTTTCGGAGAAGATCATGCTCAAGCTGAAAGATGAGCCGCTGACGGTCAATTGCCGCGCAGCAGCGACGTCCCGGTCATTTCCGGCGGCTTCGGCAGGTCCATCAGCTCGAGCAGCGTCGGCGCGATGTCGGCGAGCCGGCCTTCCGCGATGAGGCTGCGGTTGCCGGCGCCGGTGAGAACGATCGGCACCGGATTGGTGGTGTGCGCGGTGTGTGGTCCGCCGGTCACTGGATCTTTCATCATCTCGCAATTGCCGTGGTCGGCAGTCACCAGCAGTGCGCCGCCGGACTTGGCGATGGCGTCGGCGATGCGGCCCAAGCCGGTGTCGACGGTTTCCACGGCCTTGATCGCGGCCGGCAGGCTTCCGGTGTGACCGACCATGTCGGGGTTGGCGAAGTTCAGCACGATCAGGTCGTACTTGCCGGAGTTGATGGCGCTGACCGCCTTGTCGGTCAGCTCGGGCGCCGACATCTCGGGCTGCAGGTCATAGGTGGCGACCTTGGGCGACGGCACCATGATGCGGTCTTCGCCGGCGTAAGGCTCCTCGCGGCCGCCGTTGAGGAAATACGTCACATGCGGATATTTCTCAGTCTCCGCCATGCGGAGCTGGGTGCGCTTGTTGTTGGCCACAACCTCGCCGAGGATGTTGCTGAAGGTCTGCGGCGCGAAGATCGTCTGCATCAGCTTGTCGAGATGCTCGCTGTACTGCGCCATGCCGACGGCAGCGGCGAACTTGACCTTGCGCTTCCGTTCGAAGCCGGTGAACTCCTCGTCCAGCATCGCCCCGAGGATCTCGCGCACGCGGTCCGCGCGGAAGTTGAAGCACAGCACGCCGTCGCCGTCCTTCATGCCGCGATAGTCGCCGATCACCGCCGGGATCACGAACTCGTCGAACTGCTTCTTCGAATACGCGTCAGCGATCGCGGCCTGCGGATCGGGAAAGTGCGGGCCCTCGGCCTCGACCATCGCCGCATAGGCTTTCGAGACGCGCTCCCAGCGCTTGTCGCGGTCCATGGCGTAATAGCGGCCCACGACAGTGGCGACCGGCACCGGGTTCGGCAGCGCCGCGACGAACCTCTTCAGGTCATCGCCGGCCGATTGCGGCGGCGTATCGCGGCCATCGGTGATCGCGTGCGCGACGGTCGGAATGCCGGCGTCGGTGAGTATTTTCGCCAGCGCCGCGCCGTGGTCCTGATGCGAATGCACGCCACCGGGCGAGACGAGACCGATCAGGTGACAGGTGCCACCGCTCTTTTTCATGGCCTCGATCAGGCCCTTCAGCGCCGGCGCGTTCTTGATCTCGCCGGACGCGACGGCGTCGCCGATCCGCGGCAGGTCCTGCATCACCACGCGGCCGGCGCCGATGTTGAGATGGCCGACCTCGGAATTGCCCATCTGGCCGGGCGGCAGGCCGACGTCGCGGCCGGAGGTGTTCAGGAAGGCGTGCGGGCCCGCGTTCCACAGTCTGTCGAAGGTCGGCGTCTTGGCCTGGCGGACGGCGTTGTCGGCGCTTTCCTCGCGCCAGCCGAAACCATCCAACACGACCAGCATCACCGGGCGGCGCTTCTGCATATACGGAACCTCGCTGCAAAATTTGCAGTGTTTTTCCGCATCGGGCGGCCCCGGTCAATCGGGGCCGCTGCAGGTTCCGTCCGGCGCCGAACCTTACGCCGCGACCTTGCCGGCCTCCCAGCCGAGCATGGCGCACTTGCGGGTCAGGCCCCAATGATAGCCGGTGAGGTCGCCGGATTTGCCCATCACGCGGTGGCACGGCACCACGAAGCTGATCGGGTTCTTGCCGACCGCGGCGCCGACCGCGCGCGAGGCCTTCGGATTGCCGAGCCGGTTGGCGATGGTCGAATAGGTCGTGGCGCGGCCCATCGGGATGCGCATCAGCGTCTCCCAGACGCGGACCTCGAAGTCGGTGCCGATCAGCACCACGCGCAACGGCTGGTCGGGACGCCACTTCTCCTTGTCGAAGATGCGCTGCGCGACCGGCGCGGTGCGGGCGCTGTTCTCGACGAATTTCGCCTTGGGCCAGCGGCTCTGCATGTCGATCAGCGCGGCTTTCTCCTCGCCGAAATCCGCGAAGGCGAGACCGCACAGGCCGCGCTCGGTCGCCATCACCAGCGCCGAACCGAACGGCGACGGGTGGAAGCCGTACGAGATGGTGACGCCTTCGGCGCCGGTCTTCCATTCGCCGGGCGACATCGCCTCGTGCGTCACAAACAGGTCGTGCAGCCGTCCGGGACCGGACAGGCCGACCTCGTAGGACGCATCGAGGATGCTGGCCGACGAGCGGAGAAGCTCGCGGGCGCTGTCGAGCGTCAGCGCCTGCACGAAGGCCTTTGGCGTGAGGCCCGCCCAGCGGCGGAACAGATGGTGCAATTCGGTCGGCGTCACGCCGGCGGCTTCGGAGATTTCCTCGATCTCCGGCTGGGTGCGCCAGTTGCCGCGGATGTGGGCGATGGCGCGGCGCACGATGTCGTAGTCAGTCGAGGCCGCGGTGGACAGCTTGAGGTCTGAGATGCGGTCGGGCGAGAGCATGGGTTTCTCCGTCATTTGCTCTCCATCTAGGCCGCAAGACGCTGCAAACCCACCCGGTTCCTGACTAGATCGCAGCCCGGGTCGGCCCGCGTTTCGCCTCGCCCAGCGCCGCCGAAAGCGCCGCCGCGAAGCTCTCCCGCTCCGGCGGCGAGAGGAAACCCGCGACCGCAAGCTTCTTGCCGCGCGACACGAGATAGAGGTGCAGCAAGCCGAACTCCTCGTGGGCGTCGCGCACGAGCTGGGTCCAGCACGGATTGAGCGTCCATTCGGAGACCTGTCCGCGATGGCTGACGCGCCGCACGCGCAGCTCTGACGGCGTCACGGTGACCTCCTCGAAGGCCGCGGCGGCGCGGAAGTTCGCGCGGAACGCCCAGTACACCAGCAGCACATCGAGGCCGAGGAAGCCGACCACCGGCCAGGCGCCGAGCAGGAAGAACACCATGCCGGCAATGAAGCTGAAGCCGGACACCAGCAGCATGACGATGAGGAATCCGGTGCTGTTCAGCGACCGGTGCGGGGTAATGATCGCCGAAAAAAGCGTGGGCTCAGGACCGGGGTCGTTGTCGAGCGGATTTTGTGCGGTCATGCTGCACCAAATATAGGGCAAAGATGGCCAAGAAAACGACCAGCCGGACGACGAAAAAGAAGCCCGCCTCGCGGGCCAAAACCGCCAAGAAAACGGCGGCGGCGGTGAAAAAAGCCCGCAAGGGCCGGGCCGCCAAGCTGAAGCCGAAAAAAGTGCAGGCCCGTGCCGACGTCAAGGCGATGCACGGCACCACCAAGCCCTGGACCAAGGCCGAGATCGAGGAAGCGTTCCGCCGCTTCCAGGAAGCGATGCCCGAGCCCAAGGGCGAACTGCATCACATCAACCCGTTCACGCTGCTCGTCGCCGTGGTGCTCTCCGCGCAAGCGACCGACGCCGGTGTCAACAAGGCGACGCCGGCGCTGTTCGCGCTCGCCGACACACCGGAAAAGATGGCCGCGCTCGGCGAAGACCGCGTGCGCGAGCTGGTCAAGACCATCGGGTTGTTCCGCACCAAGGCCAAGAACGTCATTGCGTTGTCGGAGCAGCTCATCGCGAAGCACGGCGGCATCGTGCCTGGCACGCGCGAGGAGCTTCAGGAGTTGCCCGGCGTCGGGCGCAAGACCGCGAACGTCGTGCTCAACATGGCGTTCGGTCAGCCGACCATGGCGGTCGACACGCACATCTTCCGCATCGGCAACCGCACTGGGCTCGCGCCCGGCAAGGATCCGCTGGCGGTGGAGCTGAAGCTCGTCGAGGTGATCCCCGGGCAGTACATGCTGCACGCGCACCACTGGCTCATCCTGCACGGCCGCTACACGTGCCTGGCGCGCAAGCCGCTCTGCGAGAAATGCATCATCGCCGACCTGTGCAAGTGGCCGGGCAAGACCGTCAATGCGTGATGCCTAGGGCATGATCCCGAAAAGTGTGAAACGGTTTTCGGAAAAGATCATGCTCCACCAGAAAACTGCCCGCGCCGCGGCGGGATCAGTTCGACGCGCTGGCCTGACAGCCGCTTGTGCACGTGCACCATCATCGCCATGGCGAACAGCGGCGTGGCCAGGTTCAAGACCGGGATCGAGACGAACAGCGCGATCGGCAGGCCTGCGATAAACACGCTGGTGCTGTTGGCGCGGCGCATCGCCTTGGCCTCTTCGGGCGGGCGGAAGCGCATCGCGGCGAGCAGGAAATACTCCCGGCTGAGCAGCCACGCGGTGGCGATGAACATGATCACGAGGCCCGCGCCCGCGAACAGCAGAAACGGCAGCGCGCAGAGATAGACCGCGACGGCGAGCAGCGCGGTCTTGATGCCTTCGACCATCGCGGTCATCAGCGGCAGTGCGTGGCCCGGCGGCTCAGCCGGATAATAGGTCCGTTCGACGATCTCGCCGATCTCATCGACGAAGAACGAGCCGACGAAGGCGGTGACGGCGGGCATCAGGAACACCGCGCCGGTGATGACGCCAAGCGTCGCGGCAATCGAGATGATCCACGACATCACCTGCCACACGGCGTGGCCGCCGAAGTCCGCTTCGGCCCAGTTCGCGCCGGCGGCGGTGAGCCAGGCGAACACCCGGTTCAGCCCGATGGCGACCAGGATGATCGTCAGCAGCGCCAACCCGATCGACTTGAGCAGCACGCGCCGGAACTCCGGCGAGAACATCTGGTTCAGCGATTTGAAGGCGGCTTCGAACATGGCGCGTATGGGCCCCTCTGCGGCCTCGCAGAGGTATGTCCGACAGGCGGATTGGGCAAGCCTAATGCTGCGCCGCTGTGACGCCTTCGAGGTCGCCCGCATCGTCCGCGTCGGGCGCGGACGGCACGTCCTCGTGGGTGTGCGGCAGGTGCTTCCAGGCGAGCCGGCGGTAATCGAAGCCGTTCTCGATGGTGGGCTTCACCAGCTGGAAGTAGGGCGAAATGTCGAAATCGCGCGGCGCGTACAGCGACGAGTGCCGGATTTCCAGCATGTCGCGGCGGGCGCTCTCGCTTTTGAGCCGGGTGATCTTGGGCAGGATCGGATAGTGCACGTGCTCGAAGGCCTGGGCGATCAGCGCCGAGCAGATGATCCGCGTCGGATGGCCGGAGCCGAGCGACATCATGCGCCGGCGCCAGCGCTGTGGCACCGGCAGCGGGAACAGATAGCGCATCAGGTCGAAGATGTTCTTGACGTCGTAGTCGAAGCCGATCCGCTCGGCCGCATAGGTGCAGACCCGCGCGCAGTCGTCGCGGGTGAGCCCGATCGGGCGGCAGATGCGGGTGTGATAGTTGTCGTATTTCGACAGCGGCGCGCCGATCACACCGATGCCGAGCACCGCCTCGACCAACACGAGCGGCTCGCCATCGGCCGCGGTGCGCTCACCGATCGGGCCGACGTACAGCGCGGCATGGGACCAAGTCGACTGGGTCAGGTACTTGATGACGCCGGAAACGTGATTGTTGCCCTCGACCAGCAGCACGTCGCCGGGCCGAAGCGTCTTGCGCAGCGCGATCGGATCGCTCGGCGTGAACGGCTCATAGCCTTGCTCGGCGCGATCGAGATACGCGGCGATCTTTTGACCGATTCCACTGAGCATCCAGTTCATGACGCCGTGCCAATCGTGGCTTGCGGGTTTCTCCCGCGTTTGCCTTATGGTGCGACACTTTAGTCAGGACTCGTTGCAATTCGGTTCATTGCCGCGATATCGCGGTAACTGGCCGTGAACCGTGTCCATTGTCCAAGTGCCCGTTTCATGCGGGGATTGCGTTCGCTGCGCCGCGGCGTAAAAACCATTTGCCAACCATGAGCCGCAAACCCGTGAGCCCACTCAGCCGACGCGCCTTTCTCGCTAGCGCCGCCGCATTCGCGGCCAAGCCCGCTTTCGGTCAGGGCGGTCCGGCGGCCGACGTCGATGTGATCATCGTCGGCGCGGGCGCGGCCGGGATCGCGGCGGCCCGCAAGCTTTCGGCGGCGGGGCGCAGCTTCACCATGGTCGAGGCGACCGCCCGGGTCGGCGGCCGCTGCTTCACGGACACCCGCAGCTTCAGCGTACCGTTCGACCGCGGCGCCCACTGGATCCTGTCGCCCGACATCAACCCGCTGTCGAAGCTCGCCTCGCGCACCGGCCTCGACATCTACCAGTCGCCCTCGGGCCAGCGCGTTCGCATTGGGCAGCGCGACGCCCGCGAGGGCGAGCTTGAGGACTATCTGTCGGCGCTGGTTCGTGCCAATCGCACCATCGCTGACACGGTGCGCGGCAAGCCCGACATGGACTGCCTGAAGGCTCTGCCGAAAGACCTGGGTGACTGGCAGGCCACGGTGGAGTTCGCGCTGGGTCCGTATGCGACCAGCCGCGACCTCCGCGAAATCTCGGCGATCGATTTCAGCCGGTCGGCCGAGCGCGACGCCGCGGCGTTCTGCCGCCAGGGCTACGGCGCGCTGCTCGCCAAGCTCGCCGAAGGCATCCCGGTCGAGATGGAATCGCCGGTGAGTGCGGTCGACACCAGCCGCGGCGCGCGGGTCGAGGCGACCACACCGCGCGGCACCATCTCGGCGCGTTTCATGATCTGCACCGCCTCGACCAACGTGCTGGCCGCCGAGCGCATCAAGTTCGACAAGGGCCTGCCCAAGCGGCAGGCCGATGCGCTGGCCGCGCTCAAGCTCGGCAGCCTCGACCACATCGCGCTCGATCTGCCGGGCAATCCGCTTGGCCTGCAGCGCGACGATCTGGTGTTCGAGCGGGCGTCCGGTCCGCGCACCGCGGCGCTGCTCGCCAATGTCTCGGGCACGTCGCTTTCGGTGATCGAGGTCGGCGGCCGCTTCGGCCGTGAGCTGATGACGCAGGGCGATCTGGCGTCGGTCGATTTCGCGGTCGAATGGCTGAGCGGCCTGTTCGGCAACAATGTCAGGAGCGCCGTGCAGCGGACGCAGACGACGCGCTGGAACAACGAGCCCTGGGTGATGGGCGCGATGTCGACCGCGTCGCCCGGCATGCAATGGGCGCGCGCTGCACTGCGCGAGCCGGTGCGCGAGCGGGTCTATTTCGCCGGCGAAGCAACGCACGACACCCTGTGGGGCACGGTCGGTGGCGCCTGGGAGTCCGGCGAGCGCGCCGCCGATCAGGTGGTGCGGCGGCTGTCCGGCCTGCCCGACCTGCCGCAGCCGAAGCCCGAGCCTGAGCCAGCACCGACGTCGCCGCGCGGCGGCACCACGGCGCAGGCAAAGCCGCAGGCCAAGCCCGAGCCTGCTGCGAAGCCAAAGCCGAGCGCCAGCAAGAGCAGCAGCAAGACCAGCAAGCGCCGACGTACAATCGAGTGATCGTAAACAACTCAGCATCGCTGAATTGATTTGCGAAGCCCTGGGTCCCCGCGAAAGCGGGGACCCAGGGTCACAAATTCCAAGACTGCAATTTGATTGGATCAGACCTTACCGCGCTAACTGATCCTTCAGCCACGCCACGATCATCGTCGCGATCGCGTCGGCCGGCTGGCCCGGGGTGCGGCCCATGTGGTGGCCTTCGGGATAGACCTTCGCCGATTTCGGATTGCCGTGCTCGAGCAGCAAATAAATGTCGGCGACCGGCGCCTGGTCGTCGAGCTTGCCGTTGACGCCGAGCAGCGGCGCTGACGGCTTGTCGAGCAGGCCCATGGTCTTGAGCGACAGCGGCGCCACCGCTTCGAGGAAATCGTCGACGGTCTTCACGCCCATCGCCCGGCCGCGCGCGTCGAGCAGGCTCTGCGCGCCGAACAGATACGTCGCGCCGCCGGTGGTGAAGGCTGGCACCAGCCATTCCTTCTGGAAGCCGTAATGCACGTTGCCACCGTGGAACACCGCGCCCTTGATGCGGTCCTTGGCCGTGAAGGCGAGCCGCGCCGCCCAGTAGGCGCCGAAGCTGCCGCCCCAGACCGCGACCGATTTGCCGTCGATGTCGGTTCGCGTCGGCAGATAGTCGAGCCAGGCGAAATAGGTCTTCTCGGCGAGCGGATCGCCGTACAGCACCGGGTTTTCGCCGCTGCCCGGCATGTCGATGGTGAACGAGGCGAGGCCCGCCTTCATGATCTCGCTGGCGATGCGAAGCCTATCTTCCTTCCAGCCGTCGACGCCGCCCCAGTGCAGCACCACGGCGGGATTGGAAACGCCCGGCGGCTTCTGCAGATAGCCGACCAGCTTCTTGCCTTCGAACGGGATCTCGATGATCTCCAGCGGCGGATCGAAATACTTCGACGCCTTGCTGAACATGCGTAGCGAGTAGTGATAGGCGACAACCTTGCCGGGCGACACCGGCGACGGATAGCGGCCGACACGGCAGGCATCGAAGGCGTGCATGTAGAGCTCGCGCAACGTGTCGCGGCTGCCGTCGGTCTTGGCGAGCGTGTCCGCCTGATGTTCGTAGGCGAGCCCGATCTTGCACCACTCCTCGGCCCAATGATCCTTGTCGAGGTTTTTCAACGCCGCCATCACCTTCTCGGCGTCCTCGCGCTTGATGTCCTCGAACGGATTGAGTTTGCCGGCCCGTCGCATGAACTCGGCCTTGACCTCGTCCAGCGTGCGCTCGCGCGAGCCCTTGGGCTTGTCTTGGACGTTCATGCAGCACTCCTTTTAGCGACGCGGCGCAGAGCCGCAACACAGGTGGTGTCATGCGCGGGCTTGACCCGCGCATCCATGAGACCTTGCAACGAGATCAATTCTTACGGCCGCCCTCGCTGCACTTCATCATGGATTGCCAGGTCAAGCCCGGCAATGACTCGCGGAGAGAGCGTGGCACAGCCGCAGCGGTCAGCACGCGTCATGTCGCAGACCAGCATGCTTCACGTCACATCTTTCGCCGACGTCTTGTCCTCGAAAACCGTGATTTCCGGCGGCTTGCCGCTCAAACCGAGCTCCTGCCAGCGCGACACCACCTGGTCGTAGGTCTTCTTGTCGAGCTTGGTCCGCGGCGAGAACGACTTGATGTATTTGTAATCCATGCAGGCGTTGATCAGCGCCTTCGATCCCCACGGCCGGATTTCCGGCGGATTGAGGCTCGGATCGAGGAACGTGCTCCAGGTCTCACGCAGGATGTCGATCGACTGCGCCGGCCGCGAGCGCGTCGCCATCGCCCACAGCACCTGGCCGATGTTGCTCGGGTCGATGTCGTCATCGACCACGATGATGTACTTGCCGAAGTAGGCGCCGGCGGTGCATTGCGCGGCGAGCGCCATCACTTGCGAGGCGTGGCCCGCATACATCTGCTTGATCGACACCACGGTCATGCCCCAGCCCGCGGCTTCGGGCACCGACCACACACCCTGGATGCCCGGGATGCCGAGCTTCTGCAGGTCGGCCCAGATGCCGGCGGAGCGCACCGCGGCCCAGAACAGGCCGCATTCGTTCGACGGCCCGTCGGCCATCAACGCGCAGGTCAGCGTCGGATTGTTGCGATAGCGCACGCGCTCCACGCGCATGTAGGGCGTGGCGCCGCTCGGCCGGCCGTAGTAGCCGGTAAACTCGCCGAACGGTCCTTCGGCGAAGGTCTCGTCCGGATAGAGATGACCTTCGAGGATGATCTCGGCATGCGCCGGCAGCGGCAGACCGGTGAGGTCGGAGGTGAACAGCTCGATCGGCGAGCCCTTGATGCCGGAATAGTATTCGTACTCGCTCTCGGTCTTCGGCAGCGTCGTGGCGCCGACGAGAAACAGCAGCGGGTCGATGCCGTAGGCCGCCGCGATCGGCGCGGGCTTGCCCATCTTCCACCACTTGTCGCGGTCGGCGCCGCCGTCCTTGCCCGGCGAGGTGTAGACGCCGATCTCGCGCGGGCCTTTGATCATCATCCGGTAGGTGCCGACATTGACGCGGCCGCTCTCGGGGTCCTTGGTGATCACCGAGTCCGCGGTGCCGAGATACATGCCGCCGTCGAGCGGCCACATCCGCTGCGCCGGGAACATGCGGATGTCGATCTTGTCGCCCTCGACGATGTTCTGGTTGCAGATCGCGCTCTCGGCCGGCACCTCGGTGGGCTTCATCTTGCGACCGAGCTTCTTCTGCAGGAGCTGCACCGCCTTGAGCGGATGATCGACCGGCTCCTCGCCGATCATCAGGCAGAACCGCGACAGGTTGCAGCCGATCATGTTGTAGAGGGCCTTGTGCCCGGGATGGCCCTTGATGTTCTCGAACAGCAGCGCCGGGCTCTTCTCCATGCCCACCAGGTAGGTGATGTGCGCAGCTTCGAGGTCGGAGCTGACCTCGGCGGTGATGCGCTTGAGCTCGCCCATCGCCTCGGCCTTCTCCAGCCAGACATCGAGGTCGCTGGAGTTGCGCCGGTCGCGGGGGGCCTGGTTTTTCGGCTGCTCGACGGTCTTGCTGTCGCCGCCGACCGGTACGCTCATCTCCATGACGCTCACTCCCGTGGGCAGACCTGACGGCTGCCCTGCTGTTTTCGTATCGCAGCAACCATAGGCCAAATCTGGAGAACACGACCAATATTAGCTAAGAATTGCTCCATGCCGAAACGGCATGGAGCGTGAGGACTATGGCCGGAGTGGTGGCGCTGGAGCAGCTTCGTTACGTGCGGTTGGCCGCAAACGACCTCGGTCGCGCCGCGGATTTCGCGCAGCGCGTCTTGGGGCTCGAGCCGATCGACCGGACGCCCGAGGTCGCGACCTTCCGCTCCGATTTTCGCGACTACACGCTCGCGTTTGAGTCCAATGCTGGCACGGGCCAATCCCTCGGGCTCGAGGTTCGCTATTCGAGCGATCTCGACGCGGCGCTTGAAGGTCTCGTGCGGCTGGGGCTCACGACAGGCCGTGGCACGGCCGAGGAGTGCGCGCGGCGCAAGGTCAAGGACATGGCGTGGTTTGCCGACTTCAGCGGCAACCGCATCGAGCTGGTGGTGCGGCCGCTGAATTCGGGCTGGCGCTATTTCCCGAGCCGGGATGCCGGCATCAAAGGCCTGTCCGACGTGATCCTGCGTTCGACCGACATCGACAAGGACCTGTCGATCTGGACCGGCGTGCTCGGCGCCGAGGTCAGCGACTGGGCCGGTGACGCCGCCTATCTGCGGTTCGACGGCGCGCACCATCGGGTGGCGTTGTTTCCGGCGTCGCGGGCGGGCATCCTCGCGGTCGAGTACGCGGTGGAGGACGTCAATCTGCTGATGCGGAACCACTACGTGTTGCGCGATCTGCAGGTTCCGGTCGTGCATGGACCGGGGCGAAGGCCCGCATCGGGACAATTGTTTCTGACCTTCGCAGGACCCGCCGACGTGCTGTTCAGCTTCGTCGCGGAAGGCGAGGTCGATGCGCAGGGCCGCCGAGCGCGGCAGTTTCCCGCAGGCCCCGAGGGGCTGTGCGACTGGGGAAGCGAGTGCAAGATCGGTGAATTCATCGGGAAGGCTGGCACATGATCAAGCTGCAGGACGTCTCCTACGTGCGCCTCGGCACCGCCGATCTCGACGGCGCGACGAAGTTCGCCACCGAATATCTCGGCCTCGAAGTCTCTCATCGCTCGAAGGATAGCGTCTATCTGAAGTCCGACCAGCGCGAGCACACGCTGTGCTACTTCGAAGGCTCGCCGGCCGATCAGACCGCAGCTTTCGAGGTGGCCGAACGCGAGGAGCTCGACATGGCGGCGGCCGAGCTCGAGAAGCTCGGCCATCATGTGCGTCTCGGCAACGCCAAGGAGGCCGAGCTGCGCCGCGTGAAAAGCTTCATCGCGTTCAAGGACCCGACCGGCAACAGCATCGAGCTGGTTTGGCGGCCGGCCATGAGCAGCCGGCGTTATCACGGCGAACGCGACGCCGGCATCACCGGCTTCAGTCACATCGGGCTCTGCACCACCGATGCGGCCCGCGACGAAGCGTTCTGGACCAAGGTCTGCAATGCGCGGGTGAGCGACCGCATCGGTGACGCTGCGCTGCTGCGGATCGACGAGATCCATCACACCATTGCGCTGTTTCCGACTGACCGGGCCGGCATCCAGCACATCAATCATCAGGTCGAGAGCGGCGACGACGTGATGCGCTCGTTCAATTTCCTGTCGGAGCGGCAGGTCCCGATGGTGTTCGGGCCCGGACGGCATCCGACGTCGTCGGCGCGCTTCCTTTATTTCGAAGGCCCCGACAACATGGTGTTCGAATATTCGTCAGGCGTGCGCGAGATCGCCGACGAGCTGATGTATCGCGAGCGCCAGCTGCCGTTCGATCCCAAGGGATTCTGCGAATGGGGCGCGAAGCCGCAGATCAAGGAATTCCGTAACTGATGTGATGCCGTGTGCTGCTGCGCGGTCTAACCGTGCAGCACACCGTCGGCCACAACGGCGGTGTCATCGCCGGGCTTGACCCGGCGATCCATGAGCGGCTGCAGAGAAGGCAGCCTTACGTAAGACTTCCGTTATGGAGCCTGGGTCATGGACCCCCGCGTCGAGCGCGGGGGTGACGGTCGGTGGTTGTTGCGCGCGGGCGTGCTTTACTTCAGTGAGCAGGGCGTCAGCCGCGCAGCACGCCGCCGGTGCGCTTGGCAACCTCGGCCACGAGCTTCGCCGAGAGCGCATCGATCTCCTGCTCCGTCATGGTCTTGTCGCGCGGCTGGATCGTCACCGCGATCGCGATCGACTTCTTGCCGGTCTCGATGCCCGCGCCCTCATAGACGTCGAACACCGACACGGCCGTGATCAGCTTCCGGTCGACCGCCTGTGCGGTGCGCACGATGTCGCCGGCTTTCACCGCGCGATCCACCACGAAGGCGAAGTCGCGCGTCACCGGCTGGAACTGCGACAGCTCCAGCACCGGCTTGGCGCGCGTCGCCTTGGCCTTGCCCTCGGGGATGCGTTCGAGGATCACCTCGAAGGCGACCAGCGGGCCTTCGGTGTCGAGCGCTTCGAGCATGCGCGGGTGCAACTCGCCGAAATGGCCGATCACGTTCTGCGGCCCGATCTGGATCGTGCCGGAGCGGCCGGGATGGAACCACGCGGGTCCGCCGGGCACGACCTGCAGCGCCTGCGCCGGGGCGCCGGCCGCGGTGAGCACCGCGAGCGCATCGGCCTTCACGTCGAACGCGTCGGCGGCTTCGGCCTTGCCGGACCAGTAGCGGCCCGTGCCGGACGGCTTCGCCAGCGCGCGGCGCACGCCGGTCGCGGCCATGAACTGATCTTCCGGCGTGTCACCCTTGAAGATCTGGCCCACTTCGAACAGCGCCGTGTCCGGGAAGCCGCGGTCGGCGTTGCGCTGGGCCGCGGTGGCGAGCCCCGGAATGAGGCTCGGCCGCATGTCGGAGAGCTCGGCCGCGATCGGATTGGCCAGGGCCAATTCCTTCTGCCCGCCGCCGAACAGCTCGGCCTGGGGCTTGGAGATGAACGACCAGGTCACGGCTTCGGTCATGCCGCGCCCTGCCAGCGCGCGCTTGGCCTTCCGCGTGCGCACCTGCGCGGTGGTCAGCACCGGTTTGCGCGGCGCAGGGCCGCGGTCGAACGGCGTCAGCGGAATCCGGTCGACGCCGATGATGCGGACGATCTCCTCGACGATGTCGGCCTTGCCTTCGACGTCCGGCCGCCATGACGGCGGCGCGACCTTCACGCGCGAGTCCTGCCCGGCGACGGTGAAGCCCAACTTCTGCAGCACGCGGCGCATCTCGGGGAAATCGAGACTGAGGCCGGCGAGCCGCTTCAGCTCGGTGGTCGGGAAGTCGATCACCTTCTCGGGCGCCTCGGCCTTTCCGGCCACGACAATCTCCGACGGTGTACCGCCGCAGAGCTCGAGCACCATCTGCGTCGCAAGCTCCAAGCCCGGAGCCATGAAGTACGGATCGACGCCGCGCTCGAAGCGATAGCGCGCGTCCGAGTTGATGCCGAGCTTGCGCCCGGTCTGCGCGATGTTGAGCGGATCCCACAGCGCCGATTCGATCAGCACGTCGGTGGTGCTCGCGTCACAGCCCGAGTGCTCGCCGCCCATGATGCCGGCGAGCGACTCCGGGCCGTTGTCGTCGGCGATCACGCACATGGCGCTGTCGAGCGTGTAGGTCTTGCCATCGAGGGCAAGCAGCTGCTCGCCGTTGTTGGCGCGGCGCACCACGAGATTGCCCTTCACCTTCTTGGCGTCGAACACGTGCAGCGGCCGGGCACGGTCGTAGGTCAGGAAGTTGGTGATATCGACCAGCGCGTTGATCGGGCGCAGGCCGATGGCCTTCAGCCGCTTCTGCAGCCAGTCCGGCGACGGGCCGTTCTTGACGCCGCGAACGAGCCGAAGCCCAAAGGCCGGGCACAGCGGATGGGTCTGGCCGAAATCGAGCGTCACCGAGATCGGGCAGGGGAATTCGCCTTTGATCGGCTTCGGGGTGCGCTCCTTGAAGCTGCCGAGATCGGCGGCGGCGAGATCGCGCGCGATGCCGCTCACGCCAGTGCAGTCCGGCCGGTTCGGCGTCAGGTTGATGTCGATCACCGCGTCGTCGAGGCCGGCGTATTTCGCGTAGCTCATGCCGAGCGGCGCGTCGGACGGAAGCTCGATGATGCCGTCGTGATCGTCGGAGACGCCGATTTCGGCGCCCGAAATCATCATGCCGCGGCTTTCGACGTCGCGGATCTTGCTGATGGTGAGCGTGATGTTCTTGCCGGGAACGTAAGCGCCCGGAGGACCAAACACGGCCGTCATACCGGCGCGCGCGTTCGGCGCGCCGCAGACGACCTGGACCGGCTTGCCGTCGCCCGAGGGACCGATGTCGACCATGCAGACCCGCAGCCGGTCGGCTTTCGGATGCTGCTGAGCATCGAGGACGCGCGCGATGACGTAGGGCGCGAGCGCTTTCTTGTCGTCGACGCTCTCGACCTCGAGCCCGATCATCGTGAGCTTGGTCACGATCTCGTCGAGCGAAGCATCGGTGTCGAGATGCTCCTTCAGCCAGGACAGGGTGAACTTCATGCGCTGAGCCCTCCCGCGAGTGTCGGGAAGTCGAGCGGCCGGAAGCCGTAATGCGACATCCACCGTACGTCGGCGTCGAAGAAGGCGCGCAGGTCCGGCATGCCGTATTTCAGCATGGCGATGCGGTCGATCCCCATGCCCCAGGCGAAGCCTTGCACCTCATCGGGATTGAGCCCGCAATTGCGCAGCACGTTCGGATGCACCATGCCGCAGCCGAGAATCTCGAGCCAATCGTCGCCCTCGCCGAAGCGCACCTCGCCCTTGTCGCGCCGGCACTGGATGTCGACCTCGAGCGACGGCTCGGTGAACGGGAAGAACGACGGCCGGAAGCGCATCTTGACGTTGTCGACCTCGAAGAACGCCTTGCAGAACTCTGCGAGGATCCATTTCAGATGGCCGAGATGCGCGGTCTTGTCGATCACCAGACCCTCGACCTGATGGAACATCGGCGTGTGGGTCTGGTCGGAGTCGCTGCGATACGTACGGCCCGGGATGATGACGCGGATCGGCGGCTTCTGCTTCAGCATGGTGCGCACCTGCACCGGCGAGGTGTGGGTGCGCAGCAAGAGCCGCGAGCCGTCGGACTTCGGATTGAAATAGAACGTGTCGTGCATCTCGCGGGCCGGATGGCCCTCGGGGAAGTTGAGCTTGGTGAAGTTGTAGTCGTCGGTCTCGATGTCCGGCCCTTCGGCGACCGCGAAGCCCATGTCGGCGAAGATCGCGGTGAGCTCGTCGATCACCTGGCTGATCGGATGCACGCGGCCGAGCTCCGCCGGCGCCTCGCGCACCGGCAAGGTCACGTCTACGGTCTCGGTCGCAAGCCGGGCGTCGAGGGCCGCGCCCTTGAAGCCTTCCTTGCGGGCGTTGAGCGCGGCGTTGACCCGGTCCTTGAGGCCGTTGATGGCCGGGCCCTGGACCTTGCGCTCATCCGGGCTCAAGCCGCCCAGCGTCTTGAGCAGCGCTGTCACCGAGCCGCTCTTGCCCAGCGCGGCGACGCGCACGGCCTCCAGCGTGGGCTCATCGGCGGCCGCCGCGATGGCGGCCGAAATCTCGGTTTCGAGTGTGGCAATGTCGGTCATTCAAACCTCGCAAAAGCGGTCGGTTTTGGCCGTCCGGTGCCCGTCAGGTCAAGCCTATGTTTGACAGGTTTGACGGCGATGACAGGGACAGCCGGGCCGTGCCAGCATCCGGGCGGCGGGACGCAACGAGGGCTGATTTTGATGCGACACGTGATTTTGGCCGTGTCGGCCGCAGTTTTGTTTGCCACCCCGCTGCAAGCCAAGGACTGCCCGGCCAAGGACTCCGGCTACGAGGCCCGCGAGGATGCGGTGCGCAAGGCCCACAGCTGCAAGCAGGCGCTGGAGGTCATGGAGGCTTGCGCCTACACGGCCAGCGGCGACACTGGCCTTGGCGCGGCTCTGCGTGAGCGCTGCGAGCCGGAATTCCTGGGCAAGCTCAGCAAGGCGCAGCGCAAGGCCTATGACCGCGAGCAAAAGCGCTGCGGCGCCAAATACGCCAAGGAGAGCGGCACGATGTACCGCTCGTTCTCGGCGTTCTGTCAGGCGAAGAGCACGGTGACCTACGCCGCCCGGTTCGGCGGCAAGGGCAGGTAGGCGGCTTTAGGCCGCCTTGGCCTGCTGCGGCAGCGCCGCCTTGACCTTCTCGACGATGGCCGCGAAGGCCGCCGGCTCGGCAATGGCGATCTCCGACAGCACCTTGCGGTCCACGGTGACGCCGGCCTTGGCCAGACCGTCGATGAACTTCGAGTAGTTCAGGCCGAACGGCCGCACCGCGGCGTTCAGGCGCTGGATCCACAGCGCGCGGAACGTGCGCTTCTTGTTCTTGCGGTCGCGGTAGGCGTATTGCTGCGCCTTCTCCATCGACTCCTTGGCGATGCGGATGGTGTTCCGGCGCCGGCCGTAGTGGCCCTTGGTCGCCTTGTAGACCTTCTTGTGCTTGGCGTGTGCAGTGACGCCGCGTTTGACGCGAGCCATGACTGATCTCCTGAAAAGCTAGATACCGTGACGAATGCGATCCGAAAGCGTGTTTACGCGCGTCTTTGACGCGCCATGAGCGCGGTTACGCGCGTCCTTGACGCGCTATGGCGCCGGTTCAGCCGTTCGGCAGGAAATACTGGATGATGTTGTCGCCGTCGGCCTTGAACATCACGCGGGTGCCGCGGTGCTGACGGATCTGCTTCTTGGTCCGCTTGATCATGCCGTGGCGCTTGCCGGCCATGGCCGACTTCACCTTGCCTGAGGCGGTGATCTTGAAGCGCTTTTTAGCGCCCGACTTGGTCTTCAGCTTGGGCATTTTGCTCTCCTTACGGTTCGGCTTTTCGGACACAGGCCAATAGGCCGGTCCAGCCGGAAATGCTCACCTTGAGCGTGCTGATGGTTCAGCGTCGCCGCCACGGCAGCCCTTATCAGCCGGGCAGCGGAAGGCCGGGTTTATGGCAGAGGACTGTTGAAAAGACAACCGAAACAAGAAAAAGCCCGCGGCCGGAGCCGCGGGCGTGAAATTCCAGATTCGGAAATGAAATCAGAGCGTTAACGGGGCGCCAGCACCATCACCATCTGGCGGCCCTCGACCCGGGGCTCGGATTCGACCTTGGCCAACTTGGTCGTGTCGTCCTTCACCCGGTTCAAAAGCTTGGTGCCGAGCTCCTGGTGGGCCATTTCGCGGCCGCGGAACCGGAGCGTCACCTTGACCTTGTCGCCCTCCTCGAAGAACCGCTCCATCGAGCGCATCTTCACCTGGTAGTCGTGATCGTCGATCATCGGCCGGAATTTGATTTCCTTGACCTCGACGACCTTCTGCTTCTTGCGGGCTTCCGCCTGCTTCTTCTGTTCCTGGTATTTGTATTTGCCGAAGTCGAGAATCTTGACGACTGGCGGCGTGGCGTTCGGCGAAATCTCGACGAGATCCAGGCCGGCCTCCTGGGCCTTGGCCAGGGCTTCGGCGGGCGTCATGTTGCCGAGGTTGTGACCGTCTTTGTCGATCAGATGAACCTCGCGGACACGGATCTCCTCATTGATGCGCGGGCCGTCTTTCTGGACGGGGGCCGGCTGTCTCATCGGGCGGCGAATGGGTGCAAACTCCTGCTGTTGTGGAAGCCCAGAGAATCGTGACTGTCGGTTAATAAGTCAACGTCGTTTGGAGCCAAAAAAGCATGGTTTCATGCGGCTTTTTTGATGGACAAAGGGTCGCTGGGGGCCGTCGAGGCTCCTGATTGATCCGGTTCATTCCGGCGATTCGAGCAGCGACGCGTAGATTTCCAGCGTCGCCGCGGCGGCGCGGTTCGGCGAAAAGGTATATTCGGCAAACTGCCGGGCCCGTGCGCAATGCGCGCGATAGTCGTCGGGCTCGAGCGCCAGCGCGGTCTCGATCGTCTTGGCCAGTTCCGCGGGATCGCCGGGCTTCACCTCCCATCCGGTGCGCAGCTCGTCGGGCATGCGCGGCGGCGTCATCATGTTTTCCGGCAGCGGTCCGGTCGACGAGGCGATCGTGGGCTTCGCCATAGCCTGCGCCTCGGCGACCACGCGGCCGTAGATCGGCGCCGACGTGTAGGGCACCACCACGAAATCCGACGCCGCGTAGGAGGCCGGCATGTCCTCGTGAAATCCGACCATGCGGAACAGCGCATCGACGCCTTCGGCACGCGCGGTCTTCCAGAACTTGCGGGCGAAGCGGCGGTAGCGCTGGTCATCGCCGACCAGCACGAAGGTGACGTTGCGCATGCCGCCTTCGGCGAGGATGCGCGCGGCGCGCGCCAGCACCAGCTGGCCGTTCGGCGGCGCGATCCGTCCCGGCACCAGCACGATGCGAACGCCGTGCGGAATCCCCCAGATCTGCCGGAGCTTCACAACGCGCTCGTCCGGCACGTTCACCGGGTTGAAGGTCCGGAGATCGAGGCTGCGCGGGACGACGCTGATGCGCTCCGCCGGAATCCGAAAGCGCGCCATCATCGGCCGCGCGTTGAACAGCGAATGCGAGACGATCCGGTCACCCTCGCTCAGCGCGTTGAGATAGAACGTGGCAAGCCACATCCGCCGCGGCGGCATGTCCGGCAGGTCGGTGACCAGATGGACGCCGTTCGCCTTTGCGGCAAGCGCCGCGCTCCAGGCCGCGCTCGCGCTTTTGGCATGGACGATGGCGACGCGCTCGGCATCGATGAACTTGGTCAGCGTATCGGCGTTGGCGCGGCGCTTGGTGAGCTTCATGGTCGCGCTCTCGAACGGCAGCCATTCGCCGCCGAAGCTCTTGAGCTCTTCGACCAGCTCGC
Source organism: uncultured Rhodoplanes sp. (assembly GCA_936924235.1). Lineage (GTDB taxonomy): Bacteria > Pseudomonadota > Alphaproteobacteria > Rhizobiales > Xanthobacteraceae > Z2-YC6860. Next base: position 7,316 of record CAKZHN010000402.1, on the reverse strand, counting down.
CGTACTCGCAGGCCACGATGATGCGGGCGCCGACCTGGACCAGCGCGCGCGCCGCGCTCACGGTGGTGCGGGCCTGCGGCGAGTCGTTGAGCGCCGGCACGACCTGCAAGACCGTCGCGCCCGCAAGGGTGCGCGGCAGCACGCGCTGCTCGCCGGTCTCGGCCATCGCCATCGTTCAGATCCGGTCCGTCGTCGTCCAGCCCATTCGCCGATCCGCCCTTTGCACCCCCTTGCGCCAAGCGGCGGGTTGCGGCGAAACACGGGCCGGTAAAACCCGGACCCGGTCGCTGCCGCGAAGGCGTTATGACATGAGCGAAGCCAGCCTGAAATCCATCACTGTGGGCAACGGGCCCGCCGAACGGCGCATTGCTGTGCGGCTGCGCGAGGGTCAGGCGCCCGGCGTGGTTTGGCTCGGCGGTTTTAAATCCGACATGCAGGGAACCAAGGCGGTGGCGCTCGACGAGTGGGCCGCCAGGACCGGCCGCGCCTGCCTCCGCTTCGACTATTCGGGCCATGGCGAGTCCGGCGGCGCCTTCACCGACGGCACCATCGGCCGCTGGCTCGAGGATTCGGTCGCGGTGTTCGAGAGCTTCGCCACGGGTCCGCAGATCGTGGTGGGTTCCTCGATGGGCGGCTGGATGGCGCTCCTTCTGGCGCGCGAGCTTCGCCGGCGCGCGGCCTCGGGAGCTAAGCTTCGGGGTTCGCTCGCCGGTATGGTGCTGGTCGCGCCGGCGCCCGACTTCACCGAAGAGCTGATGTGGAAGAAATTCACGCCGGACCAGAAGCGCCAGATCGAGACCCAAGGCTTCTGGGAGCGGCCGTCGGAATATTCCGCGGAGCCCTACGTCATCACCCGCGCCCTGATCGAGGACGGCCGCAAGCATCTGGTGCTGGGCGCTCACATCGAGACCGGCTGCCCGGTGCGCATCCTGCAAGGCGTGCAGGACGCCGACGTGCCGTGGCAGCACGCCATGGAGCTGTCATCGCGGCTCGCCCGCGACGACGTGGTGATGACGCTGGTGAAGGATGGCGATCACCGCCTGTCGCGGCCCGAGGACATCGAGCGGCTGATCGCGGCGGTGAGCGAGCTGTCAGCTGCGTGACGCGGCCGGATCGAAACCGTCTTTGAGCAGCGCGTCGAGGCCCGCGCGGTAGTCCGGATAGCGCAAGGTCACGCCGAGGTCCTGCCTGAGCCGGTCGTTGCGCACGCGCGCGCAGCCTTCGTAGAAACTCATGAGGAACGGCGACAGCGTGCGCTTGGCTTCGTCCAGCGGCAGCAGGGGCGGCGGCACGATGCCGAGCAGTTCCGCCGCGTATTCGATCTGCTCGTTCGGCGAAGCGGGCGCGCCGTCGGTGACGTTGGCGATGCCGTTGTAGTTCAGCCGGAACGCCGCCTCGATCGCCTGCGCGATGTCGGCGACGTGGATGCGGTTCGACACATGATCCGGCTTGTCGATGCGATGGGCGCGGCCGGCCAAGAGCCGCACGAACGCGTTCTGCCCCGGGCCGTAGATACCGCCGAGCCGCAGCACCGCGACCGGCACGCCGCAGCGCCGGCCCAGCGCCTGCCAGTCGAATTCGGCTTTGACGCGGGCGCCGCCGCGCTCATGCGCCGGCACCGTTGGCGTGGTCTCGTCGACCCAGCCGCCGTGATGATCGCCATAGACGCCGGTCGTCGACAGATAGACGATCGCCTCCAGATCGGCCGCGGCCGCGATGTCTTCGGCGAACACCGCGAGCACCGGATCGCCGGTGTCGTCGGGCGCCGCCGAGACCAGGAGATGGGTCGCGTCGGTCATCGCCTGCCGCAGCGGTTCCGACGGATGCTCGCTGAACATCAGGAGTTCGACCGGATCGTCGGCGACCTTGTGCGGATCGCGCGTCGTGCCGGCGATGTCCGAAAAGCGCGAGCCGAACCTGGCCGCGAAGTGCCGCGCGCAATAGCCGTAGCCGAGGCAGACGAGGTTACTCATAGAGGCCATCAGATGCGTTCGATCTTGGCCTCGTCAATCACCTTGTTCCAGCGCTCGATGTCGGCGGCGATCCGCCGGGCGAAGTCCTGCGGCGACCCGGCTTTGGGCTCGCTGCCGAGCGTGTGGATGCGGTCGACTGTGGCGGGCTCGGCGACGATCTCGTTGAGCTCCCGGTTGAGCCTCTGGGCGATCGGCTGCGGCAGGTTGGCAGGAGCCACGAGGCCCATCCATGAAGTAACCGAGAAGCCCGGAAAGCCCGCCTCCGCGATGGTGCCGACCTGCGGCAGCGGCGCGTAGCGCGCTTCGCCCGAGACGCCGATGGCATGCAGCGCGCCCGACTGGATCTGGCCGATCAACGCCACCGGCGGGTCGATCAGGAAGTCGATGCGCTTGCCGAGCAGCTCGGTGAGCGCCTGGTTGCCGCCGCGATACGGCACGACCTGGATCTTGATGCCGGCCAGCCTGGAGAAATATTCGATCAGGAGATGCTGGGGCGTGCCGGCGCCCGGCACGCCGCCGAGCACCGGCTCGGGGCGCAGCTTCGCGGTCTTGATCAGGTCGGAAATGTTGCGGATCGCGTGATCCGGATAGGTGACGATCACGAACGGGAACTCGATCGCCTGCCCGATGATGGTGAAGTCGTCGATAGGACGATAGGGCAGCGACTTGTAGGTCGCGGCCGTCACGGCGTGGCCGCTCGGGATGAAGCCCAGCGTGTAGCCGTCCGGCGCGGCGCGTGCGACCTGCGCCGCGGCGAGCGTGCCGGCGGCACCGGGCTTGGGTTCCACCACGACCTGCTGGCCGAGCCGTCGCGACAATCCCTCGGCAATGAGCCGCGCGCTGACATCGACGCCGCCGCCCGCGGTCAGGCCATGCAGCATGGAGATGCTGCGCTCCGGCCAGGCCGCCAGCGCCCGATCCGGGCGCAGCGCCGCCGCCGCAGCAAGTCCGGCGACCGCCGCGCGGCGCGTGAGTGCGGTCATCAAAGTCCTCCCGAGAATCTTCTTTGTCAGGAGGCTAACACGGGTCGCCGGAAGGCCAATATCAGACCTTTGTGGCTGATGTGGCTGACGCCCATTCCTCGGCCACGGCCGGGTCGGCCTCGCCGGCGTGCTGCGGCGCCAGCGTTGCGATGCGATGGGGATCGAGCCGCGCCAGCGCCCACACCGCGGCGCCACGCACCATCGGCGACGCGTCCGACAGAAGCCTTTCGGCCGCTGGCGCCAGCGCCAGATCGCCCGAGTTGCCAATCGCGATCAGCACATTGCGGATGAAGCGGTCGCGGCCGGTGCGCTTCACCGCGGTCTTGGCGAACAGCTTGCGGAACGCCGCATCGTCGAGCTGCGCCAGCTCATCGAGCTTCGGCGCGCGCGCCACATCGCGCGCCGCGAGCTTGGCGTTGCGCCCCTCCTGCGCGAACTTGTTCCAGGGGCAGACCGCGAGGCAATCGTCGCAGCCATAGATGCGGTTGCCGATCAGCGCGCGCAGCTCGCGCGGGATCGGGCCCTTGTGCTCGATGGTCAGATACGAGATGCAGCGCCGCGCATCCAGGCGATAGGGCGCGGGAAACGCGGCGGTCGGGCAGACGTCGAGGCAGGCCTGGCAGGTGCCGCAATTGTCGCGCTCGGGCTCGTCCGGCGGCAATTCGAGCGTCGTGAAGATCGCGCCGAGGAACAGCCACGAGCCGAACTGCCGCGACACCATGTTGGTGTGCTTGCCCTGCCAGCCGAGCCCCGCGGCAGCGGCGAGCGGCTTCTCCATCACGGCCGCGGTGTCGACGAACACCTTCACGTCGCCGCCCGCTTCGGCGACGAGCCAGCGCGCGATGTCCTTCAGTCGCGGCTTGATGACCTCGTGATAGTCCTCGCCCTTGGCATAGACCGAGATCGCGCCGCGCCCGCGCGCCTTGAGAATCTCCAGCGGATCGTGATCCGGCCCGTAGTTGAGCCCGAGCATGATCACCGAGCGCACCTCGGGCCACAGCGCGCGGGGATCGGCGCGCCGCTCGGCCGTCGTCTCCATCCAGGCCATGTCGCCATGGGCGCCTTCGGCGAGGAACTCGAGCAACCGCGCGCCTGCGAGCGGCACCGCGTCGGGCCGCGTGATGCCGACGGTGTCGAAGCCGTGCTTTCGCGCGGTTTCGATCAGCCGGGCTTTCAGGTTTGCCAGATCGGTCAGAAGTCGAGGTCGGAGTAGGTCGGCGCCGGCGCCAGTCCCGGCCAGGTCTCGGCGAGAATCGCCCGGAACGACGGGCGCGACTTCACCCTCGCGTACCAGTTCTTCGCGGCCTCGTCTTCGCTCCATGGCACATCGCCCAGGTAGTCGACCGCCGAGATATGGGCTGCGGCGGCAAGGTCGGCGAACGTCATGCTGTCGCCGGCGAGCCAGTCGCGGGTGCGCACCAGCCAACCGATATAGAGCAGATGATACCGGACGTTGATCCGCGCCGCACGGATCGCGTCGGTGTCGGGCGGCCCGCCGCCCTGCTCGATGCGCATCAGCCGCTTGTAGAAGCGCTCCAGCACCATCGGGCCGCTCACTTCAGTGAAGAACTTCTCGTTGAACCAGGCGGCGAGCCTTCGCACCTCGACGCGCTTGCCGGGCTCAAACGGCAGCAGCCGGCCGGTCTGGAGTTCGCGCCCGCGGATCTCGTCCAGGAACTCGGTGATCACCGCGGCGCCGGGCACCGGCGGATAGCCCTCCGCGACCAGCACCGGCGTGGTGGCGGCCGGGTTCATCATCAGGAACTCCTGGCGGCGCTCCCAAACCCTCTCTTCGATGGTGCGGTATTCCAGTCCGTATTCGGCAAGCGCCAGCCGGATGTACCGGGAGTGCGGGCAAAACGGATGATGAAAGATGGTGAGCATAAACCTTGCTGGTCGGGTGCCTCGGCCCCCAAAGAAGCCCGAAGGAATCAGCGGGCCGCAACCCTAACAGGGTGCGGACCAAGTCCCAACCCGAAATCCCCGTGAAATTCAAGAGCTTCGCCACATCACGCATTCTGTTGAGCAAATCGCGGGTGCCTTGCTCCAGGAAAGCCGTTGGGCGACAAGCACGGCCGGAAGCCGCGATTCCTGCCCCTTTTCCACCCGGAGCATTTCATGACTTTCGACATCATCAAGGCCGTCATTCTCGGAATCGTCGAAGGGCTCACCGAATTCATCCCGGTCTCGTCCACCGGGCATCTGCTTCTGGTTCAGCGCTTCTTCGGCTTCGCCGACGAGGACTTCGGCAAGACCTTCGCGGTGCTCATTCAGTTCGGCGCGATCCTGGCGCTGCTCTCGATCTACTTCGGCCGGCTCTGGAAGCTCGCGATCGGCTTCTTCACCGACCCGACATCGCGGCGCTTCGTGCTCGGCATCCTGCTGTCGTTCCTGCCAGCCGCGATCGTGGGCGCACTGGCGCATGACTTCATCAAGTCGGTGTTGTTCAACGAGTGGCTGATCTGCTTCACGCTGATCGCGGGCGGCGGCGTGCTGCTGTGGATCGACGTGCTCGACCTCAAGCCGCGCTACACCGATGTGATGACCTACACGATGCCGATGTATCTGCTGATCGGCGTCATGCAGTGCGTCGCCATGATCCCGGGCGTGTCGCGCTCCGGCGCCACGATCGTGGGCGCCATGCTGCTCGGCGCGGACCGACGGTCCGCCGCCGAATTCTCGTTCTGGCTTGCGATGCCGACCATGGCCGGCGCCTTCGCCTACGACCTCTACAAGTCGCACGCCCAGATGACGTCGGGGAACCAGATGCTGATCGCGGTCGGCTTTGCGGTGTCGTTTGTCTGCGCCTGGATCGTGGTGAAGACGTTCCTGGGCTACGTGCAGCGCCACGGCTTCTCGCTGTTCGCCTGGTGGCGCGTGGTGGTCGGCGCCGCCGGCCTGATCGCGCTGGCGCTCGGGAAGTAGCTGATCCGAGGATCAAGCTGATAGGGTTGCAAGCGCTGCTCTGGGTCCCCGCTTTCGCGGGGACCCAGAGCCACGGTTATTGCTGCCGATGAATTAGATAGAAGCGGGAGTTTCTATGCCGCCTGCGTCAGCGGCTGGCGCGTGTCCTGCGAGCCCTTGAAGGCCGTTTCGGCGAGCTCGGTGCGGTTGCGGCCGCCGTCCTTGGCGCGATAGAGCGCCTCGTCGGCTGCGGTCAGCAGCGCGGTGTGAACCACGCCGCGCTCGGGCACCAGGCAGGCGCCGCCGATGCTGATCTTCGCGCCGGCCTCCAGGTGCTTCTCGCGGCACACCCGGTTGAAGTGCTCGCGGATCTGGTCGGCGATCTTCGCGGCGCCTTCCAGCGTGGTGCCGGGCAGCAGCACCGCGAACTCGTCGCCGCCATAGCGCGCGGCGAGATCGGTGCCGCGCCGCATGTTGGCGAGCATCGCCTCGCCGATCACCTTCAGCAACGCGTCACCGGCCTGATGGCCGTGGCTGTCATTGTAGACCTTGAACTCGTCGGCATCGATCATCAGCAGCGCGACCGGCGTCCGCTCGCGCCGCGCGCGCCGCCACTCCTTGCGGATGGTGTCGTCGAAATGCCAGCGGTTGGACAGGCCGGTGAGGCCGTCGGTCGAGGCCAGCATCGCAAGCCGCCGCTCGGCCTCGCTGTGCCAGTCGAGCTCGCGCAGCAGGAACCAGGCGAGCGCGCCCGACATCGCGGCGAGCGCCGTCAGCACCATCGCGATGGTCCAGGCTGAGCTGCGCCACTGCGCGTAGATGTCGCCGGCCGTCTGGCCGACGCTGACGAAGATCGGCAGGTCGCTGATCTGGCTGTAGACATAGAGCCGGTGCACGCCGTCGGTGACCGCGGCGGTCTCGAACCGCCCGCTGCGCGCGGTCTTGAGCTGGTTGAAGACTTCGGCGCCCTTGATGCTCTTGCCGATCTTGGCCTCGTCGAACGGCCAGCGCACCAGCAGCGCACCGTCGGTGCGTCCGAGCGTGATGATGCTGTTCGGGCTGATCGTCATGTCCTGGAACAGCTTCTTGAAATGGCTGAGCTGGACGGTGCCGGCGACGACGCCGGCGAACTTGCCGTCCGGATAGATGAGCCGCTTGCTGATGCCGATGACGAAGCTGCCGGACGCACGCGCGGCCTCGGGCTGGCCGACGCTGAGCACCGGCGCATCCTGGGCCTTCTGGGCGCGGAAATAGTCGCGGTCTGAGAGATCGACCGGCCGCGGCGACGGGTTGCGCGAGTCGTAGCGCAGCCGGCCGTTCTCATCGATCACCATGATGGCGCCGAACTGGCGCGCCGCGGTCGAGTGATCGAACAGCACGCGCTGGCGCATCTCCGGGCTCAAGCTTGCAAGCTCGGGCTGGCTGAGGCTCGCGATCACACCCTGCAGCGTAAGGT
>CAKZHN010000401.1 GCA_936924235.1 uncultured Rhodoplanes sp. | reverse complement strand
AGGTCGTACATCCGGTTGAGGATGCGCAGCAGCGTGGACTTGCCGCAGCCCGACGGGCCGATGAAGGCCGTCACCTTGCTGGCGTAGAGCGGCAGCGAGATGCTCTTCAGCGCCTTGTGGTCGCCGTAATAGAAGTTGAGGCCGCGGATCGAGATGCGCTCGGGCAGCCCCGTCGTGTCGACCGGGGCGTGCGTGACAGTGGGTACTGTAGAAGCCGTCGCTACGTTCATGACTATTTTCTCGGTGTTGCTAGAGCACGCGCAGAAATGCTGAGGGCAAGCACGGCAAAGGTGATGATCAGAGCGCCGGTCCAGGCCAGCGACTGCCAGTCCTTGTAGGGGCTGAGCGCGAACTGGAAGATCACCACCGGCAGGCTCGACACCGGAGCATTGAGGTCGCTGCTCCAGAACTGGTTGTTGAGCGCAGTGAACAGCAGCGGCGCGGTCTCGCCGCTGATGCGGGCGATCGCGAGCAGCACGCCCGTAACCATGCCGGCCTGTGCGGCGCGATAGGCGATCCGCATGATCATCAGCGAGCGCGGCAGGCCGATCGAGGCGGCCGCCTCCCGCAGCGTATCCGGCACCAGGATCAGCATGTCCTCGGTGGTGCGCACCACGACGGGGATCACGATCACGGCGAGCGCCACCGCGCCGGCCCAGCCGGAGAAGTGGCCCATCGGATAGACCATCACCTCGTAGATGAAGAGGCCGACGACGATCGAGGGCGCGCTGAGCAGAATGTCGTTGATGAAGCGGACGATGGAGGTCAGCCGCGAGTGCCGGCCGTATTCGGCCATGTAGGTGCCGGCCAGGATGCCGATCGGGGTGCCGATCAGAACCGCCAGGCCGGTCAGCATCAGGCTGCCCATGATCGCGTTGAGGAGGCCGCCGGCCGAGCCCGGCGGCGGCGTCATCTCGGTGAACACGCGCGGCGACAGACCGCTCAGGCCTTCCCAGAGCAGCGAGCCCAGGATCAGCACCAGCCAGCCGAGACCGAATGTGGTCGCGGCCAGCGACAGGCCCATGGTGATGAGATTCTTGCGGCGGCGTCCGGCGTAGAGCTTGTTGGTTTCCATGGCCGTTATCCGATCCGGCGCTCGATCCGCAGCAGCAGATAGCGCGCGAAGGCGAGCACGATGAAGGTGATGACGAACAGGATGAGGCCCAGCGCAATCAGCGACGAGGTGTAGATGTCGCCGACCGCCTCGGTGAACTCGTTGGCGATGGTCGCCGAGATGGTGGTGCCGGGAGCGATGATCGAGGCCGAGACCTTGTGGGCGTTGCCGATCACGAAGGTCACCGCCATGGTCTCGCCGAGCGCGCGACCGAGCCCCAGCATGACGCCGCCGATCACGCCGACCCGCGTGTAGGGCAGCACCACGTTGCGCGCCACTTCCCAGGTGGTGCAGCCGAGGCCGTAGGCGGCCTCCTTCAGCACCGGCGGGACGGCCGAGAACACGTCGCGCGAGATCGAGGTGACGAAGGGCAGCACCATGATGGCGAGGATCAGGCCCGCGGTCAGCATGCCGATGCCGTAGGGCGGGCCGGCAAACATCGCGGAGAGCACCGGCACATTGCCGAACACGTTGATCAGGAAGGGCTGCAGCGTGTCCTGCAGGAATGGGGCGAACACGAACAGGCCCCAGATGCCGTAGATGATGCTCGGGATGCCGGCGAGCAGCTCGATCGCGATGCCGATCGGGCGGCGCAGGAACTGCGGGCAAAGCTCGGTCAGGAACATCGCGATCATCAGGCCGACCGGCACCGCGATCAGCATGGCGATGAAGGACGTCACCAGCGTGCCGTAGACCGGCGCAAGCGCGCCGAAGTTCTCGGTCACCGGATTCCAGCGTTCGCTGACCAGGAAGCCCGGGCCGAACTTGCTGAGCGCGGGCCACGAGCCAAGAACCAGCGAGACGATGACGCCGCTGAGCAACAGCAGCACGAGCACCGCGGCGGCCCGCGTCAGGCTGCGAAACGCGATATCACTCAATCTGAGCTTGGCCAGAACGCGGGAGCGGTCCGTCACGGGACGAGTCCCGATTGCATCCGTCTGCAACGCCAAATCAGCCACAGTTTGCCTCCCGGCTGGCTGCATTTGGGGCTCCCGGCGAAATCCCGCTTGAGAGCACACTCAAGCCGCCCCTGCGCGGCATTGCAAGCCATCCCTGACCCCGAAGTGAACCAGGAAAGGCGCCCCGATGAGGCGCCTTTCCCGTCGTCGAACATCCTCAGTAGACCGGCTTGCCGGCGTCGTCCTTGATGTCCTTCTTCCAGTTGGCCTCGATCAGGCTCACGACGCTGTCAGGCATCGGGATGTAGTCGAGGTCTTCGGCCATCTTGTCGCCGTTCTTGTAGGCCCACGAGAAAAACTTCAGAGCCTCTTTCGCCGCGGCCGCATCCTTCGGCTGCTTCGGAATGAGGATGAAGGTGGCGCCCGCGATCGGCCAGGACTTCGCGCCCGCCGAGTCGGTCAGGATCAGGTAGAAGCCCGGAGCCTTCGTCCAATCGGCGCCGCCGGCGGCCGCCATGATCGTTTCAGCGGTCGGCGGAACAGTCTTGCCGTCCTTGTTGATCAGGTTGGTGGTCGTCAGCTTGTTCTGCTTGGCGTAGGCGGTCTCGACGTAGCCGATCGAGCCCTTGGTGTTGGCGACGTTGTTGGCGACGCCTTCGTTGCCCTTGGCGCCGATGCCAACCGGCCATTCGACGGCGGTGTTGTTACCGACCTTCGACTGCCAATCGCTGCTCACCTTCGAGAGATAGTTGGTGAAGATGAAGGTGGTGCCGGAGCCGTCCGAGCGGTGCACGACGGCAATCGCCTGCTTCGGCAGCTTGGCCTTCGGGTTGAGCTTGGCGATCGCCGCATCGTCCCAGCTCTTCACTTCGCCCATGAAGATCTTGGCGAGCGTCGGGCCGTCGAGCGTGATGTCGTTGCTGGTGATGCCGTCGAGATTGACGACCGGCACGACGCCGCCCATCACCGTCGGGAACTGGATGACGCCAATCTTGTCGAGCTCTTCCGGCTTCAGCGGCATGTCGGACGCGCCGAAGGTCACGGTGCGGGCGCCGATCTGCTTGATGCCGCCGCCGGAGCCGATGGACTGATAGTTCAAGCCATTGCCCGACTCCTTCTTATAGGCGTCGGCCCATTTGGCGTAGATCGGATACGGGAACGTGGCGCCAGCCCCCGAAATATCGGCGGCATAGGCCGACATCACCGACGCGGCGGCGATTCCGCCCGCTACGATAAGCGTCCTGATGTGTTTCACTGCTCTCTCCTGTTGTCTTGCAGTCTTGTCGTCTTGTCTTGCAGTCTTGTCGTCGTCTTGCCGACACGTCGTCCGAAAGCGAAAGCCCATCCAGCGCGAGTCCCAGACCCCGCGGCCGTCACTTTTGGCGTTGTTCTTTCGTTGATGACCGTCGTTAACGCAGGTTACAGGGCTGGATCCGGTCGCGTGGCGTTGGCGCGCCAGCTCGTTGCCCGGACGGTTTGTAAACAACTCATGTCATCCTTGTATGATGGTTTCATGACAACCGGATGACATACCAACGATATGAAATAATTGAAGAAATCAGCGCGGAGCCGCGGCGGAACTCTGCTGCAGGCGGACCGTAAAAGTGGCCCCCTCGCCCTCTTTGCTGTCAATTGTAAGACGGCCCTGATGGCGGTTCAGGATGTGTTTGACCAGCGCCAGGCCAAGACCGGTTCCGCCCTGCGCCCGGCTCTCGCCGACATCGACCCGATAGAAGCGCTCGGTCAGCCGCGGCAGGTGCTCGGCGGCGATGCCGGGGCCGTAGTCGCGCACCGAGACCACCGCCTCGCCCTTGCCGCCGGGCGTGCCGACGGCCGCGCAGGCGATAGCGATGCGCTTGCCGCTGGCGCCGTATTTCAAGCCATTCTCGATCAGATTCTCGAACAGCCGCGTGAGTTCGTCGCGATCGCCCAGCACGACAAGCGGCGTGGCCGGCGCCGTGATCTCGACCTCCATGTCGCGATCCTGGGCGAGCGTCTGCAGGCCGTCGGTGACCTGACGCACGATCGACACGAGATCGACCGGCGTGTCGGGCCGCTGGTGCACGCGTTGCTCGATGCGCGACAGCGACAGCAGATCGTCGATCAGGCGGGCCATGCGCCAGGCCTGGGTCTGCATGATGCCGAGAAAGCGCCCGCGCGCGGCTGCATCGTCGCGCGCCGGGCCCTGCAGCGTGTCGATGAAGCCGGTGATGGCCGCAAGCGGCGTGCGCAGCTCGTGGCTCACATTGGCGACGAAGTCGGCGCGCATGTCGTCGGCGCGGCGGATCGGGGTGAGGTCGTGGACCGTGATGACCACGACGCCGGCACGGCCGGGACCGTGGGCGCCGAGCGCGATCGGCGCCACGAAGGCCTCCGACCAGCGGGGCGACGGCAACCGCGCCGAAAACTCGATGCGCTGCGCCTTGCCGGTGAGGTTCGCGGCGCGGATCGCCTCGACCAGTTCCGGCATGCGGAGCGCGATCGAGGCCGGCTCTCCCCGCCGCAGCGCCGGCGCGAGCGCCGAGGCCTGCGCGTTGAAGGCGATGACGCGGCCGTCCTGATCGAGCACTGCCACAGGATCAGGCATGCCCGAAACCACGGCATCGAGCAGAACGATCTCCGGCGGGGTGCTGACCGTGTGCGACGACGGCACGTCGGTCGGCTCCGCCGCCCGCTCCTCGGCGCGGGCGCGCAGGAAACGGCTCAGGCGGACGAGCCAGCCTGGTCCTGCACCGCCGTCATCAATCGCCGACATTCCGGTTCAGTCCCTTGAAGTGCAACAGCAACTCGCGGATGCCCAGGGTCACGAGCGCCAGGGTGAAAGGCAGGATGTAATAGAGCAGACGGAAGATCAAAAGGCCGGCCAACAATTCTTCGGCATCGTATTGCCACAGTGCGATCAGCATGGCGGCGTCGAACACCCCGAGCCCGCCGGGCGAATGGCTGGCAAAGCCGAGCAGCGTCGCGGTGATGAAGATCACCGCGATGTCGACGAACACCATATGCGGCTCGTTGGGCACCAGCACATACATCGCGAGCGCGCAGCAGCCCAGGTCGATGATGCCGATCAGGATCTGCAGCAGCGTCAGTGGGCCGTTCGGCAGCCAGACCTTCCAGTTCTGCCGCCCGATCACCCGCGGCGTCCGCCACACCCAGCCGATGTAGCCGGCCAGGATGGTCAGCGCCAGCAGTCCCAGCGCGCGGTTGACCCACAACGGCAACTGGTCGATCGCGGCGGCCGCCTCCGGATGATAGGCAAAGCCGAAGCCCAGCACCGTGACGTTGCCGAGCCAGAAGGTGAGGCCTGCGATAAAGCAGATCTTCGCCACCTCGATGGCGTCGAGACCCCAGGCCGAGTAGATGCGGTAGCGCACCGCCCCGCCGGTGAAGACGCTGGCGCCGACATTGTGACCGACCGAATAGGAGGTGAAGCCGGCGAGCGCCGCAACGCGGTAGGGCACGTCGCTCCGGCCGATCGTGCGCAGCGCAAAAAAGTCGTAGAAAGTCAGCGTCAGATAGCCCAGCCCGACGAACATCGCCGAAATGGCGACGTCACGGTACTCGACCGTCGCCATGGCGGTCAGCACCTTGCTGACGTTCATGTTGTGCAGCTTGCGATAGAGCACCACCGCGGCGACGGCGATGATCAGAACGCTGAGGATAATGCCGAGCCGGTGAAGACCGATTTTCTGCTCGAAAAAGCGCCCGAACGCGCGCAACCAGTCCATCAATGGGCCCCAGGCCGATCCCCACCCCAGCAGAGGTCGCTACTACCAGAACTTCGACGGTGACGCGAGCGTTCCGGTGTCGCCATGCACGCGTTACCACGGCGCCACAGAACCGCTATGGTAGCACCACGACCGGGGAGTTTTCGATGCAGCGGCTGACCTTTGCGCTGGGCAATTATGGCGTGACCAAGCCAATCAAGGAATCGGGGGGGCCGGCCGGCAAGAGCCTGGGCAACCCGCGGTTCATCGAGGTCAAGCCTATCATCGCGGCGATGCGCCGCATGTGCCGGGAGCTCGAATTCGACATCTGCGAGATGGCGTTCACCACCTATCTGTGTGCTCGCGCGGTGGGCAAGCCGTTCACCGCCATCCCGGTGTTCGTGACGCGTAACTTCCACCACTGGGCGATCTTCATCAATGCCAATTCCGGCATCAAGGAGCCCAAGGACCTGGAGGGCCGCAAGGTCGCGGTCAACCGCGGCTACACGGTCACCACCGGGCTCTGGGCGCGCGGCGTGCTGCAGACCGAATACGGCGTCGATCTCGACAAGATCACCTGGATGCCGACCGACGACGAGCACGTGGCGGAATTCGAGGCACCAAAGAACGTCGACTATCGCTTCCGCAACGTGAAGATGCGGGACCTGCTGCTGTCCGGCAAGGTCGATGCGGCAATCGGCGAGGTCGGCGTCGAGGCGCCCGAGGTGCAGCCGCTGTTTCCCCACGCGCAGAGCGACGCCTTCGCCTATTTCCTTAAGACCGGCATCTATCCGATCAACCACGGCGTGGTCATCAAGGATTCGGTGCTGAAGGACAGGCCCGGCATCGCCGACGAGCTTTTCCAGGCGTTCGAGACCGCCAAGGCCGAATATCTGAGGACCCTGGACCAGAGCGAAGCCACCACCTCCTGGGACATCGCCGCGAAGGTGAACAAGGCCGTGGTCGGCGATCCGTTTCCGTTCGGCATCGAACCGAACCGCAAGGCGCTCGAGGCGATCACGCAGTTCGCGGTCGATCAGAAGATGGTGCCGCGCAGGTATTCGGTCGAAGAGCTGTTCGTGCCGGCAAGCTGAGTCTCCGCAATCGCCCCCTCCCCACCTGCCGCATCCCATCGCTGCCTGTTATGATGCGTCCACGCATGCCGGCGAAGAAACGGCAGGGCTGCGTCAGGGAGAAGCGAGATGGATGGCGACAATGGCATTGCAAGGCGGACGGTTCTGATGACGGCGGGCGCGGGGATCGGTGCGGGTCTGGTGTCCAACCTGGCGCAGGCCGAAGGCGCGGCGCCGGCCGCAGCCGGCGAAGCCGGGATCTGGAGCCAGGAATATTGGGCGAGCAAGAACGGCGTGAAGCTCAACTTGTGGCGCAAGCGGGTCGGCGCGCCGAAGGCCGGCGAGAAGCCGCTGCCGATCCTGTTCCTGGTGCACGGCTCGTCGAACTCGACGCGCTCGTCCTACGACCTCATCGTGCCGCCCGGCAAAGGCGAATATTCAATGATGAACGTCATGGCGCGCGAGGGCTATGACGTCTGGACGATGGACCACGACGGCTACGGCTATTCCGGCAACTCCGGCAACAGTTCGGATATCGCGAGCGGCGTCGAAGACCTCACGGCCGCAATGCCGGTGATCCAGAAGGAAACCGGCCAGAGCCGGATGCACATGTACGGCACGTCGTCAGGCGGGATCCGCGCCGGCGCTTTCGCTCAGGCCAAGCCGGAGCATGTCGACCGGCTGATCCTGTCGGCCTTCACCTACAAAGGGACCGGCGCCGAGGAGATCGAGCGGCGCAGGAAGCGCCTCGACGAGCTGCGCGCCAATCCGCGCAGGAAGCGCGACGCCGCGATGATCCGCTCGATCTTCACCCGCGACGGCCATCCCGGCTCCACCGATCCGGTGGTCCCCGAGTCGATCATCGCCATGGAGATGAAGTTCGGCGAAACCATCCCGACCGGCACATATGTCGACATGGCGGCCAACCTGCCGATCGTCGATCCGAAGAAGGTGCAGTCGCCGGTGCTGATGATACGCGGCGAATGGGACGGCAACTCGACCAACGAGGACCTGCTGGACTTCTACTCGCAGCTGCCGAACGGTGACCGGCAGTTCGTCATCCTGCCGTACACTGCGCACAGCATCGGCTACGGCAAGAACCGGCACCTGCTCTGGTATGCGGTCAAGAATTTCCTGGCCGCGCCGGCAGTGGTGGCGTCGTAGTCAAGAGCCACGCGATCGTTGAAACAGGCGCGGATCGCAGGATCCGCGCCTGTTGTTTTATTGTCGAGCCGTCAGATCGTCTGCGTTTCGAGCTCTTCGCCGATCTGGAGCGGATGCGCCATGGTCTCGTGCAGCGCCTTGGCGTCGAGCTCGCCCTCCCACCGGCTGATGACGACGGTTGCGACGCCGTTGCCGACCAGGTTGGTCAGCGCGCGGCACTCGCTCATGAACTTGTCGATGCCGAGCAGGATGGCGATCGACTGCACCGGGATGTCCGGGATGATTGCAAGCGTCGCAGCGAGTGTGACGAAGCCCGCGCCGGTGACGCCGGAGGCGCCCTTCGACGTGATCATGGCGATCACCAGGATGCCCATCTCCTGGCCGAACGTCAGCGGCGTGTTGGTGGCCTGCGCCAGGAACAGCGTCGCAAGCGTCATGTAGATGTTGGTGCCGTCGAGGTTGAAGCTGTAGCCGGTCGGGATCACGAGGCCGACCACCGACTTCGAGGCGCCGAGATGCTCCATCTTCTGGATCATGCGAGGCAGCACGGTCTCGGAGGACGAGGTGCCGAGCACGATCAGGAGTTCATCCTTGATGTAGGCGACGAAGCGCAGGATCGAGAAGCCGGCGAAATGCGCGATGGTGCCGAGCACCACCAGCACGAACAGGACGCTGGTGAGATAGAAGGTCGCGATCAGCGCCGCGAGATTGGCGAGCGAGCCGATGCCGTAGGCACCAATCGTGAAGGCCATGGCCCCGAATGCGCCGATCGGCGCGGCGCGCACGATCATACCGATGATGCCGAAGAACAGCTTGGCGCCAGCGTCAATCGCGGCGTTGATCTTTCGGCCGACCTCGCCCAGGCGGGCAATGACCAAGCCCGACATGATCGACACCAGCAGCACCTGGAGCAGATCGCCGCGTGCCAGTGCGCCGAAGAAGCTGTCCGGGATGATCGCCATCAGGTGCGCGACGACGCCCTCCTCCTTGGCGCGCGCCACGTAGCTTGCCACCGCCTTTGGATCGAGCGTCGCGGGATCGATGTTGAAGCCACTGCCCGGCTGGAGCACTTCGCCGACGAGAAGCCCAATCCCCAGCGCCAGCGTCGACACCGCCTCGAAGTAGAACAGCGTCTTGACGCCGATGCGGCCGACCTTCTTGAGGTCGCTCATCGAACCGATGCCGTGCACCACGGTGCAGAAGATTACCGGCGCGATCATCATCTTGATCAGCGCGATGAAGGCGTCGCCGAGCGGCTTCAACTGCACGCCGACATGCGGAAAGAAATGGCCGATCGTGATGCCGATCGCGATCGCGATCAGGACCTGGATGTAGAGAACCTTGTACCAAGGACGAGAGCTGGTCACGGCGGATGCCTTCGTTATTGACGAAGCCACCCCACCACAATCGCGAAGCTATTTCGACAGGAAAAACTCCCGCAGTGCACGATAGGTCTCCTCGGGAGCCTCCTCGGACAGGTAGTGGCCGCAAGGCAAGGCTTCGGTGCCACGGATATCCGTGGCGTAATTCTTCCAGACCTCGGCCGGCTTGTGGTTGCGGCCGACAGCGCCGGTTGCTCCCCAGAGGATCAAGGCAGGACAGGTCATCTTGCGGCCAGCCGCGAAGTCCACCTTGTCCATCTCGAAATCAACGCCGTAGGTCGCCCGGTAGTCCTCGCACATGGCGTGCACGGTCGCGGGATTGCGGAAGCAGCGCTTGTATTCCTCCAGCGCCTCCTTGCCGAAGAAGCTCAACCCCGCCTTGGACTTGGCGAGCTTGGTGGTGATGAAGAAGTCCGGATCCGCGCTCATCAACCGCTCGGGCAGCGGCTCCGGCTGGATCATGAACAGCCAGTGATAGGACGCCTTGGCCCATTCACGGGTCATGTGGGTGTAGAGATTGTGCTGCGGGATGATGTCGAGGATCGCGGCGCGCTGCACCTTGTCCGGATGGTCGAGCGTCATGCGGTGCAGAACGCGCGCGCCGCGGTCATGGCCCGCCGCCATGAACTTGTCGAAGCCGAGTGACGCCATCACCTCGACCTGGTCCTGCGCCATCGCGCGGAACGAATAGCCGGAGTGGTCCTCGCCGCCCGGCGGCTTTTCGGAATCGCCATAGCCGCGCAGATCGGTCGCGACCACGGTGAACTCCTCGGCGAGCCGCGGCGCGAACTTGTGCCAGGACAGATGCGTGAACGGATTGCCGTGCATCAAGAGCAGCGGCGGGCCCTTGCCGCCATGCACCGTGACGATCCGCGCCCCGCTGGTCTTGATCTCGGTGCGGGTGAAGCCTTCCATCATTCCAACCTCCCTGGCAAAGGCCAGCGAGTGTCGGCTATCGGCGGGATCGGCTCAAGCGGGTGATTGCAGAAGGTCGTAGCGCCTGCGATCAGGGCCGCAGATACACATAGCCTTGCGATTGCAATTCTGCGATGCGGACCACGCCGCCGGCTTCGGCCACGACAAAGCCCGGAATGAGATCCTTCAGCGTGACCTCCTGGGCCTTCATGGTGTTGCCGCAGGCAGCGAGCTGGAGACCCAGACGGGAGAAATCGGCGATCCGCTTGATGGACTCAGGGCTCGCCGTGGCGAGCTGGAAGCCCTTCAGCGCGGGTCCGTGCACCACCAGCGCGATCGTGACATTGGCGGCGCCGCCGACGCCTTCATAATGGTTCTTGATGTTGCCGAGCACGAAGGCGACCTTGTCGAGATCGGTGAGGTGGTAGACCACCTTGGTCTTGTCGGGCGCAACCGCTGTCGCTTCGGCGCGCTTCGCGCTCACCGCGAACAACCCGCCCGCCGCAGCCGTCACCGCCGCCAGAATTCCACGCCTGTTCATTTACTCTTCCCCCGATCTTGCATTCACTCACGCATTCACTTGGCTGCGTGCACCTGCTTGTTCACCTGATTCTTCACCTGCGCACTCATTTGCGCCCGCATCGCGGCAAGCTCGTCAGGGTCGCTCACCAGAGACTTGCACATCTCGAGCGGCGCGCGATCAAGCCGGAACACGCGATCGTCGCCGCCGCCCAGGTGCGTGTCATCGTCATCGGCATTCTTGTCGTTCCAAAGGCGGACCGACCCCACCCGCACGATCGTAGCCTTGGCGTCCGCGGTGAGTTCCACGTCGATGCCGCCGCCGTCGCAATCGACCGAACAGTCGAGATGCTCCTTGCCGTTCTCGCCTTCCGAAACTTTCGCGTGGCCGCAGCCGCCGAAGGAACTGAAGGTCGCCCGCTGGTTGCGGAACTTCACGCCGAGCGAGAACGTGTGATTGATGACCTCGTCCTCCGGCACCTGCTCGGCGGTGACCAGAAGCTTCATCGCGCTCGCCTTCTGCTGCGGATGCCTGGCGAGATGCGCGTTGTCGTATTCGCGCACGAAGCAGGCGTAGGTCTTCTTCTGCTTGGTGACGTCGGCCGCGTAGAGCCGGTTGGCGAATTCGTTGTCCTGCTTGGGCTGCGCCTTGGTCTCTTCGGCCCAGACGGCATGACCGGTCGCGGCGAGCAGCATCGAGGCCGCAAGCAAAGCCATCCAGCGACGTGTCATGGGGAACCCCTCCGGTACGCGGCGCCGGTCCATGCAATGGACGGCTCCTGACGTTGGTCGGGGAAGCCCGCAAAGAGGTTCAAAGGCCTGGAATTGCGGCCTTATTCGCTGCCTTCGAGGCCGGCCTTGCGGACCACATCCCCCCAGCGGACGATCTCTTTCTTCACGAAGGCCGAGACCTCATCCGGCGTTCCGGTGAGGGCCGGCCCGATGCCGCGCCGCTCCAGTTCCTGGATCACCGCCGGGTCGCTGAAGATCGCGTGGACCTCGCGGTTGAGCTGCGCCACGATCGCAGGCGGCGTCGCGCCCGGCGCGAGCAGCATCTGCCACGACGCGGACTCGAAGCCCGGCACGGTCTCGGCCACGGCCGGAATATTCGGCGCCGCGGGGCTGCGCTTGGCCGTGGTGACCGCGATGCCGCGGACCGTGCCCTGCTGGATGTACGGCAAGGTCGAGGTGGTGTCGCCGAACAGCAGCTGGATGTGACCAGCGATCAGATCGTTCATCGCCGGTGGCGTCGCCTTGTAGGGCACGTGGGTCATCTGGATGCCGGCGAGGCTTTGCAGCAGCTCGGTGCTGAGATGATGCATCGAGCCTGGGCCGCCGGAGCCATAGTTCAAGCTGTTCGGCTTCGCCTTGGCGGCCGCGATGACGTCGGCGACCGATTTCAGCGGCGAGTCGGCGGCGACCACCAGGAAGAACGGCGACGACGACAACAGCGCCACCGGGATGAGGTCCTTCAAAGGCTCATAGGGCAGCTTCTTGTTCATGGTCACGTTGATGGCCATGGTCGAGCTGGTGCCCTGCATCAGCGTGTAGCCGTCGGGCGCGGCGCGCACCACCTGCATCGCGGCGAGCGTGGTGCCGGCGCCGGGACGGTTCTCGATGATGAAGGGCTTGCCGAGCCGCTCCTCGAGCTTCTGCGCCACGAGCCGCGCCAGCAGGTCCGAGCCGCCGCCCGCGGCAAACGGCACAAAGATGGTGACCGGGCGCGACGGATACTGCTGCGCCTGCGCCGGCAGCGCCAGCGCCACAAGAAAAGCCAAAACCGCCAGGCCCACTCTCATCGTTCCCTCCCGCGCCCGCCTGTTGTCGCGGCGGCTTACGCGACCCGGATGTTCCGGGCTCAAGCCTGTTCGGCGCCGATCATCGCATTCAGCATGCGGCGCGCCTGGAGCTGCGCGGCGTCGGCCGTGACGTGGATCAGCCCGTCGAGCGAGCCGTCGACACGGTTGGTCTGCACCGCCTCCAGGAACTCCACGTCCTCCATGAACGTCGCCTTCGAGCCGTCGAACAGGAGCTTCGACATTTCCTGATCGTCGAGGCTGAAGTCGCGTGCAAAGCAGAACATGTAGTGGCTGGAGTGCTCAGTCTCCGGCGTGATCAGGTGGCTCGACCAGATCGAGATGCCCTGGCTGCGGTCGCCCTGCGGCGCGCCGGTGCCGGTCTTGGCGCAGCCGACATCGAGATAGACGATGCCCGGCGGATGCCACGTGGCGTGCTGCCAGCGGTCGACCTTGCCGGTGAAATTGCCGGCCTTGGCAAATAATGGCGGCGGCACGAAGTCGATCATCCAGCGGCCGACGCGGACGCCGTCGTTCAGACGCTCGGTCTTGGTCGGCGTGGTCGCCTCGCGCGGATCGCCCGCCAGCGTCTTCCTGTGGACGTAGCTGACGTGAGTGAGATCGAGCAGGTTGTCGATGATGAACTGGTAGTTCGACTTGACGTGGAGGTTGCCCGGCGTCGTCGCCCATTTCGGATTGGACAGCCACGGCATGTCGGGAACCTTCGACGTGTCGGCCTTGGCCGGCTCGCCCATCCAGATCCAGACCACGTTGTTCTTCTCGTGCACCGGATAGCTGCGCACCTTGGCGCCGGAAGGCACATCCGCCTGCCCCGGCACCTCGACGCATTTGCCGTTCACATCGAACTTCAGGCCGTGGTAGCCGCAAGCAAGCGTCGCGCCCGACACCTCGCCGAGTGACAGCGGGGCGGCACGATGGCAGCAGCAGTCTTCGAGAGCCCCGACCTCGCCGCGGTCGTTCCGAAACAGCACGATCTTGTCGTTGAGGAACGTCTTGGCGACCGGCTTCTCCTTCAGATCATGGGACCAGATCGCCGAGTACCAGCCGTTGCGCAGGAACATTGTTGCCTCCAGGGGGCGGACGCGAATGACGGAATGCTATCGCGGCAGCGGATGCTCTTCGAGATATTTCTGATATTCGGGCTCGACGTCGATCTGCAGTGTGCCGAGCATCCGGACCACCGCGTTGTAGAACGCGATGGCCAGCGTGAGATCGATGACGTTCTCGCGGCCCAGCGCCTTCTCAAGCGCCGCGAAGGTCTCGTCCGACATCGCGAGATCGTTGGTCATCTCGCGGGCGGCGCGCAGCACGGTCTTCGAAAGCGTATCGAGCTTGGTCGGGCGGCCGGCGGTTTCGTCGCCAATGGCGCGGATCTCGTCGTCGGTGACGCCGAACTCGCGGCCGAGCTTGACGTGATGGGAATACTCGTAGGGTGACTTCGCCAGATAGCCGACCTGCAGGATCGCAAGCTCGCGGAGCCGCGGGTCGAGCTTGCTCTTGTGGCGGATGTACATCGCAAGCCCGGTCATGGCGCGCGCCGCGTTCGGGCTGTTGGCCATCGCGCGGTTGAGCGCGATCGGCCGCGCCAGGATGTCCTGGTGCTCGGGCGGCAGGTCGGATTGCTGGAGATAGGGCACACGCGCCATGGCTGCTGCTCACTCTGACTTGGGTGTTGGAGCTGGGAAACTTACTCGTCCTTGGGCTGACCGGGCCGCACCGGTGTCTCGGGGAGCAGCCCGCGGCGCTGCCGCTTCAAGGTCTCGCGGCCAGTCTCCTCCCAGTCGCCCGCCGTGGTGCGGCGCGCGTAGGTCTCCCAGGTGTCGGTCCAGTCATCGAGCGTGTAGCCGTGCCACGGCGATTGCACGTTGAGCTGCGGCAGGCCGAGCTCCTCCCAGAGCGCGCGGGCGTGCTCCATGTAGGGCTTGGTCGGCAGCGCGAGCGGCGGCATGGCGCGCTTGCGCGTGGCGTCGACCAGAAGGCCGGAGTCGGTCTTGTTGCCGGAATACTGCGCGCCCTGCACGCCGCCGCGGTTTGGCACGATGTGCATGTCTTCGATCGGGTTGGTGCGGTAGGCGAGCGACCACAGCACCGCATCCATGCTGCTCGGATCGATGTCCTCGCTCACAGCGATGACGATCTTGCCGCAGTTCGACTGCAGCGTGGAGGCACCCTGCAGGCCGCGCCACACTTCGGTGCGCGGCGCGCCCGCCGCAAACTGCAGGAAGATCACCGGGCGCAGGTTCGTCAGCCGCTCATGCATCACGACGCGGCGGATGCCCTTGATGCCGAGATTGGTCTTGAGGTGCGCGAGGAACAGCGGCTCGTAGGCGACCTTCTTGATGACGCTCGATTCGCTCGGCGTCACCTGGCTGATGATCTGGGTGAAGACCGGCTTCTTCTTGTGGGTGATGGCCGTCACTTCGATCGGCATGTTGTAGGCTTCGAGCGCCACATAGCCGTTGCTCTCGCCAAACGGCGCCTCGGGCTCGAGCACGTCGGGATCGATCAGGCCCTCGATGACGATCTCGGAATCCGCCGGCACCTCGAGGTCGACGGTCCGGCAGCGCGTCATGCGGATCGCTTCGCCGACCGCGCCGCCCGCGACCGCCATCTCGTCCATGTCGACGGCAAGCTTCTGCGGCCCGGTGAACATCACGATCGGCGCCGCGCCGATCACCACAGCGATCGGCATCTTCTGCTTGCGGTCGCGATACTTCAGCCAGTGCAGAAAGCCGCCGGCGCCGGTCGCCTCGCGCGCCACCATGCGCGCCGCCATGCGGTCCGCCGCCTTGAGGCCGACGCGATACATGCCGAAGTTCTGAACCTTGCTGTCCGGGTCGCGGGTGACGCAGAGCGTCGCCGTGAGATAAGGCGCGGCGTCGAAGCCCGGCGTCGACACCGGCACCGGCAGGAATTTCACGCCTTCGGTGCGCAGCGTTTCTCCCGTGATCACGACCTCCTGGCACGGCGCGTCGTTCGTCAGCACCGGCGGGATCGGATGCGCGATCGCCTCCATCCAGGCCTCGCCGATCTCCTCGACCGGGCGGCCCATGCCGCGGGCGTAGATCTCCGGAGACGCCGCGAGCGCGCCGACCACCACCGGCATGTCGTAGCGCCGGCCCTTGCTGTCGATCACGTTGGTGAAGAGAAACGCGCGGCGCTGCTCTTCCGGCACGCCACCGATGAACTGCCAGCGCACCAGCGGCCCGAGCTCGGTGTCCTTGTTGATCGGCCGGTCGATGCGCGTCAGCAATCCTGCGGCTTCGAGATCGGCCAGATGCTGCTGCAGATCGAGCCGCGGCGCGGCGTGCTGCGCGGCGCTCGTCTTTGCCGTGCCGGATTTGTCGAGCATGGTTGTTCTTCCTTGGGCTTTGTTGGGTTGACGCTAGCACGAACCGAAATCAAGCTGGGCTGAAAATGCGGAAGTACCGCATGTCAGAACAGCCATGCCCAAAGGCCTGCCATAAAAGAACTGCCATAAAAGAACTGCGAGGAAACGTGACCGACCGAGCGAACGATCCGGCCTTCATCTATTTCCCCACCAACTATCGCTGGTCGATGGGCCTGCTGCTGTGCCTGTCAGCCGCGCCCTCCGGCGGCGCCGAGATCGACGAGATCAACCGCATCGGGCGCGCGCTGAAGGACAGGGTCGGCGACGACAACGCCTGGTTCGAGGAATGGGCCCGCATGGGCAACGTCGTCGAGGCCCGCGGCCGCGACGCCGAGAAGAAAGGCCACAAGCTCACGGCAGCCGCCTGCCTGATGCGCGCGGCGCATTACTATCAGATCGGCGAGCGGTTCCTGCAGCACGGGCCGCGCTCGCCCGCGGTCTACAAGAAGGCCGTGAAGTCGTTTGCCGACGGCGCCGCGATGCTGAAGCGGCCGCGGATCGAGTCGGTCGAGGTGCCCTACGGCGACAAGACCTTGCCGGCGCTGTTCGTGCATCCGGCGCCGGAGGCGGCGCAAGCGAAGCCCGCGCCCGCGATGGTGTTCTTCGACGGCTTCGACATCACCAAGGAGATCCAATACTTCAAGGGCGTACCGGAGCTCGCGGCGCGCGGCATTGCCTGTCTGATCGTGGACGGCCCGGGCAACGGCGAGAGCGTGCGCTTCCGCGACCTGCCGCTGATTGCCGAGACCGAGAAATACGGCACCGCGGCTTATGAGTATCTGGCGAGCCGCAAGGAGGTCGATCCGAAACGCATCGGCGTGATGGCGATTTCGCTCGGCGGCTATTACGCGCCGCGCGCGGCGTCGCTCGAGCCGCGCTACGCCTGCTGCATCGCATGGGGCGCGCAGTGGGACTATTACGAGACCTGGCGGCACCGCTTCGAGCTGCTGGACTCCGGCAAGCTGCCGTCGTTGTCGGTGCCGCCGGAGCACCTGATGTGGGTGTTCGGCGTGAAGACCCGCGACGCGGCGATGAAGATCCTGGAAGGCTTCCGGCTCGACGGCATCGTGCAGAAGATGCGCTGCCCGTTCCTGCTGGTGCATGGCGAGGGCGACGAGCAGATCCCGCTCGCGATCGCGCAGAAGTGCTTCGACGCGGTCGGCTCGGAGCAGAAACTCCTCAAGGTGTTCACCCGCGAGGAAGGCGGCTTCCACCACTGCCAGGTGGATAACGTCACCATCGGCACGAACTTCATGTGGGACTGGGCGGCCGATGTGTTGAAGCCCGGGACGTGAATTGGGTCAGTGAAAATTCCGCCCCTTGGGCATGACCTGTGAGGTCTCTTGCGAGGTCTGCGCTGCGACCGCTGCCAGCTCTTCGACGCCACGGCCTTCCTTCAGCATGGTGACCAGCGCATCGCCCGAACGCGGATGCCGCTGACGAGAGACCGGAGGAAGTCTGGTCGCGTCGGGCGGCAGCGCCGGATCGAGGCGGGCGCCGTGCTCGGACAGCCGACCGAGCAGGAAGGTCAGGTCCTCGAAATGATCGGCGACGATATGGATCACACCCTTCTCGTTCTGCAGAACGCCCGAGACACTGACCAGCCGCGAGCCCATGACCACCGGACGATACTGCTCGAACTTGCGCGGCCAGATGATGGTGTTGGCAATCGCGGTCTCGTCCTCCAGCGTCAGGAAGATCGCCTTGCCCTCGCCCGGCCGCTGCCGCACCAGCACCAAACCTGCGACGGTGACGCGATTGCCGGGCTTGATCGAAGGCAGGAGGTCGTGACGCACGATTCCGCGCGCATGGAGATCGGCGCGCAGGAACGACACCGGATGCGCCTTCAGCGACAGATGCAGATGGCGGTAGTCCTCGATCACCTGCTCGCCGGGCGGCATCGGCGGCAGATGCGCGTCGGGCTCCAGCTCGGGCATCGCGGCCTGCGCGAACAGCGGCAGATCATCCTTGTCGCCTGCGCGTTGCAGCGCCTTGACGGCCCATAGTGCATCGCGCCGGCTCAGCCCGAGCGAGTTGAACGCATCGGCATGGGCGAGCGTCTTCAGCGCCTTGGGCGGCAGGCCGGTTCGCAGCCAGAGGTCGCGCACGGAATCGAAGCCGCGCCCGCGACTGCTTTCGATGAGCCTGGCCCAGTCTTCGGAAAAGCCGTCGATCTGGCGCAGCCCAAGCCGGAGCGCATGGGTGGTCTGGATATCGGCGGCCATCGATTCATGTCGTGGATGGAGCCTCCCCTGGGGCGCCGGAGTCCTTTCCAGGGAGCAATCCCAGCCCGACAGATTGATATCGGCCGGCCGCACCTCCACGCCGTGCTCCTGCGCGTCGCGTACCAGCTGCGAAGGCGCGTAGAAGCCCATCGGCTGGCTGTTCAGCAGCGCAGCCACGAACACATCTGGGTAATGGCATTTGATCCACGCCGAGATGTAGACCAGCAGCGCGAAGCTGGCCGCGTGGCTTTCCGGAAAACCGTACTCGCCGAAGCCTTCGATCTGCCGGAAACAATCCTCGACGAATTTCCTGGGATAGCCGCGCTCGCACATGCGCTCGACAAAGCGTTTCCGGAACAGCCTGACCTCTCCGGTGCGCCTGAATGTCGCCATGGAGCGGCGCAGCTTGCTTGCCTCCACTGCGGAAAATTCGGCCGCGACCATGGCAATCTGCATGGCTTGTTCCTGAAACAGAGGAACGCCCAAGGTGCGACCAAGGATGTTTCTCAATTCATCCTTGTGACCAAACCTGGGATCGGGAGACGGGATCTCGACCTTGTCGATGCCCTCTCGCCGCCGCAGATACGGATGCACCATGTCGCCCTGAATGGGACCGGGCCGGACAATCGCAACCTCGATGACGAGATCGTAAAATTTTTCCGGCCTGAGCCGCGGCAGCATCGACATCTGCGCGCGGCTTTCAACCTGGAACACGCCGATGGAATCGGCGCGCGACAGCATGTTGTAAACCGCTTCCTCACCTTCCGGGACGCTGTCCAGCGTGCACCTCAAGCCATAGTGCCGCGCGATCAATTCAAAACCCCGGCGCAGGCATGACAGCATGCCGAGCCCCAGAACATCGACCTTGAGAATTTCCAGCGTATCGAGATCGTCCTTGTCCCACTCGATCACCGTCCGCTTTTCCATCGCGGCATTCTCGATCGGAACAATCTCGTCGAGCCTTGTTTCCGAGATGACGAAGCCGCCAACGTGCTGAGACAGGTGCCGCGGAAACTCCAGCAACTCCTTGGAAAGCGCGAGCGTCTGATTGAGGCGTGGATCGGACGCATCGAGCCCGGCACGGCGCGCCTGTTCCGCCGTCACGCCGTCCATCGACCAGCCCCACACCGAGGAGGTCAAGACATCCAGGACGTCCTTGGACAGGCCAAAGACCTTGCCGACGTCTCGGATCGCGCTGCGCGTCCGGTAGGAGATGACGGTCGCCGTCAGGGCGGTGTGCCGGCGCTTGTAACGATCATAAACGTGCTGGATGACCTCTTCACGGCGCTCGTGCTCGAAATCAACGTCAATATCGGGCGGCTCACGGCGCTCCACCGACATGAAGCGCTCGAAGAAAAGCCCTCCATTGGCCCGCTCCGGACTGACCGCGGTAATCCCGAGGCAATAGCAGACCAGGGAATTGGCGGCCGAGCCCCGGCCCTGACAGAGAATGCCTTGTGACTCGGAGTAACGGACGATGTCGTGGACCGTCAGAAAATAAGCGGCGCATTTCAGTTCCTCGATGACGCCCAGCTCCTTCGCCAGAGTTTTCCAGACAGGTCGCGGAACGCCGTGCGGATAGCGCCGCCGGGCGCCTGCTTTTGTCAGAGCCCTCAGCGCTTCAAGAGCCGTTTCGTAACCGTGGCGAAATTCGCTGGGGTAATGCGGCTTCAACTCATCGAGCGAGAATTTGCATCGCTTGAGAAACCTCGTGGTCTGCTCGATGGCTTTGGACGCCTCGCCGAAAATCCGCGCCATCTCTTCCGGCGATTTCAAATGCCGTTCGGCATTGGTTTCGAGGAGCGTGCCGGCCTCTTCCAGGGTTCGATGCTCGCGAATGCAGGTGACGACATCCTGGAGCGGGCGGCGCTCCGGCACGTGGTAGAGCACGTCGTTGACCGCAATCAGCGGAACCAGTGCACCACCAGCAACATCGCGAAGCTTCGCGAGCCTGCGATGGTCGTCACCGCGATAAAGCAGGTTAGCGGCGAGCCAGACCGAGCGGCGGGAGGAAGCGTCCTTCAGCCGCCTCAGCACTTGGATCAGCGCCTCGGCGTCGATCCGGCACGGCGGCATCACGATCAGATTGAGCCCCTGGGCTTCCTCCAGAATATCCGGCAGACCCAGAATGCAATCGCCTTTCTCCGCCCGGTCCTTGCCGATGGTCAGCAGGCGGGTGAGACGGCCCCACGCCTCACGATCCTCCGGATAGGCCAGGATATCCGGCGTGCCGTCACTGAAGACGAGACGCGCGCCGACCGCGATCTTGAAGCCGATGACCTTGGCCATGGCGTGGGCGCGCACGACGCCGGCCACCGAATTGCGATCAGCAATTCCCAGAGCCTTGAGGCCGAGCTCCTTCGCCCGCAGCACCAGCTCTTCGGCTTTTGAAGCGCCCCGCAAAAACGAAAAATTGGTGGTGACGGCCAACTCGGCATACGCAGACATGACGCAAACTCACGCGAACAATCCGTGCAGGAACCATTGCGGGGACTTCGGCGCTCTCACCTCGCCAAACAGGCCCTCGCGATAGAGCCAGGCCCGCGTGCCGTCACCGCTCTCGACCCGGAAATAATCGCGCGTCAGCTTGTTGCCGCGGTCGTCGCGCCACCATTCCATGGCGATGCGCTCGGGCCCTTCCACCTTCACGACGTGATGCGTGACGTGCCGCCAGTCGAACCGCGCCGGCGGGCCGTCCGGCACCTGGGCCACGGCTTCGATGCGCTCCGGCCATTCGAACAGCCGCAACGGCCGCGTCGGTGAAAGCGAATCCTGCGGCCAAGCATCGATGCTCTCCTTCGGGGTGCGGAACGAGGCCGGCGCATGGGCCGGCACCGCGGCCACCGCATATTCCGGAATATGCGTGTCCTGCGGCACGAGCCGTGTGATGCGACGCAGGCTGAAGCGGGCGCCGAGCCGGTCGACCAGATGGGCGATCTCTTCGGAGTGGTCGGACGACGCGAGCCCCGACTGCACCGGGTCGCAACGCTCGGCGGCAAGCGCCGACAGCCGCACCATGTCGTAGCCGAAGCCCGGATCGCAGGCGTCGCCCAGCGCGGCGAGCCGCTCCTCGAACAACCGGCGCACCCGCAAAGGCTCGCGCAGCGGCGCACCGGTGCCGAGTTCGAGCCGGTGCACCTTGCCGTCGGCGCGGAACAGCGCCAGCTGGAACAGCCGGCCGCCCTCGCCGCGCCGCTCCAGCACGGAAGCGAGCTGTCGGGCCAGATATTCGACGGTGCCGAGCACATCCTCCTCGCGGGCGATCGGCTCGGCAAAGCGCTGCTCGGCCATCGCGGCCGGCACCGGCAGCCGCGGCCGGATCGATTCCTCGGCGCGGCCGAGCGCCTGATCAAGCCGCAGCAGCAGCCCTTTGCCGAAGCGCGCCGCAAACGGCGCACGCGGCCGGCAGGCGAGATCGGCGACGCGGATGAGGCCCGAGGTCTTGAGATCCGCGACGGTGCCGGCATCGATGCGCAGCGCCGCGATCGGCAGCGGCAGCACCGCCGCCTCGGTTTCACCGCGCGGCACGATGCCCTGCTCGCCGTAGCGCGCCACCGCCCAGGCGGCGCCGGGCGTGTCGGCGACCGCGGCGCGCGCCGCGAAACCCTGGCGACGGAGCCGCATCAGAAGATCGCGTGCCAGCGCCGCCTCGCCACCGAACAGATGCGCGCAGCCGGTGATATCGAGGAACAATCCGTCCGGCGGATCGAGCCCGACCAGCGGCGTGTAACGATCGCACCAGTCGGCGATGGCTTCGAGCAAACGATGATCGGCCTCGACGTCAGCCTCGAACACCGGCAGCGACGGATACATCGCCCGCGCATCGGCGAGCGGCATATCGGGTTTCAAACGCAACCGGGCCGCTGCGTCGTTCAGCGCGACGATGCGCTGGGCCTGCTCGATGGTGGCGACGACGACGTAGGCGCCGTTAGCCTGCGCGGGCAACCGCCGCGCGATGCGGTCGGTCGAAAGCCGGCGCAGCCACACCGACAGGTACCGCTGACTGGAAGGCACGCTCATGATGGTCCCACTCGATGATCCACCGGCCGGAAGGTCCGCGCCGGTTCTTGCGAAGCGAAAGGTCGAAACGGGTACGGCCAAGACCACCACTAAGGCCGCCCAGACGGTCGGGCAGGCTCGGCGCCGCGGCGATCTCCCAGCGGGTTGCCGCGGCGCTCGGTTCCGCGGGGGCGCGGTGGCGAATGAGGAGGCCCAGGCCGGACACCCGGTCGCTCACGCCCTCCCGGGCGGCGAGCGCAAGCCTTCGCGTCGCCGTGAGGTCCGCCTCTGCGCCCTCACCGGTCAGTTCCGCGATGACGCAGCCGAGCGCCCGGCAGCGGAGCGCGTCCTCCATGGCCCCGAGCACATCGGCCGGGCGCGGCACGCGCAGCACCAGGAGCCGGGCCAAGGGGAGCCCAAACAGGTCGAGGCCAGGACCGTAGGGCCCGGCGCCCTCGCCCATGGCGAAATCGGTCGCGATCCAGAGCACTTCGCCGCCGGTTCGTGCGGCAGCGGCGGCGGCAAAGCCGCTGGCCGCCGCCAGATGGCCCGGCGCCGTGGGGGCAAGCTCATGCAGCGCGCCGCAGGCGAGCCCGCCGCCCAGCGCCGCATCGACCGGCGCGGCCAGCCGGAGCTGGCGGCTGTCCTCGGGCAGCACCGGACCCAGGCTTGGGTCGATTTCCGCAAGCTTTTCACGCAGATGCGCCAGGATGGGCTGGGAAGCGGCCGGGCCCATGGGTATCCTCTTGCTAGGCCTAGGTTTTACTCAGGCCTTGGTTTGTTGCGGGCCATTGTTCATGTTTTGTTCTAATAAATTCCCAATCCCTCCTTCTGTCAAGCACAGCCGCGCCATGCGGAATTCGTGGCCCGAAATCAACAAATTAACTTAAAGCCGGATTTTCACAGATCTCCGACCCGTCCGGTGAAACCAAATGGCTCGATCTGCATTTGGCACTTGAACCTGTTGTGTCGATTGACTGTCTAACATCCATGATCACTGCCGAATTCCTCCGCCGCCAAGCCGAGAACTGCCTCCGTATTGCCCGGAGCTGCTTTGACCTCGGGAGCGCCGAGCGCCTCCGCCTGATGGCGGTCGAGTTGCACGCCAAGGCCGACGAGATCGATCGCCGGGACGTGCATTCACGCCTTGCGCCTTCGAACGGGGCTTTCCAGGGCAACGATCGCTGATCGCCGCAGGCGAATTTCCCAACCCTGCGTTCGACCTGCCGGAAACGCTGCCCGGTTTCGCGGGCGAGGCGCGCCGCTTTGCTTTCCGCGTATGGCGCCTGACGCGGCGAAACCTTGCGTACGGTCCTGAAAACTGGCTACCGGTTCGGGCAAGACCAAGCGCAACAATCAGACCTCATGAACACGATCCTGACGCGGCTGTCGGCCGAGCTCATTGCGAAATACGAGTCGGAAGGCTTCTGGCGCGGCGACACGATCTATTCCCTGGCGCGCTGGAACGCCGAGCATAAGCCCGACTCCTTCGCGGTCCGCGACCGCTTTCGCCGCCTGACCTATCGCCAGCTGCTCGACGCCGCCGATGCTTTGGCCGCCGATCTCGCCGGCCGCGGCGTGCGGGCGGGCCAGCGCGTCGGCGTCTGGCTGCCGAGCCGGATCGAAAGCGTCATCGCATTGCTGGCCTGCTCCAAGAGCGGAACGGTCTGCTGCCCGTCGCTGCATCGCGACCACACGGTCGGCGAAGTGGCCGAGCTGATGCAGCGGACGCGCGCGACAGCCTTCATCTGGCAGGAGGGCTACGGCGCCGACGCCGACAAGCGCGATTTCCTCGAGGCGCTCAAGACCGCCGACACGGTGCAGCAGATCTACCGGCTGAAGCCGCTGAGCGAGACCAATTCGACCCTGTTCCCTGGGCTGGCCGCGCACGGCCCCGCGGTTCCGGTCAAGAGCGATCCCAATCAGGTGGTCTATCTCGCCTTCACGTCGGGCACGACCGGCAAGCCCAAGGGCGTGATGCACTCCGACAACACGCTGCTCGCCAATGCGCGCCAGTTCGCCCAGGACTGGAACATCACGAACACGTCCGTGGTCTATTCGCTATCGCCGCTCAGCCACAATCTCGGCTTCACGTCCCAGGTGATCGCGCTGGCGGTCGGTGCCGAGCTCGTCATCCATGACCTGCCGCGCGGCGCAAGCCTCGCCGACCGCATCCTCGAAACCGACACGAGCTTCCTGATCGGCGTCCCGCCGAACGCCATCGATCTCCTGGCCGAGATGCAGAAGCGCGGCCTGAAGGGGCTCGGCCGGCTCTCGGGCTTCCGCATCTCCGGCTCGGCGGTGCCGAGCGAGGTGGTGGCAGGTCTCATCGCGCAGGGCATCAAGCCGCAGAGCGGCTACGGCATGACCGAGAACTGCTCGCACCAGTACACGCTGCCGAACGACGACGCGCGGCTGATCATCGAAACCTCGGGCAAGACCTGTCCGGGCTACGAGCTTCGCATCTTCAAGACCGAGGATGCCGACACCGAAGCCGGTCCCGGCGAGGTCGGCCAGATCGGCGGCCGCGGCGCGAGCCTGATGCTCGGCTATTTCGACGACCAGAAGGCCACCGAGGACGCCTTCAACAAGAGCGGCTGGTTCATGACCGGCGATCTCGGCTCGCTCGACGCCAACGGCTATCTCCGCATCGCCGGACGCAGCAAGGACATCATCATCCGCGGCGGCCACAACATCCATCCGGCGCGGGTCGAGGAGCTGGCGACACGCCATCCGGCGGTGCAGCGCGCCGCCGCGATCCCGATGAAGGACGCCCGGCTCGGCGAAAAGGTCTGCCTCGCGGTGGTGACGCGGGCCGGCGCCGATGTCGCACCCGCGGAGCTGCTTGCGCATCTCGACGCCGCAGGCCTCTCGAAATACGACATGCCGGAATATTTCCTGCGCCTCGACGAGATTCCGCTGACGCCCAACGGCAAGATGCTCAAGCGGGCGATCCTGGACTGGATCGCGGCCGGCCGCGTCACGCCTCAGCCTGTGCGTTTCGAGGGAAGTCGCGGCAGGGATGCCGCGAAGCCCAATTGACTCGCATCGCGCCCTGCTCCTATGAACGGGCGGTGGCAGTAAAAACCTGAAAATCAAGCAAGATAACGCAACGGCATGGCGCTCGAGGCATCCGGCAAATACACCAATTCCGCTCTGCGGATCGGAGACGCCGACGCTTATCCCGAGCGCAAGGTCGGCGAATTCATCGGCACCGTGGTGTCGAACGCCTCGGTCAACGACGAATACAAGCACGTCGTCCTCAAGGTCCATCCGCACGCGCTGAAGGCCTACGCCGGGCAGATGTTCCACTTGCTCTGCCCGTCGCCCGACGGCGCCGAAGTCTGGATGCGCCGGCCGATGAGCGTGTACCGCGTCGACAAGGCGAACGGCCAGATCGAATTCCTCTACAAGACCGAAGGCCGCGGCACCCGCGGCATGGCGCAGCTCGAGCCGGGCGACGATTTCAACGTCGCGGGCCCGCTCGGCCATGGCTTCACGCTCGATCCCGCCTGGAAGAACATCGTGGTGCTCGGCCGCGGCGTTGGTCTCGCGACGCTCGCGCCGCTGTCGCAGCTTGCCGCCGAGCAGAAGGTCGGCGTGACCGCCATCCTGAGCGCACGTCACGCCGGCGTGGTGATGTCGCAAGACCTTTTCGCGGGCCTGGGCGCCCGGGTCATGACGGTTCTGGACACCGACAACAGCAGCGCCGTTGAGAACGTCGAGAAGATCGTCGAAGGCCTGATCGCGCAAGGCAAGGCCGATGCGTTTTTCACCTGCGGCTCCAACCGCCTGCTGAAGCTGATGCAGCGGCTCGGCAAGAAACACAACATTCCGGGCCAGGTCGCCATGGAGCAGATCATGGTGTGCGGCTTCGGCGCCTGCTACGTCTGCATGCGCACGTTCATGGTCGACGGCGAGAAGGTGCTGCGGCGCGTCTGCCGCGACGGCCCGGTGTTCAACATGCAGGAGGCCGTGGGATGGTAGATCTCTCGGTCAAGATCGGCGACCTCACG
This sequence comes from uncultured Rhodoplanes sp., assembly GCA_936924235.1. GTDB lineage: Bacteria > Pseudomonadota > Alphaproteobacteria > Rhizobiales > Xanthobacteraceae > Z2-YC6860. Next base: position 4,467 of record CAKZHN010000401.1, on the reverse strand, counting down.
CTGCAGAATCCGATTCAGCCGGCGTCTGGCGCCTTTTCATGGGAATACAACGACGTCATCGACCTGAACCGGCTCGGCGCGCTGGTGGCCAAGACCATTTGCCGCGAGCCGAGGCTCGGCAATCCGACGCCGCGCATGGCTGAGACGGAAGCCGGTATCATCCAGTCGATCGGCCTGCCGGGCAAAGGCATCGAATACTTCGTCGATCACATCGTCCCCGAATACGCCAGGTTCAAGCCGCCGCTGGTGGTGAGCGTGAACTCGGACAACATTGAGGATTTCGCCGCGCTTGCCGAAGAGCTGAGCGTGCCGGATGTCGACGTCATCGAGGCGAATATCTCGTGCCCGACCCGCAATCAGACGGGCGGCAACTTTGCGTTGCACGAGGACTACACCCGCGATTGCATCACCGCGATCCGGGCCAAGACCAAGAAGCCGCTGTGGGTGAAGTTGTCGCCCAACGCCGGCGACATCGTCTCGATCGCGCGCGCCGCCGAGGCCGCCGGCGCCGACGCGCTGGCGATCGCCAACACCTTCCTGTCGCTGAAGATCCGCACCGACAACTTCCGTCCGGCGCTCGGCAACAAGTTCGGCGGGCTCGTTTCGCCGGCGCTCAAGCCGATCGTGCTGCGGATGGTCTATCAGGTCGCCAAGCAGGTGAAGATTCCGATTATCGGCATCGGCGGCGTGACCAAGGCCGAGGACGTGGTCGAATACATGCTGGCGGGCGCGAGCGCGGTCGGCATCGGCTATGCGGGTTTCCGCAATCCAACGGCGCTCGTTCAGATCATCGACGATCTCGAAGCCTGGTGCGACGAGCGCGGCATCAAAAAGGTCACCGAGCTGATCGGCGCCGTGAAGGACGCCGACATGGAGACGGATACGCTGGTCGCTGCGTCGATCGGCGTCTGATCCGTAGACGCTACGGCTGTCATGGCGAGCCCCTTCGAGCAACGCGTCGCCGACGCGGTCGCGCATCATGAGGCCGGTCGTCTCGATCAGGCCGAGGCCGCCTACCGCGACGCGCTGGAGCTTTCTCCAGGCCATCCGGCCATCGTCCACAATGTCGGCGTGATCGCCGCGGCGAATGGCCGCCATGGCGAGGCCATCGCGCAATTCGATGCCGCAATCGCAGCCGAACCTCGATACGCATCCGCGCACTACAATCGCGCCTCGGCGCTCCAGGCACTCGGCCGATCGCGCGACGCCCTGCAGAGCTACACGCGCGTCTGCGCGATCGATCCCGGGCATTACGACGCCCATCGCGCGCTGGGCTTTCTCTGGCTCGCCGAAGGCGACCGCAGCCGCGGGCTCGATCATTTCGCGCGGACCTATGAGCTCCGGCGCGGCGAGGATCGATCCGGTATCGCGAGCAAGTCGCTGACCTGGGCGGCGCAGGACAAGCTCATCCACGACGCCGAGCAGTTCCGTTATGTGGCGGAGCGCCGCCGGGACCGCCTGCGCTTCGAAACGCTGGCCCGCAACTACCAGGCTGTGGCGGAAGGTGTCCCGGACAAGGCCGTGCCGCTATCGGACGAGCAACTCGACGCGCTCGGCGACGACTACAACACGGCGATCCACATCAGCAGCGCGCCCGAGATCGTGGGCCGCGCCGTCAATGCACGGCCTGACCGCGACGCCTTGCTTGCGCGCTTTCGCGAACGCGAAACCGGCGCGGTCGCGTTCGACGATCTGCTGACGCCGGAGGGCCTCGCCGCGCTCCGACGCTATCTGCTCGAAAGCACCATCTGGCACGACTTCAGCCACATCGGTGGCTTCGTGGCCTCTTATCTGGAAGATGGCCTCGCCTGCCCGCTGCTGCTCCAGATCATCGACGAGATCCGCGGCGCATTGCCCGCGTTGCTCGGGCCGCATCCGCTCACGCAAGCATGGGCCTTCAAAGGTCTCAAAGCCGCAGCGGCCGTCGCGGCCCATGCCGACGATGCCGCCGTCAGCATCAATTTCTGGGTGACGCCGGACCGCGCCAATCGCAATCCCGAGGGCGGCGGGCTGGAGGTGTGCCGCGTGCCTCCGCCCGCGGCATGGCAGGTGCGCGGCTACGATGCGGACATGGCCGAGATCGCGGCATTCCTCGACCAGCATGCCGGCGAGAGCCTGATCGTGCCCTATCGCGAGAACCGCGCGGTGCTGTTCGAATCCCGGCTGTTTCACCGCTCCGGCGCCACGGATTTCGCGCCCGGTTACGAAAACCATCGCATCAACCTGACGCTGCTGTTTGGCCGTCACGCCGATTGATGGTTCAATTCAGCAATACGCTCAGTCAACGGAGAACGACATGCGCGCCGTGGTGGTCCAGGAGTTTGGCGGCATCGAGAAGGCGGCGCTGGGCGACATGCCCAAGCCGGAGCCGAAGGCCAGCGAGGTGATGATCGAGGTGCACGCCGTCAGCGTGAACTTCGTCGACCTGGTGATGATGAGCGGCACCTACCAGTTCAAGCCGACGCTGCCATTCGTTCCGGGCAAGCTGCCGGTCGGAGTCGTCACCGCGGTGGGCGCGGGCGTCAGCCGGTTCAAAGCGGGCGATCACGCGCTGCTGATGGCCGAGTCCGCGGGCTTCGCTGAATATACCGTGATGCCGGAGAACCAGTGCATCAAGCTGCCGCCGAACCTGCCGTTCGAGGAAGCGGCCTCGATGGCGCTGGTCTACGACACGGCCTACTTCGCGCTGAAAGACCGGGGCCGGATCGCACCGGGCGAGACCGTGCTGGTGCTGGGCGCCACCGGGGGCGTGGGGCTCGCCGCGATCCAGTTGGCCAAGGCGTTCGGCGGCAAGGTGTTCGCCGCGGTTTCGAGCAAGAGCAAGGAAGACATCGTCCGCGAAGCCGGCGCCGACGCCATCATCGACCTCTCGGTGCCCGACCTGCACGAGGGCCTGCGCCAGCAGGTGTTCGCGCTGACCGGCAAGAAAGGCGTCAACATCATCGTCGACATGCTGGGCGGCGACATCTTCGACGCCGCGGTGCGTGCGCTCGCCTGGTGCGGGCGGCTGATCGTGATCGGCTTCGCCTCGGGCCGCATCCCGTCGCTGAAGATGAACTACGTGCTGGTGAAGAACATCGAGGTCAGCGGCATGCAGGTCAGCGACTATCGCAAGCGCAGGCCGCAGGACATGCAGGCCGCCTTCGCCGACATCTACCGGCTGCATGCCGAGGGCAAACTGAAGCCGCTGCCGACCAAGGCCTACCCCCTCGAGCAATTCGCCGAGGCGCTCGGTGACATCAAGGATCGCAAGGTGCGCGGGCGGATCGTCCTGAAAATGCGCACGTAGTCGATCGAGATTGCTAAAACCTTCGCGATAATTTGCGAGCAAGTTTTTGCATCACTCTTAGTGATCATCGAAAGACACGGAAAACGCGCGCTAATTAGACTTCCTTTCTGTGTTGCGGGGGTCCTGCAACCGGGGGCCATCACAAGAAAGGTGTCCAATGAAGCGCTTTTTCTTCGACGTGTCGTTCAACACCCATGTCCACTACGACTATCAGGGCCGCGACTTTGCGCAGCCAGAGCAGGCGCGGGAACTGGCAGAGTTGATCGCTCTCGATCACGAGTGCACCGACACCGACACGCCGGGAACCGAAGTGCAGGTCCGCAATATCAAGGGAACCTGTCTGTTCTCGATTCCGATCCGGCAGCCGGAGCGCATCGCCGCCTGATCCGGATCAGGCTCATCCAATCCCGGGCCTCTACAAACCAGGCAGGCGGGGGGCTTCGCCGTCGAAGCGGACACCCTCCAGCGCCAAGAGCTTCTGCTTGGTCTTGGTGCCGCCATAGGCGGAGAAGCCGCCGAGCTTGCCGCCTGCGGCCAGCACGCGGTGGCACGGGATGACAATCGGCATGCGGTTGCTACCCATCGCGGTGCCGACGTCACGCGCGCCCTCCCAATCGGCTGCGCCGATGGCGCGGGCGAGCTCGCCATAGGTGATCGTCCGGCCGAATTCGATGCCGCGCAGCGCCTCATAGATGCGACGGCGAAGATCGTCGATGCCGCTGAGGTCGACCGGCACGGCCGAGAAGTCGACCTTCTGGCCGTCGAGGTAATTCCGGATATCGGCAATCACGCCCTGGATGGCCGCCGGCGGCTCGGCCGGGCCGCTGCTGCCGCCCTTCTTCATCAGGCGCCGCTCGGTCGTGGCGGCATCCTTCTCCGGAAGCGACACGGCGCACAGGCCGCGCTCGTTCCAGGCCACGCCGCAAAGGCCGATCGCCGTCTCGAACAGATGGTGATGTGCGTGTTCCATGCCCCAAAGGTAGGCCTTGGCATGTCCTGCTGCCACCCGATTTCGGGCTGAATTGGCCAAACACCTGGTCCAGTGCCGTGCTAGCCTTCACACATTGAGGATTAGAGGGGAGGCGACCATGGTTCGAACCGCAGTGGCAATTTTAGCCGCGGTCGGCATCACAGCGCTGGCGGCAACGACGGCTCAGGCCGGGACATTGAAATCAAAC
>CAKZHN010000400.1 GCA_936924235.1 uncultured Rhodoplanes sp. | reverse complement strand
TCTTCCGATCTGGCGATGCCCTGCGGTTCGAGACGCCGGACAGCCGCGTCAGCGTCGCGGCTGATGCGACGATCCTCGCGCTCGGCGGCGCAAGCTGGCCGCGGCTCGGCTCCGACGGCGGCTGGGTCGAGGCGCTCGCGGCGTCGGGCATCGACGTCACGCCACTGCAGCCGGCCAATTCCGGATTCAGCGTCGACTGGTCCGGCGTGTTCCGCGATCGTTTCGAAGGCCAGCCGCTCAAGCGCATCGCGCTGACGTTCGGCGACCGGACGGTGCGCGGCGAGGCCATGATCACGCGCAACGGCATCGAAGGCGGCGCGATCTACGCGCTGTCACAGGCGTTGCGCGAAGCCATCGCGGCGACGGGTGAGGCTGTGTTGCACATCGCGCTGCGGCCCGATCTCGCCGTGGCCGAGTTGACGACGAGGCTCGCCGCGCCGCGCGGCAAGCAGTCGCTCTCCACGGTCCTGCGCAAGGCTGCGGGGTTGTCGCCGCCCGCGATCGGCCTTCTCCAGGAGGCGGCCGCATCAGCTTCGTTGAAGCTCGCAACGCTCGATGCCGCGGCGCTCACAGCTTTGATCGACGCCGTGCCGGTGCGGCTCACCGGCACGGCATCGATCGAACGCGCCATCTCGACCGCCGGCGGTGTTGCGCTCGCCGCAGTCGACGACAATTTCATGCTGCGGCGAAAGCCCGGCACCTTCGTCTCCGGCGAGATGCTCGACTGGGAGGCGCCGACCGGCGGCTATCTGCTGCAGGCCTCGTTTGCCACAGGCGCGGCGGCCGCGCGCGGCGCGCTGGCCTCCCTTGCCGGACGAAGGATCACGGCCTTGTGACTGTTGCCGCAGCCCGCGTTCAGTCCTATGTGGAGGGGGACGACGACCGGCAGGTCAACACGACCGGGAACGGCCATGCCAGACAACCCAGCAGCCGACACCACAGCCAACACCGAATTCGCCCCGCGCCGCTCGACCGTGCTGGTGATGGGCGCCGTGCTCGGCGCCGTGCTGGCCGGCACGCTCGCGCTCTGGGCGCATTACGGCACCGCGGTGTTCTTCGAATCGATCCGGGCGGGCTTCGCGGCCTGCTTCGGCTAGCAATTGGACCGTCCAAAAGTGGCAATCGATCCCCGTACCTCCCGCATCCTGCTCGCGCTCGGCGCCTTCGTCGCGGGCTTGGTGTTCTTCATGACGGTGGTGTTCATCGTCACCGGCAAGAGTCCTTCGCCGGTGGCGATGCCGTCCGCGGTCGGCGGGCCGTTCGCGCTGACCGACCAGAACGGCAAGACCATCACCGACAAGGACATGGCCGGCCATCCGTTCCTGGTGTTCTTCGGCTTCACCCATTGCCCGGATGTGTGCCCGACCACGCTGTTCGACGTGTCGGAGATCTTCCGCGCGCTCGGCCCGGACAAGGAGGTGCGCGCGCTGTTCGTCACGGTCGATCCGGAGCGCGACACGCCCGCGGTGATGAAGGACTATCTGTCGAGCTTCGATCCGCGCATCACCGGCGCCACCGGCGACGAGGCGTCGATCGCTTCGGCCATCAAGGCCTACCGGGTCTACGCCAAGAAGGTGCCGCTCGACGGCGGCGGCTACACCATGGACCACACCGCCATTGTCTATCTGATGGGCAAGGACGGCCGCTTTGTCGCGCCGTTCAACATGAAGCGCCGGCCGAACGAAGCCGCCGAGGATTTGAAGCGCTATCTCTGATTGCGCCACAATTCTGCGCGGGCGAAGCCTTACGCAACAGGCGCGCGAAATCACCTGATCCTTTCTGCCGATTCGTCTATAACCGTGCCGACGACGCGCCCCGGTTCCTCGATGCAGCATGCGATGCCGAAGATGAAACGCCCCACGGCAGGCCTGATGGTGGTGGCCGGAGCCGTGCTCGTGATGGCGGCCGCCCCGGCTTTGGCGCAGACCCAGCCGCGGACGCCTGCGCCCGCAGCACCTGCTACGCCTGCACCGGCGACGCCGGCCCCGCCGCCGCAGGCCGCCCCCGCCATCGGCGGCCAAGTCGCGATTCCCGGTTTCTGGGACCCCAAGCGCCGGCCGGAGCGGCCGGACATGTCGCGCATCACCGTGATCCGCTTCATGACCGAGGTCGATTACCCGCCGTTCAACTATGCGGGGCCCGACGGCAACCCGATCGGCTTCAACGTCGATCTGGCGCGGCTCATCTGCGAAGAGCTGAAGGTCCAGTGCACCGTGCAGATGCGGCGCTTCGATACGCTGCTCACGTCGCTCGCCGAGAACCGCGGCGACGCCGCGATGGCCTCGATCGCGGTGACGCCGGACATGCGCCGCCTCGCCGACTTCACAGATCCCTACTACCGAACGCCGGCGCGGTTCGTGGCGCGTCGCGACTCCAACATCAACGACGTGCGGCCGGAGCGCCTGGAGGGCAAGGAGATCGCCGTGGTGGCCGGCACCGCGCACGAGGCCTTCCTGAAAAGCCTGTTCACCGAGGCCGACCTCCGCAGCTATCCGAACGCGGACGCGGCGCGCGACGCACTGCGCCGCGGCGACGTCGACCTGATGTTCGGCGACGGCATCTCGTTGGCGTTCTGGCTGAACGGCACCGACTCGCAGAACTGCTGCGCGTTCCGCGGCGGGCCGTTCATCGAGAGCCGCTACTTCGGCGAGGGCGTCGGCATCGCGGTCAAGCGCGGCAACGACACCTTGCGCCAGGCGTTGAACTGGGCGCTGTTCCGGCTCTGGGAGCGAGGCCGCTTCAGCGATTTGTGGTTGCGTTATTTTCCGATCAGCCCGTTCTGACGAATGGGCTCGACAGGGAGCGACCGCGTGATGCGGTCACATGATCGTCCGATGTCGGGACCGGCCCGTTCCTTTGTGGCGCAAGACCGCGGCTCCGGCCTGCGGGCGCACCGCCCGCCCAATCCGGTCGACTTCTGGCGCGGGCTGGCGCTGGTCTTCATCTTCATCAACCACATCCCTGGCACCTACTACACGCGCTTCACCCACGCCGATTATTCGATCTCGGATTCGGCCGATCTGTTCGTGTTCCTGGCCGGCTGGGCGCTGCGCTATGTGGTCGGTCCGCCCGAGCGGCAGCAGTCGGCCTGGTACCTGATGCTGCGTCTCGAAGGCCGCGCGCTGACGCTGTATGCCGCGCAGATCCTGATCACGATGATCGCGATCGCGATGCTCGCCGGCGTCGCGCTGTGGACCAGCAACCCGCTGCTGCTGGAATGGCACAATGCCGCGGCGGTGTTCCAGGACCCGATCGCGACCCACGTGGGCCTCGCGCTGCTCACCCATCAGCTCGGCTATTTCAACATCCTGCCGCTTTACGTGGTGCTGATGATGATCGCGCCGGTGTTCGTGCTGATCGACCGCTACAGTCCTCATCTGCTGCTGCCGGTGTCGCTGGCGATCTACTGTGTCGCGCTCGGCTTCAGCATCACGATTCCGACCTGGCCGGTGGATGGCGAATGGTTCTTCAATCCGTTCGCCTGGCAATTGATCTTCGTTTTGGGCTTCATCGTCGCCAAGAAGGACAGCGACATCGGCAACTTTGCGCGGCGCAACATTTTCGTTCTGCGGATTGTTGCGGTGCCCATCGTGGCCTTCGGCGCCTTCGTGACGATGGCGTTCTGGTGGCCGGACCCGACCGCGCTGCCGAACCCGAAGCTGTTCTTTATTTTGAGTAAATCCTACGAGTCGCCGCCACGGGTCATCCAATTCCTGGCGCTGATCACGCTGTTTTCGGTGACTTATCCTTTCATCGAACGATACGCCGGCCGGCTGGTCGTGTTCCTGTCGATGCTCGGCCGCAACTCTCTTTACGTGTTCTGTGTAGGCTCGGTGCTCAGCCTTGCAGGACAGATCGTCCGCTTCCTGCACCGCGGCAATTTTTACAGTGACACCGCGGTGATCATCTGCGGTATCTTGCTGATGGCACTCACGGCATGGCTTCCGGAATGGCGCGAAAGCATCAAGGCCCGAACGAGCGCACGATCCGTGCTCTCGTCCTGAGCCTCGTCCTCAGCCTCTTGGCAGCGGCAACGCTGACCGCGGCGCAAGGACGCGCGTCGGCGCAGCCTGCGCCGGCGGCGCCGCCGCCTGCGCCCGCGCCGTACTCCCGCGATTGCCAGATCGGCAGCACCGCGATCGTCGAGGAGTCGCCGCTGCCGCATGTCGCCACGGCCCTGCAGAGCCGCAGGCCGATCAAGATTCTCGCGATCGGCGCCTCGCCGATCATGAGCCGCCGCGTCAACGGCGGACACGGCGAGACGATCCGGCAGCTCCTGAAGCAGGCGGTCCAGGGCCTCGATGTGGTGATGATCAATCGCGGCGTGTCCGGCGAGCTCTCGGCCCAGGCCGCGGTGCGCCTCAAGAACGAGGTGGCGCTGACCGAGCCCGACCTGGTGCTGTGGCAGGTCGGGACCAACGACGCGCTGGCCTACGTGCCGCTCGACGACTTCGAAAACACGGTCGAAGACACGCTCGCCTGGCTGAAAGAGCACAAGATCGACGTGGTGCTGGTCGGCCTGCAGTATGTCGGCCAGATGGCGCTCGACGATCATTACCGCGCGGTGCGCGACATGCTGCGCAAGATCGCCGTCAAGCAGAACGTGATGATCGTGCGCCGCTACGAGGCGCAGCAGTTCCTGGACCGGGCCGAGAGCGGCGGTGGCGGGCTCGTGCCCGACGAGTTCGAGCGCACCGAGGCGGGCTATGTCTGCCTCGCCCAGTACATGGCCCGGGCCATCACGCTCGGCATTTTCGGCCACAAGCTCAACGCCATCATGTCGGCGCCGTCGGCGGCCGCGCCGGCGCAAGCGCAGCCGCCTGTTCCGCCTCCGCCTTCAGCCGCGCCGCAGCCGGCCGAGCCGCCGCGCTGATGGACCGGGCCAAATAGATCGGCGGAATTGACCTCGCCGGAACCGGCTCTTAAGTAGGGGGCCGTTCCGGAGCCGATGATGTCCTTGACTGAAACCGCCCCCTCGCTGCGCGAAGTGGCCGAGCAATCCAACGCCTGGCCGTTCGAGGAGGCGCGCAAGATCGTCGCGCGCCTGAAAAAGCGGCCCAAGGACGAGGTGATCTTCGAGACCGGCTACGGCCCCTCGGGTCTGCCCCATATCGGTACCTTCGGCGAGGTGGCCCGCACCACCATGGTCCGCCACGCCTTCCGGGTGCTGACCGACGACAAGATCAAGACTCGCCTGATCGCGTTCTCGGACGACATGGACGGGCTCCGCAAGGTGCCGGACAACGTGCCGAACAAGGAGATGCTCGCTGAGGACCTCGGCAAGCCGCTGACGAAGGTGCGCGATCCGTTCGGCACCCATCCGTCGTTCGGCGAGCACAACAACGCGCGGCTCCGCGCCTTCCTGGACACCTTCGGATTCGAGTACGAGTTCCTGTCGTCGACGCAATGCTACAAGTCCGGCCGCTTCGATGCGACGCTGCTGAAGCTCCTCGAGAACTTCGATGCCGTGATGAACATCATGCTGCCGTCGCTGCGCGAGGAGCGGGCGCAGACCTATTCGCCGTTCCTGCCGATCGATCCACGCACCGGTGTGGTGCTGCAGGTGCCGGTGCTGGCGCATGACGCCAAGCGCGGGACGATCACTTATGAAGACCCGGAGACCAACGAACGCTTCACCGTTCCGGTCACCGGCGGCCGCTGCAAGCTGCAATGGAAGCCCGACTGGGCGATGCGCTGGGTCGCGCTCGGCGTCGACTACGAGATGGCCGGCAAGGACCTGATCGACTCGGTGAAGCTGTCCGGCGAGATTTGCCGCGCGCTCGGCGGCACGCAGCCGGAAGGCTTCAACTACGAGCTCTTCCTCGACGAGAAGGGCCAGAAGATCTCCAAATCGAAGGGCAACGGCCTCACCATCGACGAATGGCTGCGCTACGCGAGCCCGGAGAGCCTGTCGCTGTTCATGTATCGCGAGCCGAAGGCCGCGAAGCGGCTCTACTTCGACGTCATCCCGCGCAACGTCGATGACTATCAGCAGTTCCTCGACGGCTACGAGAAGCAAGAGGGCAAGCACCGGCTCGCCAATCCGGTGTGGCACATCCATTCCGGCAAGCCGCCGAAGGTCGACGCGCCGATCTCATTCCAGATGCTGCTGACGCTGGTGTCATCATCCAACGCCGAGAACGCCGACACGCTGTGGGGCTTCATCGGCCGGTATCGTCCGGGCGTCACGCCGCAGACGCACCCGAAGCTCAACGACGCAGTGCACTACGCCATCAACTACTTCCGCGACTTCGTGCTGCCGGAAAAGAAGTTCCGCCAGCCGACGCAGGAGGAGCGCAAGGCGCTGCTCGACCTGCGCGACGCGCTGTCGAACCTTTCGCCAGGCGCGACCGCGGAGGAAGTCCAGGACGTGCTCTATGACGTCGGCCGCCGTCCGCCATTCCTCGACGAGAAGAAGAAGGCCAAGGACGGCAAGCCGGGCGTCTCGCTCGACTGGTTCAACATGCTCTACCAAGTGCTGCTCGGCCAGGAGAAGGGCCCGCGCTTCGGCTCGTTCGTCGCGGTCTACGGCCTGAAGAACACGATCGACATGATCGACGGCGCGCTGGCGCGGTCGGCCTGATTTTCTGCTAGTGTCTCTCCGTCAATGACTCCCGCCTCGCTCGCCATCATCGGCGCGACCATCGTCCTGTCGTCGTTCATCTCCGGCGTGTTCGGCATGGCCGGCGGGATGGTGCTGCTTGGCGTGCTGCTGATTTATTTCGACGTCGCCACCGCGATGCTGCTGTTCTCGATCGTCCAGCTCTTCGCCAACGGCTGGCGCGCGCTGCACTGGCGGCGCTACGTGCTCTGGCCGATCTTCTACGGCTATGTCGGCGGCGCGCTGCTGGCTTTTGCGGTGCTGCGCTACATCGCCTATGTGCCGAACAAGGCGATGGTTTACATCCTGCTCGGCCTGATGCCGTTCTCGGTCGCCATACTGCCGGAGTCGATGCGGCCGAACATCGAATGGCGCGGTATTCCGTTCCTGACCGGAATCTTCACCACGGTGTTCCAGTTCATGGCCGGCGTCGGCGGGCTGTTCCTCGACATCTTCTTCAACCGCAGCATGCTCGACCGCAAGACCACCAACGCCACGAAGGCGATCACGCAGACCTTCAGCCACGTGTTGCGCGCGGCCTATTTCGGCTCGCTGTCAGGTTTCGGCGACCTGAAGTTCAGCTATTGGGGACCGGGGATCGTGCTCGCGCTCGCCGGCGCGATCCTCGCGCCGTTCGTGCTCGAGCGGATGACCGATCACGGCTTCCGGCAGTGGACCCGCGTGATCATCTACACGCTTGCGACCGTCTATCTGGTGCGCGGCGGCCTGCTGATCTGGCACGGCGCGCTGTCGCACAGCACGTGAGCCTCACATCAGCATCTCGACGCGGCCGTTGACGCTCATCAGATAGGTCTCGACCTTCAAGGCCGGATGGCGCGCGCCCATCTCCTTGCGGAATTCCGCGAGCGCGGCGCGGTGGGTCTCGGTCTCGATCTTCGGGTTCGCCACCTTGGCGTCGCCATAGGCGATCTTGGCGGCGCCGCAGTCGCGATGGTCGATGGCGATCACCCGCTTGATGTGATGCAGCTGCACCGACGTCGCGAGGTTGTCCCAGAACGCCTTGTGCCAGTCCTTGAATGCATCGGCGACGACGCCGATCGCGGCGCCGGCGATGACGAATTGGCTGAATTTTCCAGTGAGCCCGTGGCGCGCGCAGTAGCGATGCACCGGCTCCTGAAGCCGCGGATCGATGCAGCCGAGCACCATCGCGTCGTAGTGGCCCTCGGCCGCGAAGGCCGCATAGGGCGCCATCGCCAAGGCCGCGCCGCCTGCTGCAGCGCCCTTGATGAAGCCGCGGCGGCTGAAAGCGCCGCGCATCGTCAGATCGTTGCAGCACGCGCAGGTCAGATTGAATGGCGCAGACATGGCAATGGCTCCCGAATATGTCGTTAGACAGAGTCGGGAACTTAACGGATTTGTGGAACTCGGGCTATTGGCTTGCCCAGACGACGCGCGCCATCCACACCACGTCATGCGTGGCGATGGTGCGCTCCGGATGATCGGGGTTGAGCGATCGCAGCTCAACCTGCTTGGCGCTTTGCCGCTTGAGCTCCTTGACCATCACCTCGCCCTTGCGGGTCTTGAGCACCACGCGGTCGCCGCGGCGCACCGGCGCGGCCGGCGAAACCAGAATGGTGTCGCCGTCGCGGTAGGCCGGCGCCATCGAGTCGCCGGAAATTTCCAGCGCATAGGCGTGCTCGTCCGTCACCGCCGGAAATGCGATCTCGTCCCAGCCCTTGCCGGCCGGAAAACCGGCGTCATCGAAAAAGCCGCCGGCGCCGGCCTGGGCGAAGCCGAGCAGCGGCACCGATTTGGCCGAGCCGCCGGAATCCGAGATCAGCGACACGAAGGTGTCGAAGCTGACCCCGGTGGCGCCGAGCGCCTTGGCGACCGACTCGGTCGACGGCCAGCGCGCCCGGCCGTCCGGTGTGACGCGTTTCGACTTGTTGAAGGTGGTCGGATCGAGCCCGGACCTCTTGGCCAGTCCCGACGGCGACAGCTTGGCGCGGGCGGCAAGGCGGTCCAGCCCAGCCCAGATCTGGTTGTGTGTCAGCGGGGCGCTTGCCATACCGGGTCTCCACCGCGAGACTATGGTCCAAGGTTAGGAATTATAGCCTCAACTAAGGCATGTCTAGGGCTACTCTTGAACAACGCAATGACGGCCGATAGGGTCCGCGCCACCTTCAGTCCGGGGCACTCGTGATCGCTTTCTTTGACCGGCTGGCCCGGCCGCTATTGCGGGCCTTTCAACCCGAAGACGCCCATTCCCTCGTCATCAAGGCCTTGAAACTCGCGCCGCTGCCGCAGGCTGCGCCCGACGATCCGCGGCTGGCGGTCCGGGCGTTTGGCCTCAATTTCCCCAACCCGGTCGGGCTGGCGCCGGGCTTCGACAAGCACGCAGACGCGCCGGATGCGCTCCTGCGGCTCGGCTTCGGCTTTGCCGAGATCGGAACCGTGACGCCGCTGCCGCAGCCCGGTAATCCGCGACCGCGGCTGTTCCGCCTGGAACCCGACGAGGCGGTGATCAACCGGTTCGGCTTCAACAGCGTCGGCGCCGACGTGGTGCTGCCGCGGCTCGCGGCGCGGGCGAAACGGGGCGGCATCGTCGGCGTCAACGTCGGGGCCAACAAGGATTCGGCCGACCGCGCCACCGATTATGTCCGGCTGATCGAGCAGGTCGCCCCGATCGCAAGCTACGTCACCGTCAACATCTCATCGCCCAACACGCCGGGACTGCGCGAGCTGCAGCGCGCCTCGGCGCTGGACAGCCTGCTGGCCCGCATCGTCGAGACCCGCGATCGGGTGGCGCGCAATGCGGGGCCGACGCCGGTGCTGCTCAAGATCGCGCCCGATCTGTCGCTGTCCGATCTCGACGACATCGTCGGCGTGGCGCGCGCCCGCCGGATGGACGGTATGATCGTCGGCAACACCACCATCAGCCGGCCGCCGGGATTGCGCGACCAGGCGACCGCGAAGGAGGCCGGCGGGCTCTCCGGCAAGCCGCTCTATCCGCTGGCGACCCGGATGCTGGCCGAGACCTACGTTCGCGTCGAAGGCGCATTCCCACTGATCGGCTCCGGCGGCATCGACTCGGGTGAGGCCGCACTCGGCAAGCTCCGCGCTGGCGCCGACCTGCTGCAGCTCTACAGCGCGCTGGTGTTCCGCGGCGTCGGTCTGGTCGGCGACATCAAGGCGTCGCTGTCGGCTGTGCTCGACAAGAACCCGGGCATGAAGCTCGCCGATCTGGTCGGCGTCGACGCCGCGACCGTCACTGCGGAAAAGTGGCCAGCGTAGTTGCGTAGCGCCTGCTGCGCGGCAATTGCCTTCGCAGAAGAGAGACCGTAGGCTCCATCCATACGGGGGCACACCATTTCATTTCTGTCTGGATGGTACTCGTGTTGAAACGTCTTGTTGCGACCGTGGCTGCAATCGCCGCCTTGCTCGGTCCCATCAGTCTCGCGAAAGCCCAGTCCGACAACGAGCAGCAAGACATGCTGCGCGGCGGCGCCACGAAAAAGGGCATCTACAACATCTTTGGCTTCGACGGCACCGGCCTCGGCCGCACCACCGTGAGCTATCCGGGCAAATATGCGCCGGGCACCATTGTTGTCGATACGGCTGCGCGGCGGCTCTATCTCATTCAGGCAAACGGCTCCGCGCTCCGCTACGGCATCGGTGTCGGCCGGGCTGGCTTCCAGTGGAAGGGCACGCACAAGATCACCGCAAAAAAAGAAAATCCGGATTGGACGCCGCCGCCGGAGATGGTCGCGCGGCAACCGGATGTGCCGAGGCATATGAAGGGGGGCGATCCGGCCAACCCGCTCGGCACCCACGCGATGTATCTCGGCAGCACGCTCTACCGGATCCACGGCTCGCCCGATGCGGACTCGGTCGGTGAGGCGGAATCGTCCGGCTGTTTCCGGATGAGGAACACGGACGTCGCGGATCTCTATCAGCGGGTATCGGTCGGGACGACCGTGGTGGTGAAGTAACACGCCGCGTCCGGTCAGGCCTTGAAGGTCGCCCGCACCAGCGCCGGATAGCGGGCGCCCTGCAGCAGGCCGCGCGCCAAAAGAAAAATCAGCAGCGCCCACCACAGCCCGGCATTGCCGAGCGCGCCGAGCGCCCACCACGCCGCAAAGTAGATCGCGAGCGCCGCGACCATGAGGTTGCGCATGTCGCGCGCCCAGGTGGCGCCGATGTAGATGCCGTCATAGGCGTAGGCCAGCACGCCCGCGGCCGGAGCAAAGGCTGCGAACAGCATGAAGCGGCGCGCGGCCTCGCGCACCTCCGGGCTCGACGTCATGGCGTCGATCAGCGGATCGCCGGCCAAGAGAAACAGCAGCGTGGTGGCGACGCCGAAGCCGGTGCCCCAGGCGAGGATCAATCGCACCGCGCGGCTGAACGCCGTGCGGTCGCGGGCGCCGGTGGCCTGGCCGCAAAGCTGCTGGGCGGCTGTCGCGAAGCCGTCGAGGAAGAAGCTGCCGATCATGATGAAGTTGTGCAGCACCGCGTTCGCGGCGAGCAGCGTGTCGCCCGACCGCGCGCCCCGCGCGGTGAAGAACGCGAAGGCCGCGATCAGCGCCATGGTGCGGATCATGATGTCGCGGTTGACCGCGAGCATCCGCACGAGCTTGCCGCGGTCGAGCACGTGGGCCCAGCCGAATCCGGTCCGACCGCGCAGCAGCACGAACGCCACCGCAAAGCTCGCGACGAAGCCCGCAACCTCGGCGATCACCGAGCCGAGCGCCGCGCCGTTGACGCCCCATCCGGCCTCGAGCACCAGCCACGCGGTCGTCGCCATGTTGATCACGTTGACGGCGATCTGCAGCAGCAGCGCCGTGCCGGTGCGGGCGAGGCCGACGAGCCAGCCGAGCACCGCGTAGCTTGCCAGCGCAAACGGCGCCGACCAGATGCGGATATAGAAGTAAGCCTGCGCGGCTTCGGTCACAGCGGCGCTGCCGCCCATCAGCCGGTAGATCGCCACGGCGAGCGGCACCTGCAGCGCGATCAGCGCCGCGCCAATGAGCGCAGCGATCAACAGCGCCCGCGCCAGCACGGCGCGCTGCTCGGTGGTGTCGCCCGCGCCGAGCGCCTGCGCGGTCAGCGCCACCGTGCCCATGCGCAGGAAACCGAACACCCAGAAGATGCAGTCGAACACCAGCGCCGACATGGCGACGGCGCCGAGCAGATGCGCCTCGCCGAGCCGGCCGATCACCGCGGTGCCGACGATGCCGAGGAGCGGCGTCGTCAGGTTGGCCAGCATCGCGGGGCCCGCAATGGCGAACACCCGCGCGTGCGTGACCTCGAAACCTGCCATGGCGAGAAGATGGGCGCGTGGCGCCCGTTTAGCGCCCTCGTGGCGCGTTGAAGATGCGCATGATTAGCCAGATCGGGATGACGATCACGGCGCCGAGCAGGAAGTAGCTCCACAGCCAGCGGATCGCGTCGAAGCCCATCTCCCAGATGTTGCGGAACAGGCGCCGGATGCTGGTCATGATGTCCCAGGGATCGAGGCCGAGCGCCTGCAGCACCACGCCGATCAGGATCGACACCAGCACCAGCTTGATCAGGACCGCGAGCGGCGAGCCGCCCAGAAACCGGTTGACGTTTTCAGCCATTCAAGAATCTCCCCGAGGCGGTGCAATCTATCACGACGCGGCGCGGGCGGGACCACGCCCGCTTTCGATTTTGCCCAGGATCGCTTCAAGAACGTCGATCCGGTCGGCCTCGCGCGGCGGCTTGTCCCAGCGCAGCCGACTGATGCGCGGAAAGCGCATGGCGAGGCCGGATTTGTGGCGCGTCGAACGCTGCAGGCCTTCGAACGCGACCTCGAACACCAGGCCCTTTTCAGGCTCGTGCGCGATCTCGCGCACCGGGCCGAAGCGCTCGATGGTGTTGTTGCGCACGAAGCGGTCGATCTGCTGCAACTCCTCGTCGGTGAAGCCGAAATAGGCCTTGCCGACCGGCACCAACTCGTCGCCGCTGTCGCTCTTCTTCCAGACGCCGAAGGTATAATCGGAGTAGTAGGACGAGCGCTTGCCGTGGCCGCGCTGGGCGTACATCAGCACGGCGTCGACGGTGAACGGATCGCGCTTCCACTTCCACCACGGGCCTTTCGGGCGGCCGGGCACGTATGTCGAGTCGCGACGCTTGAGCATCACGCCTTCGACGGCTTCGGCGTCTGCGCCCGCGCCGGCACTGGCAGGATTTGCGCGCGCGGCCGTCAGCTCGTCCCAGGTGTTGAATGCAACCAGCGGCGACAAGTCGACCCGCGGGTCGTGGAGCTTTTGCACGAATGCTTCGAGGCGCCGGCGGCGCTCGGCGAAAGGCTTCTCGCGCAGGTCCTCGTCGCCATCGACCAGCAGATCGTAGGCGCGAAGATGCGCGGGAAATTCCGATAGCAGCTTCGGCGTCACGGCTTTGCGGTTGAGCCGCTGCTGCAACACGTTGAACGACTGCACGCGGCCGTCGCGCACGATCAGAAGCTCTCCGTCGATGGAGCCCGGCAGGCGAAGCGCCTCGGCAAGATCGGGAAAGCTCTTCGAGATGTCCTCGCCGGTGCGCGAATAGAGCCGCGCGAGATGATGGTCGCCGGAGCCGGCCGCGGCAGCCTGCACGCGGATGCCATCCCATTTCCATTCGGCGGTGAAATCTTGTGGGTTGAGCGCGGCGAAATCGGTTTCCTCGATGGCATGCGCCAGCATTGCTGGACGGAACGGCGCGAGGTCGCGGGTCTCGGGCTTCTCGGCGCGGCCTTCGAGCCAGGCGAACAGCTCGGTGTAAGGCGGCGACAATCCGGGCCAGAGGATCTCGATCTCGTTCGGCTCCTTGCCGCCGAGCGACGCCGCGGCGGTTTTGGCCAGCCGCGCCGACACGCCAATGCGCAGTGCTCCGGTCACGAGCTTGAGCAGCGCCCAGCGGCCGTTTTCGTCGAGACCGTCGAGCCAGCGGGCGAGTTGTTGGGGGAGTTGAGTCTTGCCGAGCGTGGCGAGCGTTTCGACGACGTCCGAGAGCGACGGCGCCGCGTTGGGCTTCTGCGACGGATCGGCCGGCCACATCAGCGCGACCGTTTCCGACAGATCGCCGACATAGTCGTAGGACAGCGCGAACAGCACCGGATCGGTGCGTTCGGCGATCAGCGCGCGGATCACGCCGGCCTTGGCATGCTTGAACGACAGCGCGCCGGTCAGCGCCGCCAACGCATAGCCGCGCTCCGGATCGGGCGTGGTGCGCAGATAGTCCGCGATCAGCCGCAGCTTGTTGTTGCGCGACGGCTCGTAGGCGAGGCGGTCGAGAAGCTCGGCGAAATCGTTCATGACGCTGTGCCGGGCGCCTCGCCGGTTGCACCATCGGTGGTCCCGTCGCTCTCGTCCTCGTCGCCATAGCCGACGATGGCGAGCGGCCGCGCCTTGAGCCCGCGCGACTTGCTCCAATGCACCAGCGCGTCCTCCTGGCCGTGCGTCACCCAGATCTCGGAGGCACCGGTCGCCGCGATGGTCGCGGTGAGGCCGTCCCAGTCGGCGTGGTCGGAGATCACCAGCGGCAACTCGACGCCACGCTGCCGCGCGCGGGCGCGCACCCGCATCCAGCCCGAGGCGAAGCATGGTACCGGATCGGGAAAGCGCCGGGTCCAGAGGTCCTGCAGTGAGGAGGGCGGGCAGAGCGCGATGGCGCCGGCCAGCTCCGCCTTGTCGGCGCCGCGTACTGCGCGAAGCTCGCCCAGGTCAATGCCGCGGCTCTGGTAGTAGTGCGTGATCTTCTCCAGCGCGCCATGGAGATAAATCGGCTTGTCGTAGCCGGCGGCGCGAATGAGCGCGATCACCCGCTGCGCCTTGCCGAGCGAGTAGGCGCCGACCAGATGCGCGCGCTCGGGAAACACCGCGACGGAATGCAGGAGCCGCGCGATCTCGCCGTTCGGGTCGCCGTGGCGGAACACCGGCAGGCCGAACGTGGCCTCGGTGATGAACACGTCGCACGGTACCAGTTCGAACGGCGCACATGTTGGATCGGGCACGTCCTTGTAGTCGCCCGAGGCGACGATGCGGCAGCCCTTGCACTCGACCGCGACCTGGGCCGAGCCGAGCACATGGCCGGCCGGATGGAACGTCACGTCAGCGCCGCCGAGCCGGATGGTCTCGCCGGGCTTGGCCACCTGCGTGGAGCCGGCGAAACTATCGCCATAGCGAAGCCGCATCAGGTCGAGCGTCTCTTGAGTGGCGAGGACCGAACCGTGGCCCGGCCGCGCATGGTCGGAATGGCCGTGGGTAATCACGGCCTTGTCGACGGGCCGCGTCGGGTCGATATGGAAGCCGCCGGTCTGGCAGCACACGCCGGACGGCGTCGGCGTCAGCAGTTCTTCGGGACGCATGGGGCTGAGATATGCCATATCGGCGCAAAGAACAGACCGGCGAACCTAACCGACATGGCCACGCAGCCGCTTTTCGTCTCCTCCGGCAATCCCGTCGTGGACCGGCGCTACCATTGGGCGCTGGACTATCTGATGCGCGGCGACGCCGAGGCTGCGGCCGAAATCCTCGCCCAGGTGGTCGAGACCGCGCCGGGCTTTGCCACGGCGTGGTTTGCGCTGGCCTCGATCCGCGAGCGGCTCGGCGACCATGACGGCGCGGTGGCGGCCTTTGCGGCGGCGCGTGATGCCGACCGCGAGGACTATCATGGTGCGAGATTGCATCTCGCACGGCTGGGCGTCGGCGAGGCGACACCGGCGATGACTGGCGTCTATGTGCGGCGGCTTTTTGATCAACATGCGCCCGAATTCGACCAGGCGCTGATCGAGCGGCTGGATTATCGTGGGCCGCAGTTGCTGCTCGACGCGGTGCGGGCGCAAGCGAGCCAGCGGCTCGGCTCGGTGCTCGATCTCGGCTGCGGCACGGGCCTGAGCGGCGCGGCTTTCCGGCCGCATTGCGATTGGCTCATTGGCGTCGACATCTCGCCCGGCATGGTCGAGCAGGCGCGTGCCAAAGGCTTGTACGACCGGCTCGCTGTGGCCGATTTGCTGGAGTTTCTCGCCAGCGAAGCCGGCGCGCAGAACCATCTGGCTGTCGCCGCCGACGTGTTCGTCTATTGCAGCGATATCGCGCCGATCGCCAAGGGCGTCGCCAAGGTGCTGGCGCCGGGCGGGCTGTTCGCATTCTCGGTCGAGACCCACGAACGGCCCGGCGTGCGGATGCAGGAATCGCTGCGCTATGCCCACGGCGCCGATCACGTGCGCGCCGCGATTGCGGCGGCGGGACTGCAGCTGTTGCAGCTTTCCGAAGCTTCGACGCGCACCGAGCGCGGCGAGCCGGTGCCGGGGTTGATCGCGGTGGCGAAGCTCTAGCGTCTCTCCTGTTGCCCGCGCTGCGAGCCACAACGGCGGTGTCATCGCCGGGCTTGACCCGGCGATCCATGAGCGGCTGCAGCTCAAGAAGCCTTGCGTAAGACTTCCGCTGTTGAACTTGGGTCATGGACCCGCGGGTCAAGCCCGCGGGTGACTGCGTGCGTGTTGCGTGAGTGTGCCTTGATGCAAACAGGAAACGAGCTAGCGCACGTCGACGCCGACCGCCTCGCTCACCGACTTGAAGCCGTCGCGCTCCAGCAGTTGCGACAGCCCGCGCACGATCCGTCGCGCCAGCAGCGGCCCCTCATAGACCATCGCAGTGAAAAGCTGCACCAGCGACGTGCCGTTCCTGATCTTCAAGTAAGCGTCTTCCGCCGTGGTCACGGCGCCGGCCGAGATCAGTACATAGCGCTTGCGGTCCATGCGGCGATAGCACTCGGCGGTGGCGGCCACCGGCGCCCGATAGGCGATCGGCGGGCCCGCGACCGTGCCGGGCAGCGAGCGCCACAGCGCCTCGGGTGTGTTGAGCTTTTCCGGCTTGCCGGGAACCTGGTTGAACATGAAGCCCGCGATGAAGTCGTGGCCGTCGGCCACGGCGAGCACCCGCTCGACCGCAGCGACGCCGCCCGCCGACGAGGTCTTCATGAACACCGGCAGCTTCAGCCCGAGCGTGGCCAGAGCCGCAATGCAGTCCCGCGTGTTGGCGCCATCGACGAAGAAGTCGCGGCCGTCGGCCGTGTTCGGACAGCTCATGTTGAGCATCAGATAGTCGGCATGTGGCGCGAGCACGCGCGCGGCCTCGACGTATTCGGCAATGATCTGGTCCGGCGTGAGCGGCGGTGCGCCTTTGCCGCGATTGGTCACCGCGATGTTGAGGCCGAGCGGCACTGGCAGTTCCAAATCCTTGACGCGTTCCGCGACCACGAGCGCGCCGTCGTTCTGCATGCCGTAATGCACCAGCAGCGCCTTGTCGTCCGGGAGCCGCCACAGCCGCGGCTTCGGATTGCCGTTCGACGGATCGATCGACACCGAACCCACTTCGACGCTGCCGAAGCCCAGCGCCGCCAGGGTCGCGACTGACTGGCCGCTCTTGTCGTAGCCGGCCGCAAGCCCGATCGGATTGGGAAATGTCAGGTCTGCGATGCGGGTTTCGAGCCGCGCGTCCGAGGCATCCAGCAGCGGCCGCAGCGCCGGCGCGGCCCAGGCCACGCTGCCGCCCAGCTTGATTGCAAGATGATGCGCGCGCTCCGCCTCCAGGCGGAACGCCAGCGGCCGGACGACACTCGTATAGAGACCCATGCAAAAGCCCGCGGCGACTTCGATGCCGTGATGATGCAAACTGGCGCAGCCCTGGGAAAGGGAAAAAACACGACCGGGAGGAACAACGATGAAAAAACTGATCGGGATGGTTTTGGCGCTGGCCTGCGTGGCGGGACCGGCGCTGGCCCAGGAAAAGGTGCGGTTCGCGGTCGGCGGCAAGTCGGCGGTGTTCTACCTGCCGCTGTCGGTGACCGAGCGGCTCGGCTACTTCAAGGACGCCGGCCTCGACGTCGAGATCGCCGACGTGGCGAGCGGCGGCCGCACCCTGCAGGCGATCATCGGCGGCAGCGCCGAGATCGGCATCGGCACCTTCGACCACACCATCCAGATGCAGGCCAAGGGCCAGCCGGTGGTGGCGCTGCTGCAATACGGCCGCTATCCGGGTTTCGTGCTGGCGATGATGGCCGGCAAGGCCGACCGCTATAAGAGCGCGGCGGACCTCAAGGGCATGAAGATCGGCGTGACTTCGCCGGGCTCCAGCACGCATTTCATGGCGGCCTACATGATGGTGCGCAACGGGTTGAAGCCCGACGACGCCTCGTTCGTGGGCACCGGCACCACCTCGACCGCGGTCGCGGCGGCGCGCCGCGCCGAGATCGACGCCATCGTCAGCTCGGACCCGATGATGACCTTGATGGAGACCGAGAAGCTCGTGAAGGTCGTGGCCGACACCCGCACCGCCGAGGGCACCAAGGCGGTCTATGGCGGGCCCTATCCGGGCGGTGTGATTTACGCCGCGCCTGCCTATATCGAGAAGAACCCGCAGGCCGTGCAGAAGGTGGTCGACGCCTTCGTGCGCGGCCTGAAGTGGATCGCGGGCCATTCGGCCGAGGACATTGCGAAGCTGATGCCGGAGGAATACGCGCTGGGCAACCTGCCGATCTACGTCAAGGCTTTGGAAGTCTCGAAGCCGATGTATTCGCCGGACGGCCATTTCGAGCCGGGCGCGGTGGAGACGGCCTATGCGGTGCTCAAGGTGTTCGATCCGGCGGTGGCGGGGGCGAAAGTCGATCTCAGCAGGACCACCAACGATTCCTTCGTGAAGAAGGCGCTGGCCGGGAAGTAGTATTGGGGGGACATGAGCCTCGCGGAACAGACCGACACTGCTGAGCTGCTGCCGGAAACGTTTTCGCGATGGTTCGCCTCGCGCGGCTGGACGCCGCGCGCGCATCAGTTGGAGCTGCTGTCGCGGGCCCGTAACGGGCGATCGGTGCTGCTGATCGCGCCGACCGGTGGCGGCAAGACGCTGGCGGGTTTTCTGCCGACGCTGGTGGAGCTGAGCGAACGCGCTGAGCGGAGAACCGAACCCGCAAAATCTCGCGCGCTGATGTCTACAGGCCGCGACGTGAAGCGCGCCGGCGGCCTGCACACGCTCTATATCTCGCCACTGAAGGCGCTCGCCGTCGACATCGCCCGCAACCTCGAAACGCCGGTGAGCGAGATGGGGCTGCCGATCCGCATCGAGACCCGCACCGGCGATACGCCGACCTCCAAGCGCCAGCGGCAGCGCCGCGATCCGCCGGACATCCTGCTGACCACGCCCGAGCAGCTCGCGCTGCTGCTCGCCAGCGCCGACGCGCCGTTCCTGTTCGGCAGCCTCAAGCGCATCGTGCTCGACGAGCTGCATGCGCTGGTCACCTCCAAGCGCGGGGATCTTCTTTCGCTCGATCTTGCGCGGCTGTGGCGCCTCGCGCCCGATCTCGCCATGACCGGGCTGTCGGCGACGGTCGCCGAGCCCGACGATCTCTGCCGCTATCTGGTGCCGCAGCCGGAGCGCGGCCAGCATCTGGCCGATCTGGTGATCGCGTCCGGCGGCGCCGAGCCGAACGTCACCATGCTGGCGCCCGGCGAATACCTGCCCTGGGCCGGCCATTCGGCGCGGCATGCGTTTCCGCAGATCTACCAGCTGATCAAGCAGCACAAGATGACGCTCGTGTTCGTCAACACCCGCAGCCAGGCCGAGATGATTTTTCACGCGCTCTGGCACATCAACGAAGATTCGCTTGCGATCGCGCTGCATCATGGCTCGCTCGACGTCGCGCAGCGGCGCAAGGTCGAGCAGGCGATGAGCGGGGGCAAGCTCCGCGCCGTGGTCTGCACCTCGTCGCTCGATCTCGGCATCGACTGGGGCGACGTCGACCTCGTCGTCAATATCGGCGCGCCGAAGGGATCGTCGCGGCTGCTTCAGCGCATTGGTCGCGCCAACCACCGGCTCGACGAGCCGTCGCGCGGCATTCTGGTTCCTGCCAACCGCTTCGAGGTGCTCGAATGCGAGGCGGCGATCGGCGCGGTCGCCGACAACGCGCAGGACACGCCGCCGCTCCGGACCGGGGCGCTCGACGTGCTGGCGCAACACGTGCTCGGCTGCGCCTGCGGCGAGGCGTTCCTGGCCGACGAGCTCTATGCCGAGGTCAGGAGCGCGGCGCCTTACGCCGGGCTGACCCGCGCCGACTTCGATGCGGTGCTCGATTTCGTCGCCACCGGCGGCTATGCGCTCAAGGCCTATGAGCGTTTCGCCAAGATCCGCCAGAACAAGGATGGCCGCTGGCGCGTCGCCAATCCGATGGTGGCGCAGCGCTACCGCATGAATGTCGGCACCATCGTCGAGGCCGACATGCTCAAGGTGAGACTGGTGCGCTCGCGCGCCGGCGGCACGGGTCACACCGGCATGATCGCGCGCGGCGGCCGGCTCCTCGGCGAGGTCGAGGAATACTTCATCGAGATGATGGTGCCGGGTGATACTTTCGTGTTCGCCGGCGAGATCCTGAAATACGAGGCCCTGGTCGAGGACGAGGTTTACGTCTCGCGCAGCAACGCGAAGGACCCCAAGGTGCCGGCCTACGAAGGCGGCAAGTTTCCGCTGTCCACGTATCTTGCGGCGCGCGTGCGGCGGATGCTGTCGGAGCCGAAGCAATGGCAGCAACTGCCGGCTCCGGTCAGCGAATGGCTGCGCATCCAGCAGTGGCGCTCGCTGGTGCCGCGGCAGGACGACCTGCTGGTCGAAACCTTTCCGCGCGGCGATAAATTCTACCTGGTTTGTTATCCGTTCGAAGGGCG
The DNA here is from genome assembly GCA_936924235.1 of uncultured Rhodoplanes sp. Taxonomy (GTDB): domain Bacteria; phylum Pseudomonadota; class Alphaproteobacteria; order Rhizobiales; family Xanthobacteraceae; genus Z2-YC6860. The sequence goes on along the minus strand of CAKZHN010000400.1, from coordinate 9,473 downwards.
CCTGGCGCATATCACGCTGGGCATGCTGCTGACGCGGCGGCTGGAGCGTGCGAGGCTCAAGCCGCTGGGCTTCGTCGGCAACGAATACGCGCTGGCGATCTGGGGGCTCGGCGACGTCGGCTTGAAGATTTCACGCGGCGAGCTGTCGCTGCCGCAACTGTTCGACGAGGACATGCTGGGCGACGACCTCGAAGCCTGGCTCGCGGAATCCGCCCTGATGAAACGCACCTTCCGCAATTGCGCCATCATCGCCGGTTTGATCGAGCGCCGTTTCCCCGGGGAGGAGAAATCGCGGCGGCAGGTCACCATCTCGACCGATCTGGTCTATGACGTGCTGCGCAAGCACCAGGGTGACCACGTGCTGCTGCGGGCGGCGCGGGCCGACGCCGCGACGGGGCTCCTCGACATCAAGCGGCTCGGCGAAATGCTCTCGCGCATCCGGGGCCGAATCGTCCATAAGGCGCTCGACCGGGTGTCGCCGCTTGCGGTACCGGTGATGCTGGAGATCGGCCGCGAGTCGGTCTTTGGGGAGGCGTCTGAGGCCGTGATGGCCGAGGCCGCGGATGATCTGATCAAGGAGGCCATGGCATGAGGGGCATGGTTTCACTGGGAATCGTTCTGGCGCTGACGGCAACGCCGTCCTTGGCGCAGGCGCCGCGGGAGTTTCCGGTCGGCGCGACCTACAAAGTGATCTCGATCTCGGGTTACGACGTGCAGAACAAGAACCTGACGCTGACGGTGACCAAGGCCGGTGACGGCATGCGCGGTGCCGGCAACGCCGGCTGCAACGACTGGACCGCCGGCGTGCTGCTGCGCGACAACGAGATCGACTTCACCTCGATCGCCACCACCAAGAAGGGCTGCGACAAGGCGCGAATGACCGCCGAGGACGCCTTCACCAACTCGCTGCGCACGGCGCAGCGCTGGCGCTTCGACGACAAGAACAGGTTGATCATCGAAGGCGACACCGCGCGGCTTCTCTTGAGCGCGAGCTCCAAGAAGTAGGCGCAAGAAGCAGGCAGAGATGTCGTACGTGCCGGTCGCGAAGTCCGCGTCTCAGTCCAGCCCGCGCCAGGCGGACGGAGCGCTGACGCTTGCCGGTGCCGACCTGCACGCCGACGTGGCGGGCGCGCTCTACTGGCCCGAGCAGGGCATGCTCGCGGTCGCCGACCTGCACCTGGAAAAGGGCTCGAGCTTTGCCGCGCGAGGCGTGCTGCTGCCGCCCTATGACACCGCGGCGACGCTGGCCCGGCTCGGCGCGCTGGTGGCGCGCTACGCGCCACGGCTCGTGGTGGCGCTGGGCGACAGCTTCCACGACGGCCGCGGCCCGGCGCGGCTCGCCGACACTGACCGCGCCACCTTGAAGGCGATGCAGCGCGGCCGCGACTGGATCTGGATCGCCGGCAATCACGATCCGGAGCCGGCCGACAACATCGGCGGGCGCTTCCTGCCGGAGCTCAGGATCGCCGCGCTGACGTTTCGCCACGAGCCCGGCGGCGAAGACACCGGCGTGATCGCGGGCCATCTGCATCCGGTGGCGCGGGTGGCGCGGCGCGGCCGCGCGGTGAGCCGCCGCTGCTTTGCCAGCGACGGCGTGCGGCTGGTGATGCCGGCCTTCGGCGCCTACACGGGCGGGCTGAACGTGCGCGACCGCGCCTTCGCCAACGTGTTCGAGACGCTGGCCTTCACGGCGCACATGCTGGGGCTCGAGCGGGTCTATGCGGTGGCCGCAAAGCACTGCCTGCCGGACTGACGGTGTCCTCGCTGCGGCGCTCGGCTAGGATCGCCGGGCCGGATCGAGCAGGGGGCTTTGACGTGAATCCGATATCCCGAGTTTTGGCGGTTCTTGGCCTCGCGCTGGTCGCGGCGCTGCCGGTTCAGCGCGCGAGCGCGGCCGAGATCAAGCTGATGTGTCCGGCGCCGATGCGGACCACCATCACGGCGCTGGTCGATCAGTTCGAGAAGAAGTCGTCGCACAAGGTCACGATCGTGCATACGCCGTCGAAGATGATCATCGAGCGTATCACCGGCGGCGAGGCCTTCGATGTCTCGATCCTCACCGCGGAGGCGACCGACGATCTCATCCGGCAGGGCAAGATCGCCCGCCGTACCGATTACGCGCGCTCCAGCATCGGCCTCGGCGTGCGCGCCGGTTCGCCCAAGCCCGACGTGTCCTCGGCCGAGGGCGTCAAGCGCTCGCTGCTGGCGGTGAAGAGCTTCGCCCGCAACGAGGGCGCCGAGAGCGGCAAGCACATGCTCGCGGTGTTCGACCGGCTCGGCATCGCCGAGGAGATGAAGGCCAAGACCAAGGCGATGCCGGTCAACACCGGCTACGTGGCCGAGCTTGTGCTTCGCGGCGAAGCCGACATGGCGGCCCAGCAGATGCCGGAATTGAAGGCCGTGGCGGGCATCGATGCGTCGCCGCTACCGAAGGAGTTGCAGCAGATCATCGTGTTCTCGGCCGGCCTGTCGTCCAAGCCGGGCGACCCCAAGGCCGCGCAGGAGCTGGTGGCGTTTCTGACGTCGGCCGAGGCCGCGCCGGTGCTCAAGGCCAAGGGCCTCGATCCGCCGTAAAGCTACGGCTCAGTCGCGCCGGAAGACCACCGAGGCGAGCCAGCCGGTGACGAGCGCCATCATCGCGGCTGCGACGCCATAGACGAAGCCGTAGTCGCGCGCCGCATTGGCGACGAACTGCTCGAAGCCGACCTTGACGAGCTCGAAGGCCGAACTGGTGCGCGCCACCATCTGCCGGTCGGCGAACACCCTGATGTCGACGTCGTAGTTGCCGATCGCACCTTCGGCGGGGAGCGCCATGTCGGTGCGGAAGACCGTCGGCGTGAGCAGCGTCACGCCATTGGTGGTCTGCAGATAGAGCTTGTGCTCGGACTTCAGCCGCACGAGCTCCCGCCGGAACACGTCGCTCGCGCCCGGATCGCCGACATCCGGCCCGACCTGCTGCGGCAGCAGGATGTTGTCGAGGCCGAGCTGCTGCTGCTTGATCGTATCCGCTGTGGTGAACTGCTCGAACGGCTGGGTCGACAGCACCGCGAGATAGCTCGGCACGTTGACGAAGGTCCGGGAATCCATGTTGGTCCAGATGCCGAGCACGCGCTCCTTCTTGCGCGCCACCAGGGTCTGCTTCGGGCCGGTCACGGTGACGACGAGGTCATAGCCGGTGGTGCGGCGGCGCGAGGCGGGTGTATCGGGCTCGATGGTGCCGAACAGCACGATCAGGCTTCCGGTGAAATTGGAATTCACCAGGACCTGATGGCGCGACAGCGTCGCCACCAGCCGCTCGGCGGACGCCGGCGCGCTGGCCGCGGCCAGGGCGGCGAATGCTGCGAGCGCGATGGTCAGCCGGCGCGTCATTCGGCCCCCAGCTGCCGGACCGAGTAGAGGTCGCCGGGTTGCACCACGAGCTGATAGGCGAAGCGCAGGCCCACCGCGAGCACCAGGAGGCCGAGCAGCAGCCGCAGCCGCTCGCCGCGCATGTTCTGGCCGGCGCGGGCGCCGAACTGCGCGCCGATCACGCCGCCGATCATCAGGATCAGCGCCAGCACCGCGTCGACCAGATGATTGGTGGTGGCGTGCATCACGGTCGCCGACGCCATGGTGATGAGCGTCAGCACCATGGAGGTGCCGATCACGGTCGCGGTCGGCACGTGCAGAAAATAGATCAGCATCGGCACCAAGAGGAAGCCGCCGCCGATGCCCATCACGGCGCCGACGAAGCCGATGATGAAGCCGATGACCCAGACCGGAATGGCCGAGACGTAGATCTTGGAGCGCTTGAAGCGCATCTTCAGCGGCAGGCCATGGACCCAGGTGTGCGCGCCGCCGCGGCGGAGTGTGACGGTCTTGCCGCGCTGCTGGCGAATGATGACGCGGATGCTTTCGCTGATCATCAGCCCGCCGACGGTGGACAGCAGCAGCACGTAGGACACGCCGATTGCCAGGTCGAGTTGCCCGAGCGCGCGCAGCACCGTGAACAGCCAGACGCCGACCGCAGTCCCCAGGATGCCGCCGGCTAGAAGCATCAGGCCGAGCGCAAGATCGACCGCACGCCGTCGCCAGTACGTGATCACGCCCGAGCATGACGAGGCGGCGATGTGGCTTGCGACGGTCGCCACCGCGACCGCCGGCGAGATGCCGACGAAGATCAGCAGCGGTGTCATCAGGAAGCCGCCGCCGATGCCGAACATGCCGGAGATGAACCCGACCGCGAGCCCCATGGCCAGAACCAGGAAAATGTCGACCGGGAGATCGGCGATCGGGAGGTAAATTTGCACGCAGGCGGTCCGGCTTGATGGCGAGGTCAGGCCCGAGGCGTCACGTTACGCCCGCCGCGGCAACTCGGACCCATTTCGTATAGGCCCGATTGCGCGGATGTCCACGCAAAATCTAACAAAGCGTGACTGTGACTTATTCAATGCGTTTTTGTCGCGGATGCGACGGCACCGGTCGCGATTACGGGCCGGCCTTCTTCGGCTTGACCGGCTGTGCCGGCACCTTGTCCCAGCCGCCCGGCGGCGTCCGTAAATTGATTGCCTCGTCCGGCTCGCGCTCGGCGACAAAGTTCTGCACCGCCGCCTTGGCCAGGGCCAGCGTCTGCGGATCGAGACGGGCCGCGACCTCGTCGCGCTTCTTGGCGGCCTCGCTGTCGCCGGCCGCCGCGGCCAGCGCGAACCAGCGGTATGACTCGGTGAGATTCGCCTGCACGCCGATGCCGCGGGCGAACAGGATGGCGAGATTGTACTGGCTGTCCGCCACGCCGTAGTTCGCGGCCTTCCTGAACCACTCCGAGGCGGCCTTGTAGTCGGGTTTGCCATCGACGCCTTCGGCGTAGAGCACCGCCAGATTGTGCATGGCCTTGCCGTGGCCCTTGGCGGCAGCCGCAAGATAGAGCCTGCGGGCGGCCGGAAGGTCCTTCCTGACGCCGTCGCCCTTTTCGTTCAGGCCGGCGAGACGGAATTGCGCCGGCGCAAAGCCCGCATCCGAGGCGCGCTGCAGCCAGCGCACCGCCTCGGTGGCGTTTTGCGGCACGCCGCGGCCGTCGAGATAGCGCAGGCCGAGCTCGTATTCGGCGGCGGGCTCGCTCGCTGCCAAAGCCTGGCGCAGCACCGGACTGATCGCGGTGGGCAACCCGTCGACGGCGGGATGGCCGGTGGGACCGGCCGCGGCCGGCACGCGCGCCGGCGTGGTCTTCGGCACGATCGATCCCGTGACATCGCTGCTCGGCGGCTTCTGCGTCAGGATCGTGGTCGGATCGAAGAACGACGGCGAGCTGCCACCACCGCCGATCTGGCCCGTCACATCGGGTGCGGACGGCGTCAGCGCGCCCTGCGGCGACGGCATCGGCCGGGCCGGCGCGCCGGCCGGCGGATTTTTCGGCACCTCGAGCGTGTCCGGCAGATCGGTGCTGGGCAGCGGCGGCACATCGGGTGACGCCAGCATGTTGAACACGAACAGTGCACCGCCGACGATGAGGGCCGCGACGCTTCCGGCGATCAGGAGCTTTTTGACGAGGAGCCCGAGCCGCCAGCCGCGCGGCGCGCGACGTTCGTCCGCTTCGTCGTCGGGCGGCAGCATCGGGGCAGGCATCGGCGCTGCGGGCATGGGCGTTGCGGCCGCCGGCTTTGCCGGGGCCGGCATGGCCGGAGCAGGCATTGCCGGCGCAGCCTTGGCCGGCGCGGGCATCGGCGCCTGAACGGGCGGCGGCGGCAATTGGGGTTCGACGCCGGCCTTGGCCTTTTTGCTGAACGGCCATCGGAAGCCCGACTTTTTCGGAGCGCGGGCCTTCGCGGGCTGCACCGGCGCGTCGAGCGAGGCAGACTTGGCGGCACTGCGGGCCGCCGCCAGCGCGGCGGCCTTGCTGCCGGGATCGCCGGCCGCGGCACGGAAGCCGCTCAAGGCAGCTTCGGAGGCGGCGATGCGGGCGGCAGCGGAGCCTGGCCGCATGCGCGGCACCCCGCTGCCGGGTTCGAGCGGCGTGTCGGGCGGCAGATTCGGATCGATCGGCTGCAGCTGCGGGCCGCGCGGCATTTGCGGCGGACGCCGCTGCTGCGGAGGCGGCGGCGCCGGAGCGGGCTGCGGCGGCGCGGCCATCAGCTCAGCCTCCTGGAGCTCCAGCACGTCCTCTTGAGCCGGAACCTCGAGGGCTTCGGCCTCCGGCATGTCGGTGATCAGATCGAGCGGCGATGCCTGGGCGTGGATCGGCACTGGAGCAGCCGCGAGCACAGGCACTGGAGCAGGCGTTGGCGCCGGAGTCGGAATGGGTGCAGGCGGCGCGACAGGCGCGGCAACAGGCGCCGGCCGCGGGGACGGCTGCGGCGCGGGCTCTGGCTCGCCCTCGGGCTCCGCCGGCGGCGCGACGCGCGCGACCCGGCCCGAGCTCTTCATCTCTTCGAGATGCACCAAAAGATCAGCGAGCCCGCGCCCGATCGAATCGAGCTGGCCGAGCCGCGCGTCCGAGGCGTCGAGCTTTTCCGACAGCTTGGCGATGCGATCCTCGAGCGCTTCGAGCGCGAGCTGATCGCCCTGGCTGAGCTGCATGCGGTCGAGCCGCTCGCTCAGTTGCCGGATCGGCCCTTCGAGATCGGGCGGCACCGCGCGGCCGCTTTCCATCAGCGAAGCGATCCGGGATTCCAGCCGCGACAACGCTTCCGAGCCGCTATCGGCTGAGGCGCGCTCGAACTGCGCCGACAGATTGCGCACCTCGTCGGCAAGCTGCGCCAGCGTGCCGTCGGACGCGACGTTGGAGACCATGCCGCGCAGCGAGACCACCGCCTGCTCGAGCTGCTTGAATGCCAGCGGATCGCCCGGCCCCTGCGGGGTTTGCGCGATCATATCGATCCGCTGCGACAGCCCGCGCACCGCGTCCTCGAAGCCGACCAGATTCTCGGCCGGCGTCAGGTGCTGCAGCGCGTGCCGGACCTCGGCCAGCTCCTGTTCGAGCACGGCGAGCGAGGCGCCCTCCGCGCCGGCCTGGCGGCTGCGGTCGATGCGCTCCGACAGCGCCCGCACCTCGGCTTCGAGCGTCTCGATCGCCCGCCGCGGCATGGCCTCGGTCAGCGTGCGGCCGATCTCGGCAACTTCATTGCGCAACGCCGTGAAGGCGTTTTCGTAGGGCTGATGCAGCGTCGAGATCTGCGTGTTGATGTCGCGGAGCTGCTGCTCGAGCCCGGTGAAATCGGGAGCCGCGTTCCATTGCGGCATCGGCGGCGGCGGAGCCGCGCGCAGCGCCGGAGCGGGCATCACCGGAGCATGCATCATCGGAGCGGGAGCAGGCTTCGGAGCCGCGCGACGCGGCTGCGCCGCCTGGCGCGCCGGCTGCGCGGCGCGGGCCGGCTGTTTCGCGGGGCCGCCGTCGAGGGCACGCTGCCGCGCGGAAATCTGGTCGGCCCAGCTCGCGGGTCCGCGCTTCGGCGCGGGCTGCTGCTGGGGCATGGCGGCGTAGTGCTGCGGTGCCGCCGGACGCTGCTGCGGCGGTGCGTAGCGCTGCTGGCGGCCCATGTCCTGCGCGACCGCACGGCCTTCGGCAATCACCTGGTCGAGACGGCGATCGAGACGCGCCAGCGCGTCGGCGACGCGATCCGTTGCCCGCAGGTCGGCAGGCGCGACAGGCGCGGGAGCCAGCGGCGGAGTCGGCACCAGAGGCGGCGGCGCGCTGTAGAAGAGCGGCGCAGCAGGCGCCGGCTGCGGGTGAGCTTGGTGCTGCGGCTGCGGCGCCGGGGCGTGGTGCTGCGGCGCCGGAGGGTGCTGCGGCTGAGGCTGAGGCGCATGCTGCGGCTGAGCTTGCGGCGCAGGCGCGGGTTGACCGAGGCCAGCCTTCGTCATGCGCTCGAGCTGTCGCGTCAAGTCATCGAGACGATCATGCACCGACGCGAGGCCATCATCGATGTCCTCGTCGTCGACATGGTCACGGTATGATCTGCGTCTGTGCCGCACGCGTCCTTCGAGCCGTTTGGGTGAACACGCGGGAACCGTCTCAGTCCCTGGAAACCGGCACGCTGGCTACTGAAGGAGGCGACTGGTGCGGTCCTCGAAACTCGGCACAGACTCTTGATTATCAAGGTAAATAACCCGTTAACCGGCCGGTCCGGCGGGCGGTTTACCTGACAATTTACATCTCGGTTTTGTGTGTCTGGCGGGCGGCTCCAGCCCGGGGGCCAACCGTAGGGTGCGAAACCTGTTGTTCAGCACGTAGTTGGACGGTTCAGGGGCCTTAAGGCCGTCGCAATGGCCCTGTGCCATTGTTTTAGGCGGGACGAAAGCCGGGGATATGAGCCATGCCGACCTATAAAGCGCCCGTCGAGGACGCCCAATTCCTCCTGAACGACGTGTTCCACGTCGAGCGCTATTCCAATCTTCCGGGCTTTGCCGACGCCCCGCCGGACCTGATCGAGGCGGTGCTGGGCGAGGCCGGCAAGTTGAGCGAGCAGGTGCTCCAGCCCCTCAACCGGGTCGGCGACAAGGAAGGCTGCAAACGCGCCGCCGACGGCAGCGTCACCACCCCGACAGGCTTCAAGGACGCCTTCAAGCAGATCGTCGAGGGCGGCTGGATCGGCATCTCGGCCCCGCCCGAGTTCGGCGGCCAGGGCCTGCCGATGCTGATCACTCAGCTGGTGAACGAGTTCCTGTGCTCGGCCAACATGGCGTTTGCGATGTATCCGGGCCTGACCCAGGGCGCGATCGCGGAGCTGATCGCCCATGGCTCGCCGGAGCTGAAGGCCGCCTATCTGCCGAAGATGATCGCCGGCGAATGGACCGGCACGATGAATCTCACCGAGCCGCATTGCGGCACGGACCTGGGGCTCCTGCGCACCAAGGCGGCCAAGCAGCCCGACGGCAGCTACAAGATCACCGGCACCAAGATTTTCATCTCGGCCGGCGAGCACGATCTCGCCCCCAACATCGTGCACCTCGTGCTGGCGCGTATCGAAGGCGCGCCCGAGGGCACCAAGGGCATCTCGCTGTTCGTGGCGCCGAAGTTCCTGCCCAAGCCCGACGGCTCGCTCGGGGCGCGCAACGCGCTCGCCTGCGGCTCGCTCGAAGAGAAGATGGGCATTCACGGCAACTCCACTTGCGTCATGAACTACGACGGCGCGACCGCGTGGCTCCTCGGCGAGGAAAACCGCGGCCTGCCTGCGATGTTCACGATGATGAACGAGGCGCGGCTCGGCGTCGGCGTGCAGGGCCTCGCCCTGTCCGAGGTCGCCTATCAGAACGCCGCGATCTACGCGAAAGAGCGCCTGCAGGGCCGTTCGCTGACCGGCGCCAAGGCCAAAGACAAGCCGGCCGATCCGATCATCGTGCATCCCGACGTGCGCCGCACGCTGATGACCATCCGGTCGTTCAACGAGGCGGCCCGCGCGCTGGTGATGTGGACCGCGATTTCGTCGGACCTGCACCATCGCTCCGACGACGAGAAAACCCGGCAGACTGCCGATGACCACATGGGCCTGCTGACGCCG
>CAKZHN010000399.1 GCA_936924235.1 uncultured Rhodoplanes sp. | reverse complement strand
GGCACCCTGACGCTGTCATACGAGACGCTGGCCAGGCTCTGGTATGAGGTCGGCGAGAGCGTGCACCGCGCCGGCTGCCGCAAGCTGATCCTGTTCAACTCCCATGGCGGCCAGACCCAGGTGATGGACATCGTCTGCCGCGAATTGCGGGTGAAGCTCGATATGTTCGCGGTGGCGTGCTCGTGGTTCCGCGTGACCGAGGCGGGCGATCTGTTCGACGCGGCGGAGCTTCGCCACGGCATCCACGGCGGCGAGACCGAGACCAGCGTGATGCTGCATCTGCACAGCGATCTGGTCGAGATGGCGCGCGCCGAGAACTTCGTGCCGAAGTCGGTCGAGATGGAAAAGTCCAACGCCATCCTCACACCTGAAGGCGCGGTCGGCTACGGCTGGCAGACCCAGGACCTGCAGCCGTCCGGCGCCTGCGGCAATGCGTCGGCGGCCGATGCCAGGCGCGGCGCCGAGCTGGTCGAGCGTGCGGCGAAGCAGCTCATCGCGCTGATCGACGAGGTTGCGCGCTTTCCGCTCGACAGCATCACGTCGCGCACGCGCTATTCTGGCTAGTAGCTGTGTCCAGATTTCTCATTACTCTCCGCCGCGAGCCACAACGGCGGTGTCATCGCCGGGCTTGACCCGGCGATCCATGAGCTAGCGCAGCGCAGGCAATCGTAAGAGTGTGCTTTGTCGCAACATCGTATGGACCCGCGGGTCAAGCCCGCGGGTGACAGCGTGCTTGTTGCATGAGTGTACTCCCACGTAAGCGGGAAATACTCTACGCCGCGTCGTTCGCCGTCATGGCGTGGCGCAGCGCCGCCGACACGAAGCGGCAGCGCTCGTTGTAGAAATTCGAGGTGCGGTATTCCTCGTTGCGCGGATATTCCGCCTCGACCGGGATATCGGCGCTGATCCGCCCGGGCCGCGCGCTCATCACCACGATGCGGCTCGACAGATAGACCGACTCGTAGACGCTGTGGGTGACGAAAATGACGGTCAGCCCCTGCCGCGCGAACAATTCGAGCAGATCATCGTTGAGCTTGATGCGGGTGATCTCGTCGAGCGCCGCGAACGGCTCGTCCATCAGCAGGATCTTCGGCCGCGTTACCAGCGCGCGCGCGATCGAGACGCGCATCTTCATGCCGCCCGAGAGCTGCCGGGGATGCGCGCCAGCGAAGGCCGAAAGCCCGACCATCGCCAGCACCTCATCGATCCGCTCCTTCGCCTCGCTCTTGCCGACGCCCGACAGCAGCAGCGGCAGATAGACGTTGTCGGTCACGGTCCGCCACGGCAGCAGCGTCGGCTCCTGGAACACGAAGCCGAGCGCCGGCTCGGCTGTCCCCATGGCGTCGTAGGCCGACTGCGGCCAGTCGATGGTGCCGGAGGAGGGCGGCGACAGATCGGCGATGAGCTTGAGCAGCGTCGATTTCCCGCAGCCCGACGGCCCGAGCAGGCTGACGAATTCGCCGGGCCGGATCGTCAGGTCGATCCCGGCCAAAGCCGTCACGCCGTTGCTGAAGGACTTCGAGATGCCGGCAAGCCGCAGCAGCGGCCGTCCCGATGCGGCTTGCGTTGCCGGATCGGCCGGCATGGCATCGGGCACGAGCTTGAGCGGCGTGGCTGTCATGGGTTCTTCGGCTCGAAGCTTCGCATCTTGCCCGGATTGAGCAGGCCCCTGGGATCGACCTCGTGCTTGAAGCCGAGCTGGTCGGCGTCGACGCGCTTGTAGCGGCTGCCGTCCTCGAGCGTCACCACGTGCGGGTTGGCGATCATGACGCCGCAGGACTCGTAGCCCGCGATGATCTCGTAGAGCCGCTCAGCCGACGTGTAGCGGATCACCGGAAGGCCGCTCGCGGTCATCACGCCGTTGATGCGGAGGAATTCGAGGTGCTGCGTCACCTCGCCCTGGAACATCTTGCCGACCTCGGCCACCGCCTCGACCAGCCGGTCGTGCGGGTAGAGGCATTGCAGGTAGGTCACGCCGCGGTCGGTCTTGAGCACCTGCAGCGTGGTGTGGTTCCAGGTGTGTTCGTAGAGCGGCACCTTGTTGAGCACGTCTTCGGCCGGCTCCTTGTAGGTGATGCTGCCTTTGAACGGCTCGAGCAGCGTCGCAAAGCTCTCGATCGACATCTCGCCGATCATGCAGAACAGGACGCTCTTGCCCTCGGGACAATAGGAACGATAGGCCGCGAAATGCTGCGGCAGCGGCCACTCGATCGGCGAGACGAGCTTCTTCACGATGCCGTCGGCCATCGCGATGGTGCGGCCGAAGCGGACCGCCTCGGCGAAGTCGTCGAAGGCGACGATCAAGTCGACCCAGGGCAGCGCGGGAGCGAGCGGCATTTCCAGCACGGTGATAATGCCGGTGGTGCCGTAGGCGCGGCTGATCTTCTGGGCGGCGTCGCCGCGCAGCTCGATCACCCGCGGCGTCTCCTCCAGCGTGACGATACGGGCCGCGAGGATGTTGCCGGGCTCGCGGAGGCCGCCGAACGTGACGCTGCCGGCACCGCCAGAGCCGCCGGCGACGAAGCCGCCGATCTGGGCCGAGCGCTTGGTCGAGGGGTGCATCCGCAGCTCCCAGCCGTTCGGCCGGGTCGCGGCATCGATATCCCACAGCTTGGCGCCGGCCTGGACGCGGATCTTTCCAGGCTTCTGCCACTCGATCTTGTTGAACGCCGCCATGTCGAGCACGATGCCGCCGTCCATCGGCACACACTGCCCGTAGTTGCCGGTGGCGCCGCCGCGCGGGGTCAGCGGAATGCGGTGCTTGGCGCAGGCCGCGGCCACCCGGACCACTTCGCCTTCGTCCTTCGGCGTGACCACGACGTCGGCGAGCTTGTCCTTCAGCTCCTCGTTGAGGATCGGGCTGTACCAGTAGTAGTCGCGCGACCTGCGCTTCAGGTCCGTCGCATCCATCGTCCAGTCGATCCCGGCGATATCGGCCAGGAAGGCTTCGATGGGATAACGTCCCGTGGCTTGCTCCCGGGCGAGCGCAGTGCCTTGCGACATGGCGAATCCTTATTCCGCGGCGATGGCCGGAACTGTATCGCCTGCGTTGCGCGGCGCATAGACCTCGGTCTCGCCGTGCTCCTCGAACAGCTTCATCAGGCGCTTGCGCATGAGCATGCCGGGGCGGTCCGAGACCATATGCGCCTCGACGCGCCGGCCCATGTCCATCGGCACGTCGTAGTCGGTGGACTCGATGATGTCCTTGTCCTCGCGGGTGATCTGGAAATCCCAGTCGATCAGCTCCTTGGCCGGGCAGTCGGCCTCGGTGTCGTTCCTATAGAGCCACTGCACCACCATGATGTGGCTGTCGTCGATCGGCGTCGCCGAGTTGAAGATGATGTGGCGGAGCCCGCTCGGATATTCGATGTCGAGCTTGCGGCAGAACGGCATGTACCACTTGTTGCGCATGTGGCGCTTGGTGGTCGCCGCGGTGGTGCCGGAGATGCGGTGCTGCACCGGCGGATTGGCGACGGTGATCAGCGTCTCGGCCTCGAAGCCGTAGTCGGTCTCGACGATCTCGTATTTCTCCGGCAGCGGCTGGTTGAGCTGGCCGAAGGTGCCCTTGTGCACGAAGGCGAAGTGCGCGTTGTCGAACGAGTTCTCCATCAGCCGGAACGCCGAGGTGTTCCACACCTCGTAGAACTGCGGGATGCGGCGGTACTTGGGGTCGTGCTCCTCGTCGGCGTCGAGGATCGGCGCGAGCGGCTCCTCGAGCGCCACCCAGGCGTAGCCGTAGCGGCTCTCGCAGTGATAGGCCGGCGTCGACAGGTTCGGCACCTCCTGCTGCACCGGAAACTGCGGCACATGGGTGAGCTTGCCGGTGCGATCATAGGTCCAGCCGTGATAGCCGCAGACAATCTGGCCGTCGTTCATCCAGCCCTTGGAGAGCTTGGAGGTGCGATGGCAGCAGCGATCCTTGAGAGCGGCCGGCTTGCCGTCCTTGTCGAGGAACAGCACGATGTCCTCGCCAAGCAGGCGGAACGGTTTCGGTCCATCCTTGAGGTCTTCCAGCGCCATCACCGCGTACCAGAAGCGGCGCAGCACGTTCTGCTTGGTCGTCAGCATGTGATTATCCTCCGGCTTTTTAGTTTGAGCATGATCTTCTCCGAAAACCGCTTCACACTTTTCGGGATCATGCTCATGGTCATGCTTCGCTCTCGGCCACGCTGTCGTGCCAGGAGCCGAGCGCCAGCCGCGACAGCATCACCATGGCGAGAAACAGCGTGATGCCTGCGACGGTGATCAGGAACAGCGCCGCGAACATGCGCGGGATCTCGAGCTGGAAGCCCGATTGCAGGATTTCGTAGGCCAGGCCCGTGTTGCGGCCGCCGGTGCCGGCGACGAACTCGGCGACCACGGCGCCGATCAGCGCAAGCCCGCTCGACACCCGCAGCCCCGCGAAGAAGAACGGCAGCGCGCTCGGGATGCGCAGATAGATCAGCTTCTGCAGCCGCGACGCGCGGTTGACGGCGAACAGGTTCTGATGGCCCTGGTCGACGCTGCGCAGCCCCACGGTGGTGTTCGAGATGATCGGGAAGATCGCGATGATGGTGGCGCAGATCACCAGCGCGAGCTGTGTGTCCTTGACCAGGATGATGATCAGCGGCGCGATCGCGACGATCGGCGTCACCTGCATGATGATGGCGTAGGGAAACAGGCTCCGCTCGATCATCGGGCTCTGCACGAAGAGAAACGCGACCGCGGAGCCGATCACCACCGAGAGGCCGAGCGCGATCAGGGTGACGCGCAGCGTCACCCACAGCGACTTCATCAGCACCGGGGCGTCCGACACGAACACCGAGGCGATCTGGCTCGGCGCCGGAAACAGGTAGGACGGGATGGAAAAGACGCGGCAGAACGCCTCCCATCCCGCGATCACCAGCACGCCGACGACCAGAGGCGGCGCGAAGTTGGCGATCTTGTTCCATCTTGCAGTGGTCGCGCCGCTGGCCATGGTCGTGCCTTCGCTTGCCTCAGCGCGACGTGATCTTGAGGTCCTTCACGAATTCGGTCGTGAAGCCCTTCTTCCAGTCGGTGTCGGCGGCCAGCAGGCCTTCCTGCACCATCAGGTCGTAAGTCGCCTTCCAGCGCGCCTCGGTGATGATGCCGATGCCCATGGTCTTGGCGTCACCGCCGTCGGCGACTTCGAGTTCGTTCAGCCGCTTGATGCCGAACGCGATCTGCTCGGCGCTCATCTTCGGATTGTCGGCCTGGATCAGCGCGTTGGCCGCCGACGGATCGCCCTTGAGATAGCTCTTCCAGCCTTCGAGCGAGGCGCGCACGAAGCGGCGTGCGACGTCCGGACGCTCGGCGGCGAACCTGGTGGTTGCAACCATCGTCGTGCCGTAGGGCGGATAACCGTAGTCCGCCATCAGGAAGAACTTCACCGGCACGCCCTTCTGCATCGCCTGGAACGGCTCTGACGACGGATAGGACTGCTGCACGATGTTCTTGTCGTTGAAGAACGGCTGCAGGTTGAAGGTGTAGGCCTGCGTCTGCGCGTCGGTGTAGCCGAACTTGCGGCGCAGCCACGGCCACCACGAGGTGCGGCCCGGCGTCGCCACCAGGATGGTCTTGTCTTTGAAGTCTTCGAGGCCCTTCACGTCATCATGGGTCATGATGCCCTGAAGGTCCTTCTGGAACGACGCCGCGATGGTGATGACCGGCAGGCCCTTGGCGATCGAGTTCAGCACCTGGAAGTCGTAGCCCATCATCACATCGGCTTCGCCGGCGAGCAGAAGCTGCATGCCGTTCACCTGGGGCCCGCCCATCTTGATGGTCACGTCGAGGCCGGCCTTCTCGTAGATGCCGGCGGCCTTGGCCTGATAGAAGCCGCCGTGCTCGGCCTGCGCGTACCAGCTCGTCAGGAACGTGACCTTGTCGGCGGCGTTGGCGACGCCGGCGATCAGCGACAGGGCCGCGGCTGTGGCAAGGCAAGCGAACCGAAAGCGCGACATGGAGTGTCCTCCGAAAATCGTTGCGACGCCGCCGCGTCTCGACGCGGCGTGGACTCGCCCCCGAGTCCTCTTGACAGCAGGATGGGCAATTTGAATGTTTGTAAAAAGCATCAATTTTCGCCTTGAGTGATGCCTTTGAGGCATCGGTGGCGAAGCCTTATGCAGCCCGATGAAAGCGCGGGCAGGCTGCGTTTTCGCCGGACCGGTGACGCAGCCACGGAGACCCGGCCATGTTGCACTCCCGCCTGCTGAAATACCTCGACGAGGTCGCCCGCCTGGGCTCCATCCGCAAGGCCTCGGCGCGGCTCAATGTTGCCTCTTCGGCGATCAACCGGCAGATCCTGGCTTTGGAAAACGAGCTGGGAACCCCGATTTTCGAGCGCATGCCGCGCCGGTTGCGGCTCACCGCGACCGGCGAGGTGCTGATCGCCCACGTGCGGGAGACCCTCAAAGGTCACGCTCGGGTCGAGTCGCACATCGAGGCGCTGAAGGGCCTGACCCGCGGCGAGGTCACCATCGCGACCATGAACGGGCTTGCCGCCGGGCCCTTGCCGCGGTTCCTCAGCGGCATCCTCGACGCGCATCCGCGCGTGCACATCCGGCTGCGCGTGCTGCCGCTCGACCAGATGACCAACGCGGTGCTGACCGGCGAGGCCGACCTGGCGCTGACCTACAATCCGATCTCCAGCGCCGGCATCCGCATTGTCGCCAGCCACGACCTGCATCTCGGCGCCGTGGTGTCGGCCAAGCACCCGCTCGCCAAGCGGCGGCAGGTGCGGCTCGCCGATTGCGCCGAGTTTCCGCTGGCGATCTCGGATCACTCCATGACGATCCGGCCGGCGGTCGATCTCGCCTTCACCCACGCCAACATTCCGCTGCACCCGACCATCGAGACCAATTCCATCGAGTTCATGAAGAAGATCGCGCAGAGCGGCCAGGCCATCACGTTCCTCAATCCGGTCGACGTGGCGGGCGAGGTCGAGGCCGGCGCGCTGCGCCATCTGGCGCTCCAGGAGATGACCGGCCATCCGATCGCGCTGAAGCTGCTGGTGCGGGCGCGCGGCGGCCTCGACACGTTTCCGAGCCTGGTCGTCGAGGAGTTGCGCAAGGCCATGCCGCGGCTCGACCCGCTCAGTACCGCCTGACTGGCATGGCGCTTGCCTGAAATAGCGGCAGCGAGCGAGGCTGCTGCGCGAGGAAAGTGAACAAGGACAAGACCGCCGATGCCGCAGCCGTTCGCCGATATCGCCTGGCCCGACACGCCGTCTTACCGCATCGCAAACGCGCGGGTGCCGCTTTGCTTTGTGTCCGGTCCGCACGGCTTTGCGCCGCAGGATCGCGATGACGGCACCGCATCGCTCGACATCCTGATCGGCAACGGCCGGATCGAACGGCTTGCGCCGGCCGGAGCGGGTGCTACCGATCCGCGGCCGTCGGTCGATCTCAACGGCCGCCAGGTGTGGCCGATGCTGATCGACGCGCACACCCATCTCGATCGCGGCCACACCGTGGTGCGTTCGCCGAACGCCAGCGGCACGTTCAAGGACGCGGTGCTCGCGACCGCGGCCGACCGGCCGAAGTGGACGCACGAGGACCTGCTGACGCGGATGGACTTCGGAATTCGCTGCGCTTACGCGCATGGCGTTGCGGCGATCCGCACCCATCTCGATTCGGTGCCCGAGCAGGCGCAGCGCAGCTGGCCGGCGTTTCGTGAGATGCGCGAGCAGTGGAAGGGCCGCGTCGCGTTGCAGGCGGTGTCGCTGCTGCCAATCGATTTCTTTCGCGGCGAATGGGGCGATCAGCTTGCGAAGCTCGTCGCCGAATCCGGTGGCGTGCTCGGCGCGGTGACCCGCGCCGCCGCGGCCAGCAGCCACGGCGCGCCGCTTGGCGATCTCGATGAACTGCTCGACCGGCTGTTCGGGCTCGCAGCCACGTATGACCTCGACATTGACCTGCACGTCGACGAGACCAACGATCCGCGTTCGGCGGCGCTGCCGTACGTCGCACGCGCGGCGCTCCGGCATAATTACCGCGACCGCGTGACCTGCGGCCATTGCTGCAGCCTCGCGGTGCAGCCCGACGACGAGGCCGACCGGACCATGGACCTGCTCGCCGAAGCCGGCGTCAACGTGATCACGCTGCCGACCGTCAATCTCTATCTGCAGGACCGCGGCGGCGGGCGCACGCCGCGCTGGCGCGGCGTCACCTTGGTGCACGAGATGCGCAAGCGCGGCGTTACGGTCGCCGCCGCCGGCGACAACTGCCGCGACTGTTTCTACGCCTATGGCGATCACGACATGATCGACACCTTCCGGCAGGCGGTCCGCATTCTCCACCTCGATCATCCGCTCGCCGAAGCGCCAATGCTTGTGGGCCCCGCGCCGGCGCGCATCGCCAGGCTCACCGAGCATGGCCGCATCGCGGTCGGCGATCCGGCTAGGCTGATCGCGTTCAACGCGCGTACGCTCAACGAGGTGGTGTCGCGCCATCAGGCCGACCGCGTCGTGATCGACGGCAAGCGCAGCTCTGCCCGCGTGCCCGACTACGCCGAGTTGTGGGATAATGCGCTCGTGTCCGGTACGCCGGCGTAGGAGGCTTCTGTCTTGGCTGAGACTATCGACGCGATCGTCAAAGCGCACCGCGCCGGAACGCTGACGCCACGCGACACCGTCGCGCGCAGCTATGCGCGGCTGCGCGAGTACAACGACCCGGCGCTGTTCATCAACCTGCGCAACGAGGCCGAGGCGCTGGCCGAGGCCGATGCGATCGCAAAGACCCACGCCGACCGTCCGCTCTACGGCGTGCCGGTCGCGATCAAGGACAACATCGACGTCGGAGGTCTCCCGACCACAGTGGCGTGCCCGGCGTATTCCCACAAGCCCGCGCACGACTCGACCGCGGTGGCGCGCCTGCGCGCGGCCGGTGCCATCGTCATCGGCAAGACCAATCTCGACCAGTTCGCGACGGGCCTCGTCGGCGTGCGCTCGCCCTATGGCGTGCCGCGCAATCCGTTCGATCCGGCGGTCATTCCGGGCGGCTCGAGCTCGGGCTCTGCGGTCGCTGTCGCGGCCGGCATCGTGCCGCTTGCGCTCGGCACCGACACCGCGGGCTCGGGCCGCGTGCCGGCCGGGCTCAACAACATCGTCGGGCTGAAGCCGAGCCTCGGGCTTGTTTCGACCGCGGGCGTCGTGCCGGCCTGCCGCACGCTCGACTGCGTGTCGGTGTTCGCGCTGACCACCGACGATGCCTGGATCGCGCTCGCCGCGATGGCCGGTCCCGACAAGGCCGATCCGTATTCGCGGGCGCGGCCGCTCGGGGCGCCCGGCGCGATGGGAACGCGCATCCGGCTCGGCGTGCCGATCGCCTCGCAGCGCCTGTTCTTCGGCGACCAGGGCGCGGCCGCGATCTACGCCAAGGCGGTCGAGCGGTTCGCGGCGCTCGGCGCCACGATCGTCGAGACCGACATCGAGCCGTTCTACGAGACCGCGCGGCTTCTCTATGAAGGGCCGTGGGTCGCCGAGCGTTATCTCGCGATCCGCTCGCTGCTCGCGTCGTCGCCGGATGCGCTTCATCCGGTGACGCGCAAGATCATCCTCGACGGCGCGCGGCCCACAGCGGTCGACACGTTTGCGGCCTATTACGAGCTCGAAGAGCTGCGCCGCGTCCGCGACGCGATCTTCGCCGGCATCGACGCGCTGCTGCTGCCGACCGCACCGACCGTCTACACCGTGCAGCAGGTGCTGGCCGATCCGATCCAGCTCAACAGCCGGCTCGGCACCTACACGAATTTCGTCAACCTGCTCGATCTGTGCGGGCTCGCGCTGCCGGCGGCGATGCGAAGCGACGGCGTGCCGTCGGGCATCACGCTGCTCGCGCCCGGCGGACAGGACGCGTTCCTGGCTTCGATCGGACGCGTGTTCCATGCCGACACCGCGCTGCCGCTCGGCGCATTGAAGCTCGCGCCGCCGCCGCTCGCAGCTCTTGGTGCGGTGCCTGCGCCCGACGAGATCGCGCTCGCCGTGGTCGGCGCGCATTTGTCGGGACTGCCGCTGAACCATGAGCTGCGCAATCTCGGCGCGCGGCTGCTGCAGGCGACCTCGACGGCGCCGGACTACAAGCTTTTCGCACTGGCCGGCGGCGAGCCGCGACGGCCCGGAATGCTGCGTGTCGCGGCCGGGCAGGGCAGCGCCATCGCGCTGGAGACCTGGGCGATGAGCGCGGAAGCGTTCGGCCGCTTCGTTGCCAACGTGCCGCCGCCGCTGTCGATCGGCACGCTGAAGCTGGCCGACGGCTCGCTGGTGAAGGGGTTCCTGGTCGAGGCGGAAGCGGTCGCGGGCGCGCGCGACATTTCTGGCTTTGGCGGCTGGCGGGCATACCTTTCGCAGATGACGCCCGCGTCCAGCCATTAAGTCTCCGGTCTTGGCGCCACGGCGACGCCGGCCTGCTCCAGTGTTTCGGCGACGCGCAAAGCCAAGTCCTCGCGCCACGGCGCGGCGATGACCTGCACGCCGATCGGCAGCGGCGACAGCGGAATCGGCACCGCGACCACCGGCAGGCCGATGAACGAGATCGGCTGGGTGTAGACGCCGATGTTGGGGCGGAGCGGCATCTCGACCCCGTCAAGAACGAACGTCTCCTGGCCGATCTTCGGCGCGGTGCATGGCGTTGCGGGCGCCAGGATCACGTCAACCTCGCCGAACAGCTTCAGCACCTCGCCGCGATACCAGCGCCGGAATTTCTGCGCCTGGTTGACCAGCGCGGCCGGCACCAGCGCGCCGGCAATCAGCCGGTCTCGCACCGCGGGATCGAAGTCGCGAGCCTGCTTGCGGAGCCGCGCAAGATGCAGCGCCGCGCCTTCGGTCGCGGTGATCACATAAGCGGCCGACCGCGCGCGCTCGGCCTCGGGAATCTCGATCTCGCGCGTGACGCCGAGCGCCTTCGCGACCACGTCCATCGCCTCGCGCGTCTCACTCGACGCGCCCTTGCGGAAATGTCCGCCGGCCACTGCAATGCGCAGCCCCTCGATGCCGTGATTGAGCGTCGGCAGCGCCGCCTCGACCGGTCGGTCGGCGCAGGCCGCGTCGTCCGCATCGGGCCCCTGCATGACGTCGTAGGCCAGCGCCAGATCCTTCACGCTGCGCGCGAACGGCCCGAGATGATCGAAGCTTGCGACGAACGGAAACGTCCGCGCCCGCGACAGCCGGCCGTATGTGGGCTTCAGCCCGAAGATGCCGCAGAACGACGACGGCACCCTGATCGACCCGTTGGTATCCGAACCGAGCGCGAGTGGCACGAGCCCGCCCGCGACGGCGCCGCCCGAGCCGCTCGACGAGCCGCCGGTCATATGCGCCGGATCGTGCGGATTGTGCGCGTTGCCGTCGTGCACGTTCTCGCCGGTGAAGTCGTAGGCGTATTCGCCCATGTTGAGCGCGCCGATCAGCACCGCGCCAGCGGCGTCGAGCCGCTCGATCAGGGTCGCGTCGCGCGTTGCGGGCTTGTGCTTGCGGTTGATCTTGGAGCCGGCGCGGGTCGGCAGACCCTCGACGTCGAACAGGTTCTTGACCGCGAACGGCACGCCGGCGAGCGGCCCGAGGATCTGGCCTTCGCTGCGCGCCTTGTCCAACGCTTGCGCCTTCGCGCGGGCGCGCTCGGCGGTAACGTCGGTGAAGGCGTTGAGCGTCTTGTTGACGCTCTTGATGCGGGTGAGGGCGGCTTCCGTGATCGAGAGCGCGCTGCGCTCGCCGTTCCGCACGATGCGCGCAAGCTCCGAGGCGCTGGTCCATTCCATGTTGGGGCCTCAGGCTTTGAACACCGGCGCGGGCTCGGCCTCGTCGGGCAGCGCGAAGGCCGCGACCGAGGAGCCGTGCCCCAGCGTGATCTCGAGGTGGATCGCCACGGCGGGCATCCAGGCCTTGTCGATGGTGAGCGCGAGCGCGCGGGCGCCGGAGACGATGAACTCGTCGAGCGGGTTTGCGGCCTGCGGTGCGGGCTTGCTGCGCCGGGCAGGCTTTGCGGCTTTCACGGCCTTGCGGGCTTTGCGCGACGGCGCGCTCCGCGGCTTTGGCTTCTGCGGGCGTCGCGTCATCGGGGGCTCCATGATCTCGGCTGAAAATCGGGGGGAATTCCGCAAAGCTTATGCCAACCGGCCGCCAAGCACAGCATTGATTCCACGTGGCAATTTCGCGATGGCCGAGGCCATGCCGACGTGTTCGCAGCCTCAAAAACAGGCAGATCGATCCCCCGTCCGGATGCCGACACCTTATATATAAGGTGTCGGCCGCCACTATCGCATCGCGCTGGCGCGGATCGGCAGCTCCTGGGCGGCCGGCGCCTGGCAGAATTCCCGGGTGACGCGCTCGATGTCGCCGAGCGCCGGCAGGCCGGCTTCGTTGCCGAGATGCTGGATCTTGAACGCGGAGGCGGCCGCGGCGAAGCGGAAGTGCTCCTCCCAGCGCATGCTCCTGTTGCGCAGATACGAATACACATAGGCGCCGTGGAAGACGTCGCCGGCGCCGCTGGTGTCGCGCACGCGTGCGTGCGGCACGGGGAGGGCAGGGAGCCGCTGCACGGCGCCGCTCTCGTCGTACCAGAGAAGGCCGAGCTCGCCGAGCGTCACGCCGGCGATCCGGCAGCCGCGGCCCTTCAGGTAAGCGAGCGTCTCCTCGGGCGACAAGTCCATCTGCTCGCAGAAGCGCTCCGCCACCACGGCGACATCGATGAAGGCGAGCAGCTCATGCGTGTTGGAGCGCAATCCGCCGCCGTCGAGCGAGGTGAGAATGCCGGCCTTGCGGCAGGCCTGCGCGTAGTGCATCGCGGCGTCGGCCAGATGGCCATCGATGTGCAGCGCGCGGCAGCCCTTGAGGTCGAGCTTCGGAAACGGCTCGAGATAGTGATCGTCGCGGCAGCGCACGATGGCGCGCTTGCCGCCCTTCGGCATGACGAAGGACAGCGACGAGCGCTCGACGTGACGCACGTGCAGATGCACGTCGTATTTCGCCGTCATGTCGAGGAACATGTTGCCGAGCCAGTCGTCGGCGTTGGTGGCGATCAGGTCGGGCTTGATGCCGAGCTTGGCGCAGGCGAAGGCCGCGGTCACGGCGTTGCCGCCGAATGATACCGCATAGTCCGAGGCCACCGACTTCTCGTCGCCCTGCGGGATGTGATCGGTGATGAAGGTGACGTCGATGTAGGTCTGACCGATGAAGAGGGCTTCCATGGAGGTCTCGTCCTGAAATCGATTCCGGCCGCCCCGAAGGCCGGGGGCCTGACACGGGGCAGTTATTGTTAAATAGGTGCTCCCTCGAAAAGTTCCCACGCGGTGTGGCATCGGCGGTGCCATCCCTCCCCGCCAGGGGAGGGTGGCCGCGAAGCGGCCGGGTGGGGAAATGGTGCCGCGTGGTGAAGGCTTCATTGCTGATGCATCTCCCCACCCGGCCTCGCTCACGCGAGGCCACCCTCCCCTGGCGGGGAGGGATAGCTCGCTGCACCGGCAACACGTCACACCGGCAGAGCGTCACACACGCGGCGGGTTGCGCCGGAAATCGCGCTTGGCGCGCTTGCCGTCTCTCGCGCTCGGCAGCGGCAGGTTCTCGCAAACGCACCGGCCTTGCCGAGCGAGACAGCTTCGCTCGCGGCGGCACGTGCGATCGCGGCACAGGTGATAAGCCTTCTTGCGCATCACGAAGCTGCGCCGCATGTGCTCGACGATCTTGTCGATCTGCGCATCGCTGCATTCCGCAAGCGAGCTTGGCCCTTTCCGTCTGAACTCCGCGTTGGCCTTGTCGGCGGCGTTGCGTTTGAGCATGGCATCTCTCCTTTGCGATGATGGCGGGCGCACTTTTCCGGCTCCGCGGCGCGTCTGCGTGCGGATGGTCAACCGTTCTGTTCGCTGCCCCGGGCCTGGCCCGGGATCCTTGCCCCCGAAGAGGGGGCGGAGCGCCGAAAGGCGCTACGATTTTAAAGTCTGCGTGCCGTGTGACCGGCACGCCCGCCTCCCGGCGCTCCACGCGTGGCGG
>CAKZHN010000398.1 GCA_936924235.1 uncultured Rhodoplanes sp. | reverse complement strand
GGATGTCCATGCCGAGATGCAGGCCCATGCCGGCGAGCACTTCCTTGATCTCGTTGAGCGACTTGCGGCCGAAGTTCGGGGTGCGCAGCATCTCGGCTTCGGTCTTCTGAACGAGATCGCCGATGTAGACGATATTGTCGTTCTTGAGACAGTTCGCCGAACGGACGCTGAGCTCGAGCTCGTCGACCTTCTTGAGGAACGCCGGGTTGAAGGCGAGGTCCGGGATCGCTTCCTGGGCCTGCTCCTTGCGGGGCTCCTCGAAGTTGACGAACACGTTGAGCTGGTCCTGCAGGATGCGCGCGGCGTAAGCCAGCGCGTCCTCGGGGCCAACCGCACCGTTGGTCTCGATCGTCATGGTCAGCTTGTCGTAGTCGAGGATCTGGCCCTCGCGGGTGTTCTCGACCTTGTAGGAGACCTTGCGGACCGGCGAGAACAGGCTGTCGACCGGGATCAGCCCGATCGGTGCGTCCTCGGGACGATTGCGCTCGGCTGGCACGTAGCCCTTGCCGGTGTTGACCGTGAACTCCATGCGGATCTCGGCGCCCTCGTCCAGCGTGCAGAGCACGAGGTCGGGGTTGAGCACCACGATGTCGCCGACGGTCTGGATGTCGCCCGCCGTCACGGTGCCCGGGCCGGACTTCTTGACCACCATGCGCTTGGGGCCATCGCCCTGCATCTTGATGGCGATGTCCTTGATGTTGAGCACGATGTCGGTCACGTCCTCGCGGACGCCCGCGATCGACGAGAACTCATGCAGCACGCCGTCGATGTGCACCGACTGCACCGCCGCGCCCTGCAGAGACGACAGCAGAATGCGCCGCAGCGCGTTGCCGAGCGTCACGCCAAAGCCACGCTCGAGCGGCTCGGCGATGACCGTCGCGGTCTTCTTCGCGTCGAAGCCCGCCGAGACCTGGAGCTTGTTCGGCTTGATCAGTTCCTGCCAGTTCTTCTGGATCACGTTTGCACCCATCGTATTGAGTGGCGCGCTTTTCGGCGCACCCCACTCCGCCCCGTGGGAATTGTCGGCGGCAGCCTGCCCGTCCGCAGGCCGGACAAAAGTATCGCTCATACGCGCCGACGCTTTCTCGGCCGGCAGCCGTTGTGCGGGATTGGCGTCACGTCGCGGATCGACGTCACGGTGAAGCCCGCGGCCTGCAGCGCGCGGAGCGCCGACTCGCGGCCCGAGCCCGGACCCGCGACCTCGACCTCGAGCTGGCGCATGCCATGCTCGGCGGCCTTCTTAGCGGCGTCTTCTGCCGCCATCTGAGCCGCGTAGGGCGTCGACTTGCGCGAGCCCTTGAAGCCCATGGTGCCCGCCGACGACCAGGCAATGGCGTTGCCCTGGGCGTCGGTGATGGTGATCATGGTGTTGTTGAACGACGCGTTCACGTGCGCGACGCCCGAGGCAATGTTCTTGCGCTCGCGGCGGCGGACGCGCCCAGTCGGTGTGGCTTCCTTACCCATTGATGATCCTTTCGCGGCCGCGCATGCAGGCGGGCCGATCCAAATGCTGTTTGAGCGCTACGCCGTCTTCTTCTTGCCGGCGATGGCCTTGGCCGGCCCCTTGCGGGTGCGGGCGTTGGTGTGGGTGCGCTGGCCGCGGACCGGCAGGCCCTTGCGGTGACGCAGACCACGGTAGCAGCCGAGATCCATCAGCCGCTTGATGTTGACGGCAACCTCACGCCGCAGATCGCCCTCGACCATGTAGTCCCGGTCGATCACTTCACGGATCTGAAGCACTTCCTGATCGGTCAGCTGCGACACCCGGCGGTCCTCCGGGATGTGCACCTTCTCCATGATGTCCTTGGCGTTCTTCTGTCCGATGCCGTGGATGTACTGGAGCGCGATCAGGACGCGCTTGTTGGTCGGAATATTCACGCCTGCAATTCGGGCCACGACTTCACTCCTGTTTCGGCAGGCCGTTTTTCGCCTTGCCGCCTCTACCTGTTTCGAGCCGCCGGGAAGCCGTCAAAACGGGGATTCCAAGCGATAATGCGACGCCCTCCCCAACCACTCCTCTGGGGCAGGCATCGTTCGAACTGGGTCCGACTGGATTGCGAGTTATTAGGGGATTCCGCCTCACTTCGTCAACCTCCGCCCCCGCGCAGATTTCCGGCTTTTTTTGGACACTTTGGCCGGCCTCCGGGAGGCCGTCCGGGGGGCTGCCTTGGCGGCGGGCTTGCGGCGAGCGCTTTTGGCGGCCTTGGCCGTCGTTTTGGCCTTTGCAGGGGCCTTTTTCCGGGCTGAGCCGGCCGATTTCCGGGGTGCAGCCTTGCGGGCCGGAGCGGCTTTCCGGGAGCCCGAGGTGGACTTTTCCACCGGGCGGAATGCGGCATCGGCCAGGGCCCGGTTGATCGCGGCGCCCACGTCGGAGATCGAGGCCATGCCGTCAACCGTGCGCAGCGTCCCCCGGCCCTGGTAATAGCTCACCAGCGGGGCAGTCTGGGCGCCGTAGGCGGCCAGACGCTGCTTGAGGATCTCCGGGTTGTCGTCCGCCCGCAGCGGCTCGCCGCGGAGCTTCATCTGCTCGACGCGATTCTCGATCCGGCGCACCAGGATGTCCGGATCGACCTTGAGCTCGACCACGGCGTCGAGCCGGAGCTTCTTCTTGGACAGCATCCGGTCGAGCGCCTCGGCCTGCGGCACGGTGCGCGGGAAGCCATCCAGGATGAAGCCGTTGCGGGCGTCGGGCTGCTCGATGCGGTCCGCCACGATCTGCACCACGACCTCATCGGGGCAGAGATCGCCCCGCGCCATGATGTCCTTGGCCTTCAAGCCAACCGGCGTGCCGGCCGCGACGGCCGCACGCAACATGTCGCCGGTGGAGAGCTGCACAATGCCGTATTTCGAGACCAGTTCCTTGGCTTGCGTGCCCTTGCCGGCCCCCGGCGGACCGAGCAGAACAATCCTCATTTCCTGCGCCCCCGCAGTTTCGATCGCTTGATCAGACCTTCATATTGATGGGCCAGCAAGTAGCCCTGGATTTGCGCGACCGTATCCATGGTCACGCTGACGACGATCAGGAGCGACGTGCCGCCGAAGTAGAACGGCACCGACGCGTACGAGATCAGGATTTCCGGAATCAGGCAAACGATCGACAGATAGCCCGCGCCGATCACGGTGATGCGGCTCAGCACATAGTCGATGTATTCGGCGGTGCGCTCGCCCGGCCGGATGCCCGGGATGAAGCCGCCGTGTTTCTTGAGGTTCTCCGCGGTCTCGGTCGGGTTGAACACGATCGCGGTGTAGAAGAACGCGAAGAAGATGATCAGACCGACATAGAGGATCAGGAACAGCGGACGGCCGTGGCCGAGTTGCGTCACGATCGTCTGGAACCACTCCGGGCCCTGGCCGGCGTTGAACTGTGCGATGGTGGTCGGCAGCAGCAGCAGCGACGAGGCAAAGATCGGCGGGATCACGCCCGAGGTGTTGAGCTTCAGCGGCAGGTGCGAGGACTGGCCCTCGAACATGCGGTTGCCGACCTGGCGCTTCGGATACTGGATCAGCAGCCGGCGCTGGGCGCGCTCCATGAACACGATGAAGGCGATCACGACGACCGCCATGACGATGATCACCAGGATCAGGCCGGTCGACAGCGCGCCCTGACGGCCGAGCTCGAGCATGCCGGCGATGGCGGCCGGCAGCTCGGCGACGATGCCGGACATGATGATCAGCGAGATGCCGTTGCCGATGCCGCGCGCGGTGATCTGCTCACCGAGCCACATCAGGAACATGGTGCCGCCGGTGAGCGTGATCGCGGTCGAGATCCGGAAGAACATGCCCGGCTCGCTGACCACGCTGCCAGCGCCTTCGAGACCGTAGGCGATGCCGTAGCTCTGGAATGCCGCCAGCAGCACCGTGAGATAGCGGGTGTACTGGTTGATGACCTTGCGGCCCTGCTCGCCTTCTTTCTTGAGCTGCTCGAGCGTCGGCGAAACCGTCGTCATCAGCTGAATGATGATCGAGGCCGAGATGTACGGCATGATGTTCAAGGCGAAGATCGCCATGCGGTGGATGCCGCCGCCGGCGAACATGTTGAACATGCCGAGGATGCCGCCCGCCTGGGTGCGGAAGATCTGGTCCCACGCGGTGGGATCGATGCCGGGCAGCGGGATGTAGGTGCCGAAGCGGTAGACCAGCAGCGCGCCGAGCGTGAACCAGATTCGCTTCTTAAGTTCCTCGGCCTTGGCGAGCGCCGAGAAGTTCAGATTGGCTGCCAGTTGTTCTGCCGCAGAGACCATTGAGAGCTCCCGTTTCGCCCCGCCCTACCCCAACAGACCATGCCCCCGCAAATGGGGGCATCCGTCGTTGGTGGTCTCTATGTGGTGCATGTCCGATGCAAATCCACGCCCGCCGGATTTCGCCCGGGCCAGCCGGGCGAAGCCGATCAGGCGGCCTTCTCGCCCTCTTCGCGCTTCGGAGCCAGGATCTTGACCGAGCCGCCGGCCTTCTCGACCGCCTCGACGGCGGACTTGGAGGCGCCATAGACCTCGAAAGCGACCTTGGCCTTGATCTCGCCATTGCCCAGCAGGCGCACGCCGTCCTTGGCGCGGCGCAGGAGGCCGGCCTTGATCAGCGCAGCGACGTCGACGGTCGCGCCCGCGTCAAGGAGCTTGGCGTCGATCGCGGCCTGCACCTTGCCGAGATTGACCTCGTTCAGCTTGAGCTGGAACGCGGTGTTCTTGAAGCCGCGCTTCGGCAGGCGGCGATGCAGCGGCATCTGGCCGCCCTCGAAGCCCTTGATGCGCACGCCGGTGCGCGCGGTCTGACCCTTGCCGCCGCGGCCGCCGGTCTTGCCGGCGCCCGAGCCAATGCCGCGACCGATGCGGAAGCGCTTCTTGCGCGCGCCCGGACGCGGGGCGATCTCGTTGAGCTTCATCGCCGCTTCTCCTTACTTGCCGTCCACCACGCGGACGAGGTGCTTCACCTTGGTGAGCATGCCGCGGGTCGCCGGCGTATCCGGCACTTCGGCGCTGCGGCCGATCTTGTTCAGCCCGAGCCCGACCAGGGTCGCGCGCTGACTCTCCTCGCGGCGGATCGGACTGCCGATCTGCTCGATCTTGATGGTCTTGCCAGAGGCCATGTTCAGTCTCCCGCTCAGTCAGCCGCGGCTTCGCTGTCGGCGCCCTGGCGGCGAGCCTGGAGCGTCGAAACCTTGATGCTGCGGCGGGCCGCGACCGAACGCGGCGAGTCCTGGTGCTTCAGCGCGTCGAAGGTCGCGCGCACCATGTTGTAGGGGTTCGACGAGCCGATCGACTTCGCCACCACGTCCTGCATGCCGACGGATTCGAACACCGCGCGCATCGGGCCGCCGGCGATGATGCCGGTTCCGGGAGGCGCCGCGCGCAGGAACACCTTGCCGGCGCCGTGACGGCCGAACACGTCGTGATGCAGCGTGCGGCCTTCGCGCAGCGGCACGCGCATGACGTTGCGCTTGGCGGCGTCGGTGGCCTTGCGGATCGCCTCCGGCACCTCGCGCGCCTTGCCGTGACCGAATCCGACCCGGCCCTTCTGGTCGCCGACGATGACGAGCGCAGCGAAGCCGAAGCGCCGGCCGCCCTTCACCACCTTGGCGACGCGGTTGATGTGGACGAGCTTGTCGATGAACTCGCTCTGCTCGCGGTCGGCACCGCGGTCACCGCGGCGCTCGCGGTCGCCGCGACGCTCACGGTCGCCGCCACCTTCGCGCTCTCGTCTGGGTTCATGTGCCATAACGGTCTTCTCTCTCTTCGGGCGATCGGCCCGTCATCATCCGTTAGAAGTTCAGGCCACCTTCGCGCGCGGCATCCCCGAGCGCCTTGATCCGGCCGTGATAGCGATAGGCGCCGCGGTCGAACACGACATCCTTGACGCCCTTCTCGATCGCACGCTTGGCGACCAGCGAGCCCACCGCCTTGGCGGCCTCGACATTGGCGCCCGACTTGGAGCGCATGTCCTTCTCGAGCGACGAGGCCGACGCGAGCGTCTGGCCCTTCACGTCGTCGATCACCTGGGCGTAGATGTGCTTGCCCGAGCGGTGCACGGAAAGCCGCTTGCGCCCGTTGGCGGCGGCCTTCACGCCGCGGCGCACGCTTCCCTTGCGGCGCAGGGCCCGGTCCTTGACTGTCGGCATGGCGCGCTCCGTTACTTCTTCTTGCCTTCCTTGCGGAAGATGTATTCGCCGGCGTACTTCACGCCCTTGCCCTTGTAGGGCTCCGGCGGGCGGAAGTCGCGGATCTCGGCGGCCACCTGGCCGACCCGCTGCTTGTCCGAGCCGGTGATGGTGATTTCGGTCGGCTTCGGGGTGGTGATCGCGATCCCTTCCGGGATCGGGTAGACGACGTCGTGGCTGTAGCCGAGTTGCAGCTGCAGGTTCTTTCCCTGCACCGCCGCGCGATAGCCGACGCCGGTGATCTCGAGCTTCTCCTCGAAGCCCTTGGTGACGCCGGTCATCAGATTGCTGACCAAAGTCCGCGCCGTGCCCCACTGCGAGCGCGCGCGCTTGGTCTCAAAGCGCGGATCGATCTTGATCGCGCTCTTGTCCATGGCGGCCTTGACGTCATCGTGCAGCACGAGCTGCAGCGCGCCCTTCGGGCCCTTGACCTTGACGGTCTGGCCTTCGACGTTGGCGGTGACGCCGGACGGCACCGGAACTGGCTTCTTGCCGATACGGGACATGGTGGTTTCCCTCTTCCCGATCAGAATATGGTGCAGAGCAGCTCGCCGCCGACGTTCGCATCGCGAGCGTCGTGATCAGCCATCACGCCCTTGGGCGTCGACAGGATCGACACGCCGAGGCCGTTGTTGATGCGCGGCAGGTTGCGGACTGCGACGTAGACCCGGCGGCCCGGCTTGGAAACCCGCGAGAACTCGCGGATCACCGGCTGGCCGTCGAAATACTTCAGCTCGATCTCGAGCTCGCTGCGGCCATCGGCATGATCGACCTTGGCGTAGCCGCGAATGAAGCCCTCGTTCTTGAGAACGTCGAGCACGCTGAGGCGAAGCCGCGAGCCCGGGGTCGAGACCTTGGGCTTCTTGCGCATCTGAGCGTTGGTGATGCGCGCGATCATATCGCCGAGTGGATCGTTCAACTGCATGCGCGCCTCCTTACCAGCTCGACTTCACCAGGCCCGGGATCAGGCCCTTGGAACCGAGCTCGCGCAGCGCGATACGGCTGAGCTTGTGCTTGCGGTAGAACGCGCGCGGCCGGCCCGTCACCTCGCAGCGGTTGCGGATGCGGGTCTGGCTCGAGTTGCGCGGCATCTCGGCAAGCTTGAGCGAAGCGGCGAAGCGCTCCTCCATCGGCTTGGTCTTGTCCATGACGATCGCCTTCAGGCGGTCGCGACGGCCACGCGCCTGCTTCGCCATCTTGCGACGGCGGTTGTTCTTCTCGATCGAACTCTTCTTCGCCATTAGGCTCTCCTGGTGATCCGCGTTTGAAGGCGTTGCCGGTTAGGCCCTGCCCTCACTGCCGGAACGGGAAGTTGAATGCGGTCAGCAGCGCGCGCGCCTCATCGTCGGTGCGAGCGGTGGTGCAGACCGTGATGTCCATGCCCCAGACTTCGTCGATCTTGTCGTAGTCGATTTCCGGGAAAACGATGTGCTCCTTGATGCCGAGCGAGTAGTTGCCGCGGCCGTCAAAGCTCTTCGGGTTCAGGCCGCGGAAGTCTCGCACGCGGGGCAGCGCGATGTTCACGAGGCGGTCGAGGAACTCGTACATCCGCGCGTTGCGCAGCGTGACCTTGCAGCCGATCGGCTGGTTCTCACGCAGCTTGTAGGTCGCGATCGACTTGCGCGAGCGCGTGATGACGGCCTTCTGGCCGACGATCGCGGTCAGCGCCTCGGCGGCCTGCTCGACCTTCTTGCGGTCCGCCACGCCCTCGCCGACGCCCATGTTGAGGACGATCTTCTCGAGGCGCGGAACCTGCATCGGGTTCTGGTAGCTGAACTTCTCGGTCATGGCCTTGCGGATGACCTGGTCGAACTGCGTGCGAAGCCGCGGCGTGACCCGCTCCTCGGGCTCACGCGGCTTTTTCTCGCCGCCCTCGGCCTTCTTCTTGGCCGCAGCCTTGTCCTTGGCAGCCTGCGCCTTCTCGGCGCGCGCGGCGGCTTCCGGCGACTTGTCCTGCTTCGGCGCGGCCTTGGCCTTGCCGGCGTCTTCCTTTTTATCAGCCATCGATCTCGACTCCCGAGCGCTTGGCGATGCGAACCTTCTTGCGGTCGTCGCCCGAGCCCACGAACTTGAATCCCACGCGCGTCGGCTTGCCGTCCTTCGGATCGGCGATTGCGACGTTGGACACGTGGACCGGCGACTCCTTGGAAATGATGCCGCCTTCCTGCTGCGCCGTCTGCTTCTGATGGCGCTTGATCATGTTGATGCCGCGCACCAGGACGCGGTTGTCGTCCGGATGCACCTCGATGACCTCGCCGGTGCGGCCCTTGTCGCGGCCGGTGAGCAGAACGACCTTGTCGCCCTTCCTGATCTTGGCCGCCATCACAACACCTCCGGCGCGAGCGAAATGATCTTCATGTGGTTCTTGGCGCGCAGCTCGCGCGGCACCGGCCCGAAGATACGCGTGCCGACCGGCTCCATCTGCGGGTTGATCAGCACCGCGGCGTTGCGGTCGAAGCGGATCACCGAGCCGTCCGGGCGCTTGATGTCCTTGCGGACCCGCACCACCACGGCCTTCATGACCTCGCCTTTCTTGACGCGGCCGCGCGGGATCGCCTCCTTCACCGAGACGACGATGACGTCGCCGATGGTGGCGTACTTGCGCTTGGAGCCGCCCAGCACCTTGATGCACATGACGCGGCGCGCGCCGGAATTGTCCGCCACGTCGAGGTTGGTTTGCATCTGAATCATCAGGCGCCTCGCAATTCTTTCTTCTTACGTGCCACGCACGCTCAGTTCGCAGCGGCAGCGGCTTCCGCCTTGCCACTCTTTTTCTTCGACGCGCGCTTGCCGGTGTCGTCGGCGGGCTCGTCGAGCTTCGCGCGCTTCTCGCCCTGGGTGACGATCCAGCGCTTGAGCTTCGAGATCGGCTTGTGCTCCTCGATCCACACGATATCGCCGACCGAGAACTCGTTCTTCTCGTCGTGAGCGTGGAACTTGTTGGAGCGGCGCACGGTCTTCTTCATGACCGGATGCGTGAAGCGGCGTTCGACGCGGACAACAACGGTCTTGTCCTGCTTGTCGCTGACCACCACGCCCTGCAGCGTTCGCTTCGGCATGAGATCCTCTTACTTCCTTTTCGCCTTGGCGCGGGACGCCAGGCGGGGCTTCGAACGGTTCGATGTGGGCAGACGCGGCTTCGGCGTCCGCTTGACGGCGACGCCCGCGGTCGCAGTCGGAGCCGCGGCCTTGGCCTTCGGCGCCTCGCCGGCGCGCTTCTGCTTGGCGATCGTCATCATGCGCGCGACGTCGCGGCGCACCTCGCGCACGCGCGCGGTGTTCTCGAGCTGTCCCGTCGCCCGCTGGAAGCGGAGATTGAACTGCTCCTTCTTGAGCTTGAGCACCTCGTCGTCGAGCTGGTCGACGGTCATGGCGCGAGCATCGGAAGCTTTCATGGCCCTGATCCTCTTATGCCGCGATGCGCGTCACGAAACGCGTCTTGATCGGCAGCTTGGCGGCGGCCAGCGTGAGCGCCTCCTTGGCGAGCTCGACCGAGATGCCGTCGACCTCGAACAGGATGCGGCCCGGCTTGACGCGGCACACCCAGAGCTCGACCGAGCCCTTGCCGGAGCCCATGCGGACTTCGAGCGGCTTCTTCGACACCGGCACATCCGGATAGACACGAATCCACACCTGGCCGGCGCGCTTCATGTGACGGGTGAGCGCGCGGCGCGCGGCCTCGATCTGGCGCGCGGTGACGCGATCCGGCTCCACCGCCTTCAGGCCGAACTGGCCATAGGACAGATTCTGCCCACTGGTGGCCTGGCCGTGGATGCGGCCTTTGTGCGCCTTCCGGAACTTGGTTTTCTTCGGCTGCAGCATGACGAATTACCCTTGCTCTGGCTTACCGTTCCGCGGCTTCGCGGCGCGGCGGACGGCCGGCTTCGGCCTCGGCGAGGCGCTTATCCTGCGCCATGGAGTCGTGCTCCATGATCTCGCCCTTGAAGATCCAGACCTTGACGCCGCAGGTGCCGTAGGTGGTGAAGGCGGTCGCGACGCCGTAGTCGACGTCGGCGCGCAGCGTGTGCAGCGGCACGCGGCCCTCGCGGTACCACTCCATGCGGGCGATTTCGGCGCCGCCGAGACGGCCCGAGCAGTTGATGCGGATGCCCTGGGCGCCAAGCCGCACCGCCGACTGCACGGCGCGCTTCATGGCGCGGCGGAACGCCACGCGGCGCTCGAGCTGCTGGGCGATCGACTCAGCGACCAGCGTCGCGTCGAGCTCGGGCTTTCTGATCTCGATGATGTTGATGACGACGTCGCTGTCGGTCAGCTTCGCAACCGACTTGCGCAGCTTCTCGATGTCGGCGCCCTTCTTGCCGATCACCACGCCCGGACGCGCCGAATGCACCGTCACCCGGCACTTCTTGTGGGGGCGCTCGATGACGATCTTCGACACCGCGGCCTGCTTGAGGGCCTCCATCAGCTCCTCGCGGATCTTGATGTCCTCATGCAGCAGTCCGCCGTACTCGTTCTTGCCGGCGTACCAGCGCGAGTCCCAGGTGCGGTTGATGCCGAGCCGCAGACCGATCGGGTTGACCTTCTGACCCATGACTTCTCCTTAAGCCGCCTTGCTCTCGACCTGACGCACGACGATCGTCAGATGCGAGAACGGCTTCAAAATCTTGCCCATGCGGCCGCGGCCGCGCGGATGGAAGCGCTTCAGAACCAGCGCCTTGCCGACATGCGCCTCGGCGACGATCAGATCGTCGACGTCGAGATCGTGATTGTTCTCGGCGTTGGCGATCGCCGACTCCAGGCACTTCTTGACGTCCTTGGCGATCCGCTTCTGCGAGAACTGCAGATCGGACAGCGCCATGGCGACCTTCTTGCCGCGGATCAGCTGCGCGACCAGATTGAGCTTCTGCGGCGACACCCGCAGCATGCGGGCGACGGCCTTGGCCTCATTATCCGGCAGGTCCCGTTCGCGTGCGCTCTTGCCCATGATGGTTTCCTCAAAGCTCGCTTATCAGCCCGCCGCCGGCGCCGGCTTGCGCACGGCCTTGCGATCGGAGGTGTGACCGTGGAAGGTCCGGGTCGGCGAGAACTCGCCGAACTTGTGGCCGACCATTTCCTCGGTGACCGCGACCGGAATGTGCTTCTGGCCGTTGTAGACGCCGAAGGTCAGTCCCACGAACTGCGGCAGGATCGTCGAGCGGCGGCTCCAGATCTTGATGACTTCGTGGCGGCCCGAGGCGCGCGCGGCATCTGCCTTCTTGAGCAGATAGCCGTCGACAAACGGGCCTTTCCAAACCGATCGTGACATGCGCGCGGTCCCTTACGATGACTTCTTGCGAGCGTGGCGGCTCAGCATGATGAACTTCTGGGTGGACTTGTTCTTGCGGGTCTTCTTGCCCTTGGTCGGGAAGCCCCACGGCGACACCGGATGGCCACCGCCCTTGGTGCGGCCACCGTGCGGGTGATCGACCGGGTTCATGGTGATGCCGCGGTTGTGCGGCATGCGGCCCTTCCAGCGTTGACGGCCGGCCTTGCCGATCGTCGTGTTCATGTTGTCGGGGTTCGACACCGCGCCGACTGTCGCCAGGCAACGACCATGCACCAGGCGCTGCTCCGCCGAGTTCAGGCGCAGGATGACGTATTCCTGGTCGCGGCCGACGATCTGCGCGTAGGTGCCGGCCGAACGCGCGATCTGACCGCCCTTGCCGATCTTGAGCTCGACGTTGTGGACGATGGTGCCGACCGGCATGTTGCCGAGCGGCATCGCGTTGCCCGGCTTGATGTCGACCTGCTCGCCCGCAATGATCGTATCGCCGGCGGCGAGACGCTGCGGCGCCAGGATGTAGGACTGCTCACCGTCCTTGTACTTCACCAGCGCGATGAAGGCGGTGCGGTTCGGATCGTATTCGATGCGCTCGACGGTCGCGGGCTCCTCGCGGCGCGTGCGCTTGAAGTCGATGACGCGATAGGCCTGCTTGTGGCCGCCGCCGCGGAAGCGGCTGGTGATGCGGCCGAGATTGTTGCGGCCGCCGGACGAGTGCTGTCCTTCGACCAGGCCCTTCACCGGCTTGCCGGTGTGCAACCCCTCACGGTCGACGATGACCAGATGGCGCTGGCTCGGCGTGGTGGGCTTGTAAGTCTTAAGTGCCATTGTCCTGCCCTGCCCTTACAGACCGGTGGTCACGTCGATGCGATGGCCCTCTTCGAGGGTCACGATCGCGCGCTTGGTGTTCTGCAGCTCGCCCGGGCGGCCCTTGAAGAAGCGGACCTTGCCCTTGCGGACCAGCGTGTTGACGGCCTTCACCTTGACGTCGAACAGCTTTTCGACCGCTTCCTTGATCTGCGGCTTGGTGGCGGTGCGCGCGACCTTGAAGACGACCTTGTTCTGCTCGGAGGCCATCGTGGCCTTTTCGGTGATCACCGGCGAGATCACCACGTCGTAGTGGCGCGGATCGTTGGTGCTCATTTGAAGCGCGCCTCCAGCGCATCGACTGCGGCCTTGGTCAGCACGAGCTTGCCGCGGCGCATGATGTCGTAAACGTTGATGCCCTGGATCGGCAGCACGTCGATGTTCGGGATGTTGCGCGCGGCGTTGCGGAAGCCCGCCTCGATCTCGGCGCCGTCGATGATCAGCGCACCGGTGTGCACGCCGAGCTTCTCGAAGTGCGCCGCGAGTTGCTTGGTCTTGGCGTCCTTCACGGTCGCCTTGTCGAGCACGATGATGCCGCCGTCCTTGGCCTTGGACGACAGCGCGTGCTTGAGCGCGAGCGCGCGGATCTTCTTCGGCAGCCCGATCTCGTGGCTGCGCACGACCGGGCCGAACGCACGGCCGCCGCCGCGGAACTGCGGCACGCGGGCCGAGCCGTGACGGGCACCGCCGGTGCCCTTCTGCCCGTACATCTTCTTGCCGGTGCGCCAGATATCGGCGCGGTTCTTCACCGCATGCGTGCCGGCGCGGCGCTTGTTGAGCTGCCACACGACGCAACGCTGGATGATGTCGGCGCGCGGCTCGAGGCCGAAAATCGCATCCGACAGCGTGACCGAACCGGCGTCGCCGCCATCAAGGGTGGTGACCTTGATATCCATCACGCACCTTCCTTCGGAGCTTCAGCCGCAGGCGCAGCCGCTTCAGTCTTGGCCGCAGCCGCTTCCGCGGCCGGCGCCTTGAACTTGCCGGGCTTCGGCAGGTCCTTCGGCGGTGCCTTCTTCACCGCGTCGCGCACGGTGATCCAGCCGCCCTTGTGACCAGGCACTGCGCCTTCGATCATGATCAGGCCGCGCTCGACGTCGGTCTGCACGACGCGGAGATTGAGCGTGGTGACACGGTCGGTGCCGAGATGACCCGGCATCTTCTTGTTCTTGAAGGTCTTGCCGGGGTCCTGACGGCCGCCGGTCGAACCGATCGAGCGGTGCGAGACCGACACGCCGTGCGTGGCGCGCAGGCCGCCGAAGTTCCAGCGCTTCATACCGCCGGCATAGCCCTTGCCGATCGAGGTGCCGGTGACGTCGACGAACTGGCCGACCAGGAAATGGTCTGCCGTGATTTCGGCGCCCACCGGGATCAGCGCATCATCACTGACGCGGAACTCGGCGATCGTCCGCTTGGGCTCGACCTTGGCGACAGCAAAACGGCCGCGCTCGGCCTTGCTCACGTTCTTGACCTTGCGGGTCCCGGAACCGAGCTGGAGCGCGACGTACCCGTCCTTTTCCTTGCTGCGATGCGCGACGACCTGGCATTGCGCAAGACGCAGCACCGTGACCGGCACGTGCTCGCCGGCATCGGTGAATAGGCGGGTCATTCCGACCTTCTGTGCGATCACACCGGAGCGCATGATTG
>CAKZHN010000397.1 GCA_936924235.1 uncultured Rhodoplanes sp. | reverse complement strand
CCGGCAGCGGCATCCAGGCGGGCTGCGGCGAGAGCGCCATGATCGAGGCCGCGCAACGGCCGGCGGACTGGGTGATGGCGGCGGTCATCGGCGCGGTCGGTCTGAAGCCGACGCTCGCCGCGGCGAAGCGCGGCGCCACGGTGGCGCTCGCCAACAAGGAGTGCCTGGTCTGCGCCGGCGGCATGT
Organism: uncultured Rhodoplanes sp.; assembly: GCA_936924235.1. Classification (GTDB taxonomy): domain Bacteria; phylum Pseudomonadota; class Alphaproteobacteria; order Rhizobiales; family Xanthobacteraceae; genus Z2-YC6860. The sequence continues at coordinate 14,147 of CAKZHN010000397.1, read as the reverse complement.
TCATGCGCCAGGCCGCGGCTTCCGGCGCCAGCGTGCTGCCGGTCGATTCCGAGCACAACGCGATCTTCCAGGCGCTCAGCGCGGGGCCGCGCGAGGACGTCAGCCGTATCGTCATCACCGCCTCCGGCGGTCCGTTCCGCACCTGGACGCGCGAGGCGATGCGGGCCGCGACCGTGGAGCAGGCGCTCAAGCATCCGAACTGGTCGATGGGTCCGAAGATCACCATCGATTCGGCGACGATGATGAACAAGTGCCTGGAGTTGATCGAAGCGCATCACCTGTTCGCGGCGCCGCCATCGGAGCTCGCCGTTCTGGTGCATCCGCAGTCGATCATCCACGGCATGGTCGAATACCGCGACGGCTCGGTGATGGCGCAGCTTGGCTCGCACGACATGCGAATCCCGATCGCGCATTGTCTGGCCTATCCGGCGCGCATCGATGGGCCGGCCGCCAAGCTCGACCTGGCCAAAATCGGCCAATTGACCTTCGAGGCGCCCGATCTGGACCGCTTTCCGTCGCTGGCGCTGGGCCGCCGGGCGCTGGAAACCGGGGGCGCAGCGCCGACCATTCTCAATGCGGCGAACGAGGTCGCGGTCGCGGCTTTTCTGGGGCGCAGGATCGGCTTTGGCGGCATCGCCGCCCTGGTGGAGGCCGCCCTCGACGCGGCAGAGCGCCGCAACGCCACCGCCGAGCCGCAGGATATCGATGAGGCGCTGGCCGTTGACCATATGACCCGGTCGCTGGCGAACGATCTCTTGCCAGAAATAGCCGCAAAGTCAGTCTAAAGGGTCCGCGGGGCGGATTCGTACGGGCAGGGGAACGGGGCCAGAATGGACGTTTTCAATCACTTGTCGCTGTGGGGCGGTGGCGTCACCGGCTGGGTCATCCCGTTCCTGTTCGGCCTCAGCGTCGTGGTTTTCTTCCACGAGCTCGGCCACTTTCTGGTGGCGCGCTATTGCGGCGTGCGGGTGCTGACCTTCTCGCTCGGGTTCGGCCCGGAACTCGCAGGCTTCACCGACCGCCACGGCACCCGCTGGAAGATCTCGGCGATTCCGCTCGGCGGCTACGTCAAGTTCTTCGGCGATGAGAACGCCGCCAGCGTCCCGGACCAGGCGACCGTCGAAACCATGACCGCCGAAGAGCGTCAGCACAGCTTCTTCTATCAGCCGCTTCGCAGCCGCGCCGCCATCGTGGTGGCCGGGCCGGTCGCCAACTTCATCCTGGCGATCGTGATCTTCGCTTTCGTCTTTTCGGTCTATGGCCGGCAGATCACGTCGGCGCGGGTCGATGCGGTGGTGCCGGAATCGGCTGCCGCGGCCGCCGGGCTCCAGGCCGGCGACGTCGTGCTCGCCATCGACGGCTCCAGGATCGACAGCTTCTCCGACATGCAGCGCGTGGTCAGCGCCAATGCCGGCCGCACGCTTTCGCTCGAGATCAATCGCGGCGGCGTGCCGATGACGCTCACCGCCACGCCGCAGCTCAAGCGCGGCAAGGACGGCTTCGGCAACAGCACCTGCCAGGCGGTTCTGGGCGTCAGCCGTTCGATGTCGGCCGCCGACATCCGGACCGAGACCGTCAATCCGATGACCGCGGTCTGGCTCGGCACCAAGGAAACCTGGTCGATCATCGACCGGACGTTCTCGTTCATCGGCGGGCTGTTCGCCGGAACCGAATGCGCCGATCAGGTGGGCGGGGTGGTCAAGATCGCCCAGATTTCCGGCCAAGTCGCCAGCCTCGGTTTCATGCCGGTTTTGCAGCTTGCCGCGATGCTGTCCGTGTCGATCGGGCTGTTGAACCTGTTCCCGATCCCGCTGCTCGATGGCGGACACCTTTTGTTCTACGGGATTGAAGCGGTGCTCGGCCGGCCGCTGCCGGAGCGCGCCCAGGAAATTGGTTTCCGAATCGGGTTCGCGATTGTCGTGATGTTAATGATTTTTACCTTTATTAACGATACCAGCCCGTGGTGGTCGCGGCTTTTGGCGTCCTAGAATCTGCGACCTATGGGCCACGGTATGGGGGAAATTTCGGATGGGGCCGAAATTCCTGCTGGAAACGGGGGATGCGCAACGCCACGCTGTGTTGCGAAGTGGGAAAAAGCCTGTACAAACATGGTCCTGGGTGGGTACCGCAATAACGCCGTCCAGTCCGTTACAAGAGTCGCAAAGGGCGCATTGCGCATGAGGTTGTGGGTGCGGTGGCTTAGGGGATTGTGTCTTGTTGGCGCGATCCTTTCGGGTGGCGTCTTGAGTGCCGCTGTCGGCGCCGTGGCGAGTTCCACCTATGCCTTCGCCCAGGCTTCCCAGATCGTTGTCGAGGGCAACCGCCGCGTCGAAGCCGAGACGGTGCGTTCTTACTTCCGCACCAATGCCGGCGAGCGGCTCGACAGCTACAAGATCGACCAGGCGCTCAAGGCTCTGTACGCAACGGGCCTGTTCCAGGACGTGCGGATCAACCAGTCCGGCGGCAAGCTGATCGTCACCGTGATCGAAAATCCGGTGATCAACCGGGTGGCCTTCGAAGGCAACAAGAAGCTCAAGGACGACCAGCTCACCAACGAGGTGCAGTCGCGCGCGCGCGGCACGCTGTCCCGGCCGACCGTGCAGGCCGACGTGCAGCGCCTTGTGGATATCTACCGCCACAACGGCCGCTTCGACGTCCTCGTCGAGCCCAAGATCATCGAGCTGCCGAACAACCGCGTCGATCTCGTCTTCGAAATCAAGGAAGGCGACAAGACCGGCGTGAAGAAGATCATCTTCGTCGGCAACAAGGCCTATGGCGACCAGCGCCTGAAGGACGAGATCAAGACCCAGGAGACGTTCTGGCTGATCTCGTTCCTGCAGCAGCAGGACATCTACGACGCCGACCGCGTCGAGGCGGACCGCGATCTGCTCCGCCGCTTCTATCTCAAGCACGGCTACGCCGATGTGCGCGTGGTGTCCGCCGTATCGGTCTACGATCCGGCCCAGAAGGGCTTCATCGTCACCTACACGATCGAGGAAGGCGACCGCTACAAGTTCGGCAAGGTCGATATCCAGTCCAACATCCCGGTGGTCGATCCCAAGGGCCTGTACGCGCGGCTGCGCGCCAATTCGGGCGCGGTCTACAACGCCGAGGCCGTGGAAAAGTCGGTCGAGAACCTCTCGATCGAAGTGGCGCGGCGCGGCTATCCGTTCGCGGTGGTGCGGCCCAACGGCGACCGCGACCAGGCGAGCCACACCATCAACGTCACCTTCATCGTCGATGACGGCCCGCGCATCTACATCGAGCGCATCAACGTGCGCGGCAACACCCGCACCCGCGATTACGTGATCCGCCGCGAATTCGACGTCGGCGAGGGCGATGCCTACAACCGTGCGCTGGTCGATCGCGCCGAGCGGCGGCTGAAGAACCTCAACTACTTCAAGAGCGTAAAGATCTCCAACGAGCCGGGCTCTGCGCCCGACCGGATCGTGATCAACGTCGATGTCGAGGAACAGCCGACCGGCGAGTTCTCGATTGCCGGCGGCTATTCGACCGCCGACGGCGCCATGGCCGAGCTCAGCGTCGCCGAGCGAAACCTGCTCGGTCAGGGCCAGTATGCGCGCTTCGCGGTGCAGTACGGCCAGCGCGCCCGTGGCTTCGAGCTGTCGTTCGCCGAGCCGTTCTTCCTCGGTTACCGCCTCGGCGTCGGCGTCGACCTCTACGCCAAGAAGACGCTGGCCTCGAACTACATTTCGTACGACAGCGAAACCATCGGCGTCGGTTTGCGCGCGGGCTTCCAGCTCAGCGAAGAGCTGTCGTTCCAGGCGCGCTACAACATCTATCGTCAGGAGATCACGCTTCCTGACTACCTCAACAACTGTCAATTCTCGGCGGCGGCGCTGGTCAACGGCGGCACCGGCGTGAAGCCCGGCGACGGCTGTTACTCCGACGGCGAAGCCTCGCTCGCCGTTCGTAAGGAACTCGCCTCCGGCGCCGTGCTGGTGTCGATGCTGGGCTACACGCTGGCCTACAGCACGCTCGACAACAACCGCAACCCGACCAGCGGCCTCTATGCCGAGTTCAAGCAGGACTTCGCCGGCGCCGGCGGCGACGTGAACTTCATCCGGTCGACCACCGAAGTCCGCACCTATCACGAAATCTTCTCGGACGTGGTCGGCGTGTTCAAGTTGCAGGGCGGCAACATCGCGAGCTGGGGCGGCAAGGACCTGCGCATGCTGGATCACTTCCAGATGGGTCCGAACCTGGTCCGCGGCTTCGCTCCGGCCGGTCTTGGCCCGCGTGATATCACCCCCGGCACCAACCAGGATCCGCTGGGCGGCACGATGTTCTGGGGTGCGTCGGTCGAGGCGCAGGCGCCGTTCACATTCCTGCCGAAGGATGCTGGCCTGAAGGGCGCGGTGTTCGCCGACGTCGGATCGATCTGGGACTACAAGGGCCCGACCACCTGGAACGTGACTGGTGAAACGCTGACGCCGGCGGATTCGTCGTCGCCGCGCGCCTCGGTCGGCGTCGGCCTGATCTGGAATTCGCCGTTCGGACCGCTGCGCTTCGACTACGCGTTTCCGATCCTCAAGCAGGATTTCGACCGGACCCAGCAGTTCAGGTTCGGCGGCGGAACCCGGTTCTAACCCTCGTCTGAGGCGGCCGGCGGAGCAGGCTGGTGCTTAAGCCTGCCCCGCAATCGGCCTTTCGGCGGTCTGGCTCAAAACCCGCTCACCATGCTAATCCGGCCCTGTTGGTTCAATCTGGCGAGTTGGCCCGGCAAGGCCATGATCGGTCATGGTTTTCGGGCAATCAGGGCCGGCCTTAAACGGCCCCGTATCGGGGGGAGATGAAGACATGAGCGGCGAAACGGTTGACGCCATCGGCATTCACGAGATTCTCGCCGCCCTGCCGCACCGCTATCCGTTCCTCATGATCGACAAGGTCATCGACATCCGCGGCGACGAGCACGGCATCGGCATCAAGAACGTCACCGCCAATGAGCCGCAGTTCCTCGGCCACTTTCCGAGCACACCGGTTATGCCGGGCGTGCTGATGCTGGAGGGCATGGCGCAGACCGCGGGCGTGCTTTGCATCAGGGCGATGCCCGGCGAGATCAGGCCGACGCTGGTGTATTTCCTGACCATCGACAAAGCCAAGTTCCGCAAGCCCGTCATCCCTGGCGACCAAGTCGAGTACCACATGACCCGCCTCAAGCGGCGCAAGAACATGTGGTGGTTCCGCGGCGAGGCCAAGGTCGATGGCGAACTCGTCGCTGAGGCCGAGCTCGGCGCCATGATCGCAGAGGCCTGACGTGCCGCAGATCGATCCCTCATCGCGCGTCGCTGATGGCGCGAAGCTTGCCGACGACGTCGAGGTCGGTCCGTTCTGCAGCGTCGGCCCGGGCGTGGAATTGCGCGCCGGTGTGCGGCTCCTGTCCCATGTCAACGTCACCGGCGTTACGGCGATCGGCGAGCGCACGGTGGTCTATCCGTTCGCATCGCTCGGCACGCCTCCGCAATCGACCGGCTATCGCGGCGGCGCCACGCGCCTGACCGTGGGCGCCGACTGCCAGATCCGCGAGGGCGTGACGATCTCGACCGGCACCGAGGATCACGGTGCGCTCACATCGGTCGGCGACAAGTGCTTCATGATGGCGAATTCCCACGTCGGGCACGACTGCCACGTCGGCGACAACGTCACGTTCGCCAACGGCGCAGTGCTCGGCGGCCACGTCGAGGTGGCGGACGGCGTGTTCATCGGCGGCAACACCGCGGTGCATCAGTTCTGCCGGATCGGCGAGGGCGCCATGCTCGGCGGCGTGACCGGCATCACCCGCAACGTCATTCCGTTCGGCTTCGCCTTCGGCCCCAAGGCCGACCTGGTCGGGCTCAACGTCGTGGGTCTGAAGCGCCGGAAGTTCTCCCGCACCGATATCCATCGCATCCGCAGCGCCTATCAGGCGCTGTTCTTCGGCGGCGGCAACTTTGCGCAGCGGTTCGAGCAGGTCTCAACCGAATATGCCGGCGACCCGGTGATCGGCAAGATCGTGGCGTTCATCCGCGAAGGCGGTAAGCGCCCGCTGATGATGCCGGCCGACGATGCAGGAGGGTCCGACCCGGACCTCTGAGCCAGGGCTATGAGCGAGCCGCTGCCGCAAGCGCAGACCCCCCAATCCGCTCTCGCCATCATCTGCGGCGCGGGCAGCCTGCCGTTCGCGCTGGCCGACGCGGCGCGCAAGCGCGACCGCCGCGTGGTGCTGTTCGCGCTGCGCGGCTGGGCCGATCCGGAGCGCGTCCAGGCCTATCCGCATCACTGGACCTGGATGGGCCAGCTCGACCGCTTCATGCAGATCGCCGCCGAGGAGGGCTGCCGCGACGTCGCCTTCATCGGCTCGGTGACGCGGCCGCGGCTTTGGACCATTCGCCCGGACTTGCGGGTGCTGCGGCTGATGCCGCAACTCATCCGCATCTTTCGCGGCGGCGACGACCATCTGCAATCCGGCATCGGCCGGCTGTTCGAGGAGCATGGCTTCCGGCTGGTCGGTCCCAAGGAGATCGCCCCCGAGCTGATCATGCCGGTGGGACCGCTCGGCAGCCGCCTGCCGAGCGAACAGGACCGCGCCGATATCGCGCTCGGGCTCGCTCTGCTCAACGCCACGAGCCCCTTCGACATCGGCCAGGCCGTGGTGGTGGCGAACAATCACGTGCTGGCGGTCGAAGGACCGGAAGGCACTGACCGCATGCTCGCGCGCGTGGCGGAGCTGCGCCGCAACGGCCGCTTCCGCTCGTCTTCGGGCGCCGGCGTCCTGATCAAGGCCGCCAAGCTCGGCCAGGACCAGCGCATCGATCTGCCGACCATCGGACCACGGACCATCGAGGCCGCAGCCGAGGCGCACCTCGATGGCATCGCCGTGGTCGCGGGCACGACCATCGTGGCCGAGCCTGAATTGATCGCCAGCACGGCCGACCAGGCGAAGCTGTTCGTCATCGGCGTCGACGCGGCCGGAGCAGCCGTCCCAAAGGCCGCTCCATGAGCAGCGCCGACAGCCCGGGCACCGGCGGCGCGGCAACCGGAAACGGGAATTCGAAGCCGCCGGAGCGCCGCAATGGCGAGCTCGAGATCTTTCTTGTCGCGGTCGAGGAATCCGGCGACCGGCTCGGCGGTGCGCTGATGCGGGCGCTGAAGGAGCGGGCCAGCGTTCCGCTGCGCTTCACCGGGGTTGGCGGCCGCGAGATGACGGAAGCGGGGCTCACCAGCCTGCTGCCGGTCGAGGACTTCTCGATCATCGGCTTTGCCGCGATCCCGCGCCGGCTGCCGCGCATCCTGAGCCACATGTACAAGACGGTGCGCGCCGTTCTGGCGCGAAGGCCGCATGCGCTGGTGATCATCGACAGCCCGGGCTTCACACTGCGCGTCGCGCAGTGGGTGCACCGCTTCGACCGCTCGATCCCGATCGTCGACTACGTCTCGCCGTCGGTCTGGGCCTGGCGGTCCGGGCGGGCCAAATCGATGCAGCGCTACATCGATCACGTGCTGGCGCTGCTGCCGTTCGAGCCCGGCGTGCACAGAAAGCTCGGCGGGCCGCCGTGCAGCTATGTCGGCCATCCGCTGATCGAGGAGGTCGCGAAGCTTCGCCCGAACAACGCAGAGGCCATGCGCCGCCGCGCCGATCCGCCGATCATCGTGGCGATGCCGGGCAGCCGCAGCGGCGAGATCCAGAAGCTCGCCGCCATCTTCGGCAAGACGCTGGGCCTCGTTCAGGAGCGCGTCGGCCCGATCGACGTGGTGGTGCCGACAGTGCCGCATCTGCTCGCCAAGGTGACGCTGGCGACGCAGTCGTGGCCGGTCAAGCCGCGGATCGTGGTCGGGCAGGCCGAGAAGCAGGAGGCGCTGCGCACGGCGCGCGCAGCCCTCGCCAAGTCCGGCACCACGACGCTGGAGCTGGCGATCTCGGGGATTCCGATGGTCGCGGCCTACCGGGCCTCGGAACTCGAAGCGGTCGTGATCCGGCGGCTGGTGAAGGTGCCGTCCTACATCCTGGCCAATCTGGTGATCGGCCAGAACATCGTGCCGGAGCTGATGCAGGAAGACTGCACGCCCGAGAAGCTCGCCGATGCGCTGGTGCCGCTGATCGGAGACACGCCGGAGCGCCGCCGCCAGGTCGAGGCGTTCTCCTGGCTCGACACCATCATGGAGATCGGCTCCCGGGCGCCCGCCGCCCGTGCCGCCGACATCGTGCTGGGCTCGGTGCGCCGGCCGGAGAAGCCGGCGCGATAATCGCACCACGCGGCTGCCGTTGGCTGTCCGCGCCAGAAGCCGCTAGGCTCCTTCCAACAAACATGTCTGGGAGGAAGGGATGGCCGGATTTCGGCTTTGGTTGAAAATTGCAGTCGCACTGACTGCCGCAGCGCTGTCGGTCGTTACGGCGCAAGCACAGAGCTGGCCCTCCAAGCCCGTGAAGGTCATCATGGCGACGGCCGCGGGCAGCGCGCCCGACGTGGTTGCCCGCATCGTCACCGACCGGCTGTCGCAGATCTGGGGCCAGCAGGTCCTGATCATCAACCGGCCGGGCGCCGGCGGGCTCATTGCGCTGCAGGCCATGGCCGCGGCGGAGCGCGACGGCCACACGCTCTACATGCCGAGCTCGTCGTCGCTGGTGGTGTTGCCGGTCACGAATTCCAACCTGCCGCTCAGCATCGAGCGCGACCTCGCGCCGATCGCGCTGCTGGGCGAGCAGCCGTTCGCCATCGTCGCCAGCAATTCGCTCGGTATCAGCACGCTGCCGGAGCTGATCGCGCTCGCCAAGAAGAAGCCCGGCGAGCTGACCTATGCGGCCAACTTCCGCGGCTCGCTGCCGAACATGACCGGCGAGTCGTTTGCCGAGCGCGCCGGCATCAGCCTGACCTTCGTGCCCTATCCCGGAGCGCCGCAGGGGCTGCAGGACGTCATGGGCGGCCGCGTGTCGGTCATCGTCGACGGGCTCGCGGCGTTCATGAGCCCGATCGCCTCCAATGCGGTCAAGCCGCTGGCGATCACCTCGCCGAAGCGGCTGCCGAACTATCCGGATCTTCCGGCGGTCAACGAAACCGTGCCCGGCTTCGATTCGCGCGGTTGGATCGCGGTCATGAGCTTTGCCGGTACGCCCGACGACGTCGTGCGCAAGATCAATGCGGACCTGCGCACGGTGCTCGACGTTCCGGACGTGCGGCAGCGCTTCGAGACGCTCGCGACTTACGTGCGCCATCTCTCGCCGGCCGAGACCGGAAAATTCATCCGCGACGAGCAGGAGGCCTGGCGGCCCGTGGTCAAGAAGGTGGGTGTGACGTCGCAATAATTCCTGCTGAACCAAGTCAAAAGCGAATCCGAAAATATCGCTTGATATCCGCTCGGCGCCCACAACCGCCGGCAATCACCCTGCTATTTGGCTTTGTTCAGAGCGACGGGTCGTTCGAAGTCGCAACATTGGTGTTGGCAGCACGATGAATCTCGGCCTCGACGATTTGATGATCATTGCGTCGGTCTTTGTCCTCGCCGGGCTGGTCAAGGGCATGATCGGACTCGGTCTGCCGACTATCGCGATGGGGCTGCTCGGCGCCTTGATGACTCCGGGCCAGGCGGCAGCAATTCTGATCGTGCCCGCGCTGATGACCAACGCGTGGCAAATCTGGGACGGTCCCGCCCTGAAAGCGCTCCTGCGACGGCTGTGGCCGCTGCTGGTGTGCACTCTGCTCGGCACCCTGCCGGCGGCCGGGATTATCGCCAACGCCAATGTCCGCCTGACCGGGGCGTTGCTCGGCGGCATGCTGATCGTCTATTCGCTGAGCAGCCTGAGCGGCCTGCGGTTCAAAGTCCCGCCGCGCTCCGAGCCCGTCGTCGCTTCGCTGGTTGGGCTCACGACCGGCCTCATCAATGGTGCAACAGGCATTTTTGTCGTGCCGGCCGTGCCCTACATCCAGGCGCTCGATCTCTCCAAGGACGAACTGGTGCAGGCGCTCGCGATTTCGGCATTCGTCTCGTCTGTCGCGCTGGCCCTCGGTCTGGGGTTCAACAACGGCCTCAGCGGGGCTATCGCAATCCCGGCGGCGGTCGCTCTCGCTGCCTCGTTCGCCGGTATGGCAATCGGCAAGGCGCTACGCTCCCGCGTCTCGGCTCATGTTTTCCGTCGGCTCGTATTGATCGGGCTGTTGGCGCTCGGCGCCAGCATGGTCGGCCGCTACGTTCTGTGAGCGCGCCAAGCGTTCCGGTTATGCCGCTCTCGATGTTTGCGATGGGTTAGAACGGTCTTGCGCCCGCCAATAAACGGCTCGGATCATGACATGAAAAAGGGGCGCCGCGAGGCGCCCCTTTGCCGTTTCCCGGATCGCCGGCGTTACTTCCGCCGCGAGACCGGAGTGTAGTCCCGCTTGGCGGCGCCGGTGTAGAGCTGACGCGGACGGCCGATGCGCTGGCCCGGATCCTCGATCATCTCCTTCCACTGCGCGATCCAGCCGACCGCACGTGCCACCGCGAACAGCACGGTGAACATCGTGGTCGGGAAGCCCATCGCCTTCAGCGTGATGCCCGAATAGAAGTCGACGTTCGGGTAGAGCTTCTTCTCGATGAAGTAATCGTCGGACAACGCGATCTTCTCGAGCTCCATCGCGACCTGCAGCAGCGGATCGTCGCGGTGACCGGTCTCGCTCAGGACCTCGTGCGCGGTCTTCTGCATCAGCTTGGCGCGCGGGTCGTAGTTCTTGTAGACGCGGTGGCCGAAGCCCATCAGACGGAAACTGTCCTTCGGGTCTTTAGAGCGCTTGATGAACTCCGGGATGCGGTCGACGGTGCCGATCTCGCCCAGCATCTTCAGCGCCGCCTCGTTGGCGCCGCCGTGCGCGGGGCCCCACAGCGCCGCAATGCCGGCGGCGATGCAGGCGAACGGGTTGGCACCGGTCGAGCCGGCGAGGCGGACCGTCGACGTCGAAGCGTTCTGCTCGTGGTCGGCGTGCAGGATGAAGATGCGATCCATCGCGCGCGCCAGCACCGGATTGGGCTTGTACTCCTCAGCCGGGACCGCGAAGCACATGCGCAGGAAGTTGGTCGCGTAGTCGAGATCGTTCTGCGGATAAACAAACGGCTGGCCGATGTTGTACTTGTAGGCCATCGCAGCGAGCGTCGGCATCTTCGCGATCATGCGGATCGACGCGATCATGCGCTGCTGCGGATCGGAGATGTCGGTGGAGTCGTGGTAGAACGCCGACAGCGCGCCGACCGAACCGGTCATCACCGCCATCGGGTGTGCGTCGCGGCGGAAGCCCTGGAAGAACCGGCTCATCTGCTCGTGGACCATCGTGTGACGGGTCACGCGGTAGTCGAAGTCGGCCTTCTGGGTCGGCGTCGGCAGCTCCCCGTAAAGCAGCAGGTAGCAGGTTTCGAGGAAGTCGCCGTGCTCGGCGATCTGCTCGATCGGCACGCCGCGATAGAGCAGCACGCCTTCGTCGCCGTCGATGTAGGTGATCTTGGATTCGCAGGCCCCGGTCGACGTGAAGCCAGGGTCGAACGTAAACATCCCGGACTGGGCATACAGCTTGCCGATGTCGATCACATCCGGTCCGATCGTTCCCCCGTAGATCGGGAAGGACCAGCTCTTGTCACCGACGGTCAGCGTTCCGGTCTTGGTGTTGGTGCCGGTTTTCGCGTCCATGTTGCTACCTCGAAGGCCGTCGGCTCCGCAGCTGGACGGTCAAAATCCGGTTCGGTGCGCGGGCGGAGTCCGCGCAAAACGCCCAAAATTGGGTATCCCATCCCGTTGTGCACCGCAAGGCACGGAACAGCAGGAGCCATGCCGTACTGTCCCATCAGGCGGGCACGGCCTGATCCTTGAGTCGGGCCAGGCTTTCTTGGCGTCCCAGAACGACCAGGACGTTGAAGATACCTGGGGACGTCGCCCGGCCGGTCAAGGCCGCCCGCAGCGGCTGCGCGACCGCGCCGAGCTTGGCGCCGATCCGTTCCGCATAGCTGCGGACCGCCTGCTCGGTGGCCTCTGCGGTCCAGGTGGTGACGGTTTCCAGCACGCCGACGACCTCGCGCAGCAGCGCCAGAGCCTCTGGCGTCAGCAACGCCTTGGCCTTGTCGTCGAGGCTGAGCGGCCGGTCGGCCCAGATGAAGCTTGCGGCTTCAAGGAGGTCGACCAGGGTCTTGGCGCGCTCCTTCAATTCCGGCATGGCCATCAGGAACTGCTCGCGCACCGCGGGCGTGAGCTTCGGCGCGACCTGCGGCCCGTTCGGCAGATAGGGCAGCACACGGTCGAGATCGGCCAGGAGCTCGGCAGGCGGCGTCGACCGCATGTAGTGGCCGTTGAGGCTTTCGAGCTTGGCGAAGTCGAAGCGGGCCGGCGACCGGCCGATCTGCGGCAGATCGAACGCCGCGATCATTTCCTCGGTCGAGAAGATCTCCTGGTCGCCGTGGCTCCAGCCGAGCCGAACCAGATAGTTGCGCATCGCGGCGGGCAGGTAGCCCAAGGCCCGGTAGGCGTCGACGCCGAGTGCGCCGTGGCGCTTGGAGAGCTTGGATCCGTCCGGCCCGTGGATCAGCGGGATATGCGCCATCACCGGCACCTTCCAGCCGAGCGCCTGATAGATCTGGGTCTGCCGCGCGCCGTTGTTGAGATGGTCGTCGCCGCGGATGATGTGGGTGACGCCCATGTCGTGGTCGTCGACCACCACGGCCAGCATGTAGGTTGGCGTGCCATCCGAGCGCAGCAGCACGAAGTCGTCGAGGTTCTCGTTCTGCCAGGTCACCCGGCCCTGAACCTGATCCTCGACCACGGTCTCGCCGGTGAGCGGCGCCTTGAGACGAATCGCCGGCTTCACGCCGGCCGGCGCGTCGGCCGGATCGCGGTCGCGCCAGCGGCCGTCGTAAAGCCGTGTCTTGCCCTCGGCGCGCGCCTTTTCGCGCATCACCGTCAGCTCCTCGGGGCTGGCGTAGCAGCGGTAGGCCGCGCCCGCGGCGAGCATCTGCTCGACCACCTCGCGGTGCCGCTCGACCCGGGAGAATTGGAAGATGGCCTCGCCGTCCCAGTCGAGGCCCAGCCATTTGAGGCCGTCGAAGATTGCGTCGATCGCCTCCTTGGTGGAGCGCTCGCGGTCAGTGTCCTCGATTCGCAGCAGCATCTTGCCGCCGTGCCGGCGCGCATAGAGCCAGTTGAACAGCGCGGTGCGCCCGCCGCCGATGTGCAGGAATCCAGTGGGCGAGGGGGCGAATCGAGTGACGACGGGTTCAGTCATATCCGGCGGGGAACAAATCCACAGGCGCGATCAATTTTCGCGATCCCTGTAGCACAGTTGACGACCTATATCTCCAATCGGAGCGGTTTCCACCGCAATCCGCAGCCAAGACCTTCGACGGATGCCCCTCCGGACGGTCTCCGCAGGGTGTCGGGACTTTGGCCGCCCAGGACTTGGCGCGCCCAGGACTTGGCGTCCTGGCACGGATTTGGCACATACACCGCGCAAATCGGCGCAGACTGGATAACGGCATGACCAACGCGGCAGCGGCTATAGCAGAAGGCGGGCGCGACTTCATCCGCGACATCGTCCAGGCCGACCTCGACTCGAAAAAACACGCCGCGGTGGTGACCCGGTTCCCGCCGGAGCCGAACGGCTACCTGCATATCGGCCACGCCAAATCCATCTGCCTCAACTTCGGCATCGCCGAGGAGTTCGGCGGCCGTTGCCATCTGCGATTCGACGACACCAACCCCGCCAAGGAAGAGCAGGAATACATCGACGCCATCGAGCGCGACGTGCGCTGGCTCGGCTTTAACTGGGGCAGGCACCTTTACCACGCGTCGGATTATTTCGATCAGCTCTACACATGGGCCGAATTGCTGATCAAGGCCGGCAAGGCCTATGTCGACGATCAGAATCCCGAGCAGATGCGGGTCAACCGCGGCACGCTCACCGAGCCCGGCAAGAACAGTCCGTTCCGCGACCGGACCGTCGACGAGAACCTCGACCTGTTCCGCCGCATGAAGGCCGGCGAATTTCCGAACGGCGCGCGCGTGCTGCGTGCCAAGATCGACATGGCGTCCGGCAACATCAACCTGCGCGATCCGACGCTGTACCGGATCGTGAAGGCGCCGCATCCGCGCACCGGCACCAAGTGGTCGATCTATCCGAGCTATGATTTCGCCCACGGGCAGT
>CAKZHN010000396.1 GCA_936924235.1 uncultured Rhodoplanes sp. | reverse complement strand
CACTGACATCCCGGCGCAGGCGACGTTCCATTTCGCCGACGGGCTCAAGGACTATCTCGCCGAGACGCTGAAGGGCGCCACCCTCGTCCACCCCGACATCTTCACGGGCTCGGCCGGCAAGACCGGCAAGCACGGCGGCGCGCAATGGGCGGTGGCCTGGACGGCCGACGCCGACGGTTTCCTCAACTCCTACTGCAACACGATCCCGACGCCGGACGGCGGCACCCACGAGTCGGGGCTCCGCACCGCGCTCCTTCGCGGCCTGAAAGACCACGCCGAGCGCATGAACCAGGGCAAGCGCGCGGCCTCGATCACCAGCGAAGACGTCATGGTTGGCGCCGGCTGCATGCTCTCGGTGTTCATCCGCGAGCCGGAGTTCCAGGGCCAGACGAAAGACCGCCTCGCCACCGCGGAAGCCCAGCGCATCGTCGAGAACGCGATCAAGGACCCGTTCGACCATTGGCTCGCCGGCAATCCGATGCAGGCCAACAGGCTGCTCGACTTCGTCGTCGACCGCGCCGAGGAGCGCATCCGCCGCCGCCAGGAGAAGGACGTCTCGCGCAAGAACGCGACGCGCAAGCTTCGCCTGCCCGGCAAGCTCGCCGACTGCACCAACGCCCAGACCGCGGGCTCGGAAATCTTCATCGTCGAGGGCGACTCGGCCGGCGGCTCGGCCAAGCAGGCGCGCGACCGCGCGCTGCAGGCGGTGCTGCCGCTCCGCGGCAAGATCCTCAACGTGCAGTCCGCTGGCAAGGACAAGCTCGCGCAGAACGCCCAGCTCTCGGATCTGGTGCAGGCGCTCGGCTGCGGCACCGGCTCGCACTATCGCGACGAGGACCTGCGCTACGACAAGGTGATCGTGATGACCGACGCCGACGTCGACGGCGCCCACATCGCCTCGCTGCTGATCACCTTCTTCTATACGCAGATGCCGAGCCTGGTCGAGAACGGCCATCTCTATCTGGCGGTGCCGCCGCTCTACCGGCTGACCCACAACGGCAAGACGTTCTACGCCCGCGACGAGAAGCATCGCGACGAAATCCGCAAGAAGGAATTCCACGCCAACGCCAATGTCGAGGTCGGCCGCTTCAAGGGCCTCGGCGAGATGATGGCGCACCAGCTCAAGGAAACCACGATGGACCCGAAGAAGCGCACGCTGCTTCAGGTCCGCATCGTCGAGGACGATCAGAAGGCCACGGCGAAGTCGGTGGAGCGGCTGATGGGCAACAAGGCCGAGGCGCGGTTCGAGTTCATCCAGGAGCGCGCGGCGTTCGCCGACACGTCCGCGCTCGACGTTTGATCGACGGGGTTTTGATCCATGCCTTTCGACAAGCCGACCCGTGGCCCGATGACCTCGCGCGAGGCCGCCGAAGCCGCGTTCAAGAAGGTCACCACCAAGCCTGCCGACCTGCCGACGGAGCGGCCGAAGGTGCCGAACGCCAAGGAGCAGGTGTCGATCCGGCTCGATCGCGACATTCTCGATCACTTCCAGAACGACGGCCCGGGCTGGCAGGACCGCATCAACGACGCGCTGCGCAAGGCGATCGGGAAGTAGCGCGGGCCGGCGCTTTTTCCGGATTTCGGCAAAGTCCCCGCCCGGGGCCCTGTCCATGCCTCAATAATTCAGGGACCAAGCCGATATTCCTTGGAACAGAAGTCGGTTTGGCGACTTGTCTAGGCAGTACGAGCAAGCGCCCCCCTCCCCCCGACAGCTTGCTCGGAACAAAGCCCTGCCCTCACCGGCAGGGCTTTTTTTTCTGGGCGTCCGAGGGGCGCGATAAACGGCCAGAGTTCCACCACCGGCACCACGCCGCTATAGTTCCCTCGACAATATCGCGGGCCAACCGCGGGATTTTTCCGAATTGCCGGATAAGCGAGGGAGGCTGCCTTGATCGACCGCATTCAGCGTCGTGAATTTCTGAAACTGTCTGCTGCAGTACCCGTGGCGGCGACAGGCGCGCTCGGCGTCATTGATTCCGCCGCGGCAGCGCCGGTCGAAAAGGCGGTCACCTATCAGGTCAGCGGCAAGCCGTTCGAAGGCCAGATCGTCTATGACGGCAGCGTCCAGACCAGGCGGCCGATCATCTTCATGCAGCCCGACTGGTACGGCGTCAGCGCGGACAATATCGCGCAGGCCCGCCTGATCGCCGGCAAGGAGTACGTCGTTCTGGTCGCAGACATGTTCGGCGCAGGCTACGCCGGCAAGACCAAGACGCGGCCAGAGCTGGCTGCCGCAATGAGCGCGGTGCACAACGATCTCGGCTTTACGCTCGCCTGCGGCAAAGCGGCGTTCGACGCGCTTTTCGCGGAGGCGGACAAGCTCGGCATCGTCGATGCGCGCAAGAAGGTCGCGATCGGCTACTGCGCCGGCGCCGGATACCTGGTGGAGCAGGCGCGAAGCGGCGCCGATTTCAGCGCCATCGTCGCGTTTCACATCACCAATCCGAACCCGTCCGTTGCCGGCACACCCTGCAACATCAAAGGCCGCCTCCTGGCCGTCCACGGTTCGGCAGACCCGGTCACGCCGAAAGCCAAGATGGACGCGTTCGCCGAGGAGCTGACGCAGGCCAAGGTCGATTGGCAGATCATGATGATCGGCGGCATGACCCACGAGCTCAACGACAAGAACCGCCGCAAAGCCTACATGCTGATGAACGACTTCTTCGCCGAGACGGTTTGAGACGATTCAGCTTGTTGCACCACACTGGCCGGCCGGTCCGGCCTGACTATGCTTCTCGCGTTGCTCCACCAAATTGATTTTGGATACCCGACATGAATTCGGACGCCACTCTGCCGCAACAATCACCGGACGCACCGCAATACGCGCGCTTCGTGCGGCGCTTCCGCGGCATGGTGATCGACTGGATCGTGATACTGCTCGTCATGTTCGGCGCGCTGCTCGTCGCCTCGACCGTCCAGGCCGACAATGTCGCGCGCGTGCTCGGCGCCGTGGTCGTGCTGACACTGATCCTGTACGAGCCGATCCTGGTCTCGGCCACCGGCAGCACGATCGGGCACTACATGGCCAACCTGCGCGTCGTCGATGACCGCAGCCACGGCAATGTGAGCTTCCTGAAAGCGGTCGCGCGCCATGTCATCAAGAGCGTGCTCGGCTGGTACTCGTTCCTCATCATGGCGGCGACCCGGCGCAATCAGGCGCTGCACGACAAGTTCACGTCCTCGACGGTGCAGATCCGCGATCGCGCCAAGGCGGAGCCGTGGCATTACATCAACGAGCGGACGGAGCTTGGCAATCCGAACCTGCCGTCCCGCACCCGGCGCGTCGTCGTGGTGCTGGTCTATCTGTTGTTGGCGTTTGTCCTGCTTGCCGTGGCCGAGGCTGCCCTGGAGGGCATCGGCGTCATCTCCTCGGCCTGCCTCGACAGGGGCAATTGCTCCACCGGCGAACGATGGATGTCCATTGCCGTCGTCGTGGTCTGGCTGATCGGCTGCGCCTGGGTCATTGGACTGGGCTGGCGCGGCAAACTCTTCGGTGCGCGCCTGCGTGCCGGAAATGCACCGGCGTCGCCGGCTGGCTGACCGGCGCCGGAGCGCGGAGCCTAGTTGATTGCACCGCTCCCCACCACGATGGATGGGCGCTGGAAATCCAACAGGTCCGGATTGTCCCGGATGAGCAATGCCTCGAACTTGTCCCAGCCCTGCCCGGTCACGTACACGGCTTCGTCCTGGGTGATCGGTACGAGCCAGGCCATGATGACTCGGCCCAGGTGCGGCACAACACAGGTCTCGAACCCTTCCGGAAAATACGCCGCGTTGCAGACAAGCAGCGCCGTCATCGTCGAATGATCGAACAGCGATCCCCTGGGACCAATCACCTCGCCCCGCAAGTATGCGGAATTTCTTGACACGGCCTCGTCCGCCACCTGCTGAAGCACGGCCGGCAAATTCCTCGGCACCGCATTTTTCCGGGCCACCATGAGCAGCTCAAGCCTGACGACGTCGCCGGTCCATTGGGATCTGAGCGGAATTTCGCTCAAGCCCAATGTCGAATAGGTCGTGGTGCCTTGCACAGGTCCGTTCTGCAGCCGGACAATCTGGTAGGGTCTGGGATTGCCATCCGGGTCGGTTTTCCAACCCTCGACGATCGGCCCGCAGTATTGCTCAAGGTGCTCGACCAAATGCATCTACGTCGAATAGCAGACGTCGATAACAGCTTCGAGACGGCCCGGCCGCAACAACGGTTCAGCGTGATGGCGCCGCGGGCGCGGACGACGGTGCGGCCGCCGGCCCATCCACCGCCGTGATGCCGAGCTTCGGCAGCATCGGCCTCCAGTAGGCGGCGTCCTTGGCGATCCGCGCCGCGAACTCGCTCGCGTTCAGCGTGCCGGAGATCTCGCCCTTCTTCATGTGCTCCTGCACCGCCGCCGACTTGATCGCGATGAGCGCCGCGGCTTCGAGCTTCTTCGCCACGTCCGGCGGCAGCCCGGCCGGCGCCAGCAGCCCGTACCAGTTCTCCATCACCATGCCGCTGTAGCCGAGCTCGACCGTGGTCGGGGTGTCCGGCAGCGACGCCAGCCGGTTCACGCCAAGAACGACCACCGGACGAATCTGGTTGGCCGCGACCAGCGGCAGCAGCACCGGCGGATCGGCCGGGATGACATCGATGCGGCCGGCGATCAGGTCCGGCAAAGCCGGCCCGGCGCCGCGATACGGCACATGCGCGATCTTGATGCCGGCGCCGGTGTTGATGAGCTCGCCTGCGATGTGCATCGTCGTGCCGGGGCCGGCCGAGGCGTAGCTGAGGTTGCGGGTCTTCGCGAGCGCAACGAGGTCCTTGAAGTCCTTGAACGGCAGCTGCGGATTGGCGACCAGCAGCGTCGGCGAAGCGCCCATCATGGCGATCGCGTCGAACGACTTCACCGGATCGTATTTGACGTGCGGCTGCAGCACCGCGGTGATGACATGGGAGCCCTGGCTGCCGAGCAGCAGCGTCTTGCCGTCGGGGGCGGCGCGCGACACGTAATCCGCTGCGATCACGCCGCCGCCGCCGGCGCGGTTCTCGACCACGATGGTGGCGCCGAGCGGGCCCTGCATCTCCTGCGCCAGGAGCCGCGCCGCGGCGTCGACCGGTCCGCCGGCCGCGAACGGCACGACGATCTTGACCGGCTCGTCCGCCCGCGCCGCTCCGCATCCGATCAACGCAAACAGAAGAGCCGTCGCAAGGCGGCGCATGGTCTCACTCCCTGGCGGCCTTGTTGTTCAGCGTGGCCGTCCGAGGATTGTCACGGGTCGGGCCAACGCGGTCAATCGGCCTCAGGGCGCGACTCATAGGCGCGACTCCTGGACGCGACTCCTGGACGCGATTCCTGGGCGCGCAGCCATGGCCGGACTGGGACGGCTTCGATGGCGCCGACAACAGAGGTGAAGGACTTCGGCATCGGCACGCGCCGATGCGAGCGTTGTGGGGCGATTTGCTCCGCCGGTTGCGAAATTTGAATCGATACGCCTGACCGGGCTGGCGCACTTCTCAAGTCCGAAGTCGCGACGTGGTGTCGTGCGGTCAAGGACGTAGCATCGCGCCGCCGGACGACTCATTCACGCACTACGTCAGCTTGCACCCGCAACAGCAGCTTGCCTCTTCTTCGCTCGATCGTCGTTCGCGAAATTTCTTGGCCGAAATTTCATGTCATTCGACAATGTGTGCCAGAGCAGTCCAGCGCGCTGCGGTAAATCGATACCCACGACAGAGATTTGCAAATCAGAAATTCAACGATCGCTGTTGCCGTTCGCGATGAAGAGCGCGATGCTGCCGGTGTTGGTTCTTCGGGTGATCGATTGGGGCGGGTCTCACGATGATGACGATGTCCTCTTGCCGTATCGGTTCACGGCCGACTCTCAAGGCTGGAGCTTGGGGACACGTCAACACGCACGGAAAGGTTTGGTCATAACGATTCATTCCCGGCGCTCGCGCCGGGTTTTTTATTCCTGAAAAGGAATCGACATGAGCAACAAGACTCTTTTCAGCGCCTATACGACCGGTTACGGCTACGGACTCTGGGTCAGCGACGGCACCCTCGGTGGCACCTACAATATCAACCGCCTCACCGGCTCATCGTTCACGGCCGTTGGCAGCGGCAAGCTGGTGTTCACGGCCGGCACCGGGAGCATTGGCCAAGAGCTCTGGGTGACCAACGGGACCACGGCCGGGACCTATCTGGTCAAAGACATCGATCCCGGTCCTGCCAGCTCAAGCCCGATTGATCTAACCCCTCTCGGCAACGGCCAGGTGCTGTTCGACGCCATCGACGGCACCGGTCGCGAGCTCTGGGTGACCGACGGCACAGCGGCCGGGACGCACCAGGTCGAGGACATCAACCCCGGCTCCAACAGCTCCTTCGCCCAGTGGATTGCCGTGCTCAGCCCGGGGACGGCGGTGTTCGCAGCCGATGACGGCACCCACGGCACCGAGCTTTGGGTGACGGACGGCACCGCCGGCAACACCCATATGGTGAAGGACGTTTATCCCGGCTCGACCGGTTCGAACCCCTACGGCATCACTTCGCTGGGCAACGGCAAGGCCGTGTTCCGCGGCTATGGCACTGGGACCGGTGCCGAGCTTTTTGTGACCGACGGAACAGCCAGCGGCACCTATCTGGTGGATGATATCCGGCCTGGAGTCTACGGCTCCAGTCCGCGCTATTTCACCGCGATCGGCAACGGCAAGGCGTTGTTCAGCGCCTCCACGCCGACAACGGGCCGCGAGTTGTGGGTGACGGACGGCACGAACGCCGGGACCTACTCGCTCAACCTCAACAGCGGCCCCGAGAGCTCAAATCCCAGAAACTTGACCGCGATCGGCAACGGTAAAGCGCTGCTGCAAGCCTATAATCCCACGCATCACAACTACGAGCTGTGGGTCAGCGATGGCACCAGCGGCGGCACCCAGCCACTCGGTGCGTACGTCCCCGGTATAGAATTCGGTCCTGTGATCGCCGGGCTCGGCAACGGCAAGGCGGTGTTCGGCGGCCACGACTCTCACGGCTACGAGCTTTGGGTCACCGACGGCACCGCCGCCGGCACCTACATGCTCGACGACATCAATCCCGGGGCGGCCAGCTCCAACCCCTATGACCTCACGGCGATCGGCAACGGCCAGGCCATGTTCCGCGCCAGCGACGGCGTCCATGGCAACGAGCTTTGGATCACCAATGGCACCTTGGCCGGCACATACATGGTCGACGACATCGTCCCAGGCTCGGGCTCGAGCTTCCCCCGAGACTTCGGCGCGATCGTGCCCTGCTATTGTCCCGGCACGCTGATCCTGACCGCGTTCGGCGAAGTGCCGGTGGAGAAGCTCGTGATCGGCGATCGCCTTGTCGTCAGATCGGGTCTGACGCGGGCGATCAAATGGATCGGACGGCGCAGCTATCACGGTCGCTTCGCCCTTGGCCGCAAGGATATTCTGCCGGTCTGCATCAAGGCCGGAGCGCTCGGCGATCAGTCGCCCCGCCGGGACCTTTGGATCTCGCCGCATCACGCCATGTACTTCGAGGGCTTGAATCCGGGCGGCGTGCTGATCGAGGCCAAGGATCTCGTGAACAGCATCAGCATCGTCCAGGCCGAGCGGCCCGAGACGGTCGAATATTTCCACGTCGAGCTCGACAGCCACGACGTGATCGTCGCCGAAGGCGCTTTCTCCGAAAGCTTCATCGACGACGACAGCCGCGGCATGTTCCACAACGCGCACGAATACTATGCGCTGCATCCGGAGCCGGTGTCCGAACCGGCGCGGTATTGCGCGCCGCGGCTCTCCGAAGGTCTCGAGGTTGAGACGGCGCGGCAGCAGATCGCGATGCGGGCAGGATTGTCGCTTGCCGCCAATCCACAGCCGGCGGAAAACCTGCGCGGCTTTGTCGACGAAGTGAACGTACATTGCATCGCGGGCTGGGCGCAGAACATCGACCACCCGGAGGCTCCGGTTTGTCTCGACATCGTGGCGGGCGGCCGCGTGATCGGGCAGACGCTGGCCAATGTCTATCGCGAAGACCTCGAACTGGCCGGCTTGGGCAGTGGACGGCACAGCTTCGTTTTCGTACCGTCGTCCACGGATGTCTTCTCTCCGGGTGAGGTAGAGGTGCGTCGCTCAGCCGACCACGCCCTCCTTGCGCTGAGCCATATGGCAGGGGCCGCCACAGCCGCATGAACGAAGGCCTGTTGCAGGACGCAGCGACGGCCGGCCGAGCCCAGTCCGGTCGCGCTCAGGTCGTCAATGCCGGGGATTCGGCGCCTCCTTATGTGGTCAACGCCTCGGCGGGCTTTACCGCCTGGCTGCACGCGCAGAAGACCGCGCTGGCGCTGACCACCTACCAGATCGGCAAGCTGTTCCTGATCGGCGCGCCGGCGGCCGATCGCCTGAGCGTGACCGAGCGCACCTTTCAACGCTGCCTCGGCGTGGTCGCGGTCGACGAGAGCCTCTATCTCGCCGGCGTCAACAGCATCCTGCGGTTCGAGAATGTGGTCCCGCGTGGACAGCAGCTCGAAGGCCACGACGCCGTCTTTGTGCCGCAGATTTCCTGGTACACCGGCGACGTGTTTGCGCATGACGTCGGCGTCGTCCCGTCGGGCCGGCCGATCTTCATCAACACGCTGTTTTCGTGTCTTGCGGCGGTCGACGAGCAGACCAGCTTCCGGCCGGTCTGGCAGCCGCCCTTCGTCACGGCGCTGCGGCCGGAGGATCGCTGTCACCTGAACGGTCTGGCGATGGAGGACGGACGGCCGCGCTTCGTCACAGCCGCCGGGCAGACCGACGCGCCGCGGGCCTGGCGCGAAAAGCGCACCGGCAACGGCTGCGTCATCGACGTCGAAAGCAGCGAGATTGTCGCAACCGGCCTGACGATGCCGCATTCGCCGCGGCTGCATGACGGCAGGCTCTACATCTGCAACGCCGGCACCGGCGAGTTCGGCGAGATCGAGCTCAAGTCCGGCCGCTTCAATCCCATCGCCTTTTGTCCCGGCTTCGTGCGCGGCATTTCGTTTGTCGGCGATCACGTTCTGGTCGGCCTGTCGCTGCCGCGCCAGCACCGCGACTTTTCCGGCCTGCCGCTCGACGACCGGCTGAAGCAGGAAGGCAAGGGACCGCGCTGCATGATCGAGGTCATCGATCTGGCGAGCGGAAAACCCGCGCACTGGCTGTCGCTCGGCGGCGTGGTGCGCGAGCTCTACGACATCGCCTGCCTGCCGGGATTTCACACGCCGATGGCCGTCGGCTTCGCCCAGGACCAGATCAACCGCCTGATCCGGCGCGGTCAGAGCCTCGGTCTGGATGAGCTGCTCGGCGCGAAGTGACGAGCTTGGCCCCACGTTCTAAGTGACGCCCGCCTCGCGCAGCTTGCCGATCGCCTCTGGTCGTTTTTGGGCAAAGCGGACCTAGCGCACTATCAGTACGCGCCCAGAGCCCCCGACATGTGTAAGATCGGCGAGCCGGTCCCGAGGAACGACAGACATGCAGGCATTCAGTTTTGAGAACGCTTCGACGGCGAAGGCATTCCGGATCGCCCCGACCGACACCAACTATTTCGCCATCCTTTTCGATCACAAGAAGGACGCGATCGAAAACATCTTCGTGGTCGAGATATTCACCAAAGGCGGCGCGACGCCGCCAAACGAGCATGCCGCCGCCCACGAGTTCTTTTACGTCCTCCATGGCGAGGGTGTGGCCAGATGCGACGGCAAGACGCTGCCGATCAAGAAGGGCGATTCCTTGCTGCTTCGCCCGGGCAGCGAGCACGTCATCCAGAACACCGGTTCAGGCAAACTCTACACACTCACGGTGATGACGCCGAACGAAGGCTTCGCCGAACTCATCCGCAGCGGGCAACCGGTCGAGCTCGATGAAGACGACCGGCGTGTCCTCGGAGCGCTCTGATTCATGGGGGTCCCTACGAAAGGTGTCGCGCATGCACCGCTCGGTTCGACGCCGCGCAATCAGTGGCGCGTTTCCGAAACGGCCGCCGATATGGTCCGCGATGTTTTGCCGCCGCGCCCGCTGACGATCGCGGCCGGCCCCAAGCAGGTGACGTTCGACCTGGCCCGCACCGCCATCGTCATCGTCGACATGCAGAACGATTTTTGTCATCCGGACGGCTGGCTCGCTCATATCGGCGTCGATGTCGGCCCGGCGCGCAAGCCAATCGAGCCGTTACGCAAGCTGCTGCCGGCTCTCAGGGCTGCCGAGGTCCCGCTGATCTGGCTCAATTGGGGCAACCGGCCCGACCTTCTCAATCTCAGCCCGTCGCTTCTGCATGTCTACAAGCCGAGTGGCGAGGGTGTAGGCCTGGGCGATCCGCTGCCCAAGTCAGGAGCGCATGTGCTCGAAGCCGGCAGTTGGTCCGCCGCCATTGTCGATGAACTGCCGGTGGAGGCCGCCGACATTCACGTTGCCAAGTACCGCATGTCCGGCTTCCAAGACACCCCGCTCGACAGCATCCTTCGCAATCTCAACGTCACCACGCTGCTGTTCGCCGGCGTGAATGCGGATCAATGCGTGCTCTGCACGCTGCAAAGCGCCAACTTCCTGGGATACGACTGCGTCCTGCTGAGCGACTGCTCGGCCACCACGTCGCCGGACTACTGCATGGCGGCGACGCTCTACAACGTCCGCCAGTGCTTCGGCTTCGTCTCGACATCGAGCGACATTTTGGCCGCCCTGCCGGCCACGTAAAAAGACACGTCCTTGCAATCGCAGGCGGTTTCACCATCTGAGGCCGCATGCGGACACTCTTCTATTCGACGCAACCATACGGTTATGGTGCAGGCTCCCGGGCCGAGCGGCTCGAGCGCCTGGACATGCTTGCAAACATCCTGGACACGGCGCTGGTCGTGCCCGGCACCAATATCCGCTTCGGCCTGGATGCAATCGTCGGCCTGGTGCCCGGCATCGGCGATGCCATCACCACCGCGGTCTCGCTCTACATAGTTCACGAAGCCAAGCAACTCGGCGCGCCATGGCATGTCATTTCGCGCATGCTGGCGAACGTCGCCGTCGACGGCATTGTCGGCGCGGTCCCGCTCCTGGGCGACGCCTTCGACGTGATGTGGCGGGCCAACCGCCGCAACGTGGCGATCCTGCGCGCACATTTCGAGAGGAAAGGCCTGTGACCAAGCCTCTTGTGGTTTCCATTCCGCACCGGCTCGGCCAGGCTGAAGCCGTCCGCCGCCTCAGGAGCGGATTGGAACGCGCCGAGCGCGACTTCAAGCAGTTCATCGCCATCGAGCAGCAGGTGTGGAACGGCAATGCCTTGACGTTCCACGTCCGCGCGCTCGGCCAGGCCGCTTCCGGCAGCCTGCAGGTGTTCGACAACAGCATCCGCCTGGAGGTCACGCTGCCTTGGCTGCTTGCCAAGGTCGCGGAGCGCTTCGTGCCTGCCCTCGAACAGCAAGGTCGGCTCCTGCTGGAGCACAAATGAGTGCCGCGCGCGGACGCGGAGCGCTTCAACCAGACTAGATGACGCAGGCCGCACGCAGCTTGCCGATCGCCTCTGGCTCATAACCGAGATCGCGGAGCACCGCCTCGGTGTCGGCGCCGGACGGCCGCGGCGGCGACGTGACTCGGCCGCCGCCATGGGCGAGCTTGAACGGCGTGCTCGGCACGGTGACGCCGCCGTCCATGCCTTCGACGCTCTCGTGCTTGTGCAGGAAGCCGCGCGTCGTGAGCTGCGGGTCTTTCAGCGCCTCGGGCAGCGTGCGCACCCGCGCAGCGGGGACGTGGTTGTCCTCGAGCAAACGCTCCCATTCGTCGGCCGTGCGCGCCTGAAGGAGCTCAGTGAGCATTGCCATCTCGCGGGCGCGGTCGTCGTGGCGCTGGTCGTTGTTGTCCTTCGCCATCTCCGGATGGCCGAGCACGGTCCACAGCCGGCGCTGCTGGCGGATGTTGCTGGCGCCGAGCGCGAGCAGTCCATCTTTGGTCGGAAACACGCAGTTGGTGGCGTGCGGATGCTCGTTGCCGGAGGGCTTGGGCCCGGAGCCCGTGCGCAGGTAGCTCGTGACATGCGAGCTCGCGAGCGTCAGCGCCACGTCGTTCATGGCCAGATCGATGCGCTGGCCGCGCTTGGTGCGCTCGCGCTGGAACAGCGCGCTGGCGAGCGCAAACGCGCCCATGGTGCCGGTGGCGTAGTCGACGGCGGGCGCGCCGAACTTGATCGGATGCACGTCGCGCGTGCCGGTCATCGCCATCAGGCCGGTGGTAGCCTGGATGACGAAGTCATAGGCGGTCTCCTCGCCGCGCGGCCCGCCATGGCCGAACGCCGAGATCGAGCAGTAGATCAGCTTCGGATTGATGGCGCTGAGCTCGTCATAGCCGAGGCCTAGGGCCTCGAACGCGCCGGGCCGGTAGTTCTCGACCAGGATGTCGGCAGTGGCGACGAGCTTCTTGAAGATCGCCTGCCCGGCTTCGGTTTTCAGATTGAGCGTGATCGAGCGCTTGTTGGAGCCTTGCGTCAGGGAATAGGTGCCCATGCCGTTGCGGCTCAGCGCGCGATCGCCGCCGCTGGTGCGGCTCTGGTCCGGATCGCCCGGGTCCTCGACCTTGATGACGTCGGCGCCGAGCAGCGCGAGCTGGTAAGCCGCAAACGGTCCGGCCAGCACGTGCGTGGCGTCGATGATGCGAATGCCTTCGAACGGTTGTGTCATGCCCCTCGCCCGGCTTGGCGCTGCGATGACGAGTTTGTAGCATCTCAGGCAAAGCCTGCCAGCCGATCGGTTTTGACGGCGCGCGGCAGATCAACAGGGGGAAACGTCATGGCGGCTCGCATCGGGATGGCATTGGCAGGTCTGGCCGCATCGCTGGTGGTCGGCGCAGCGTTTGCTCAGTCCAACGCACCGACCAATTCCCTGCCCAATCCTTATCGTTCGATCGAGAACTGGGGCGTTTTGCCGGACGGCCGCACATGGGGTTCGACCAGCGCGGTTGCCATCGACATCGACGGCAGCAGCGTCTGGGTGGCGGAGCGCTGCGGCGAGTCCCGACCGCCTTCGCGGGTCGATCCATCGCAACCGTTCGGCTGCGATGGATCCCGCCTCGATCCCGTGCTCAAGTTCGATCCGTCGGGGAAGCTGTTGAAGAGCTTCGGAGCCGGCCTGATGCTGTTCCCGCATGGCATCCACATCGACCGCGACGGCAATGTCTGGGTGGTCGATGGGCTTGGCCGTAACGGCAAGGGCCATCAGGTCTGGAAGTTCAGCCCCGACGGCAAAGTGCTGCTGACATTGGGCAAGGCCGGTACTCCCGGCAGCCGCAATGACGAATTCAACGCACCCTCGGCGGTGGTGACAGCGCCGAACGGCGACATCTTCGTGGCCGATGGCCATGGCGGCAACACCAATGCGCGCATCGTCAAATTCGCCAGGGACGGCACGTTCATCAAGACATGGGGCAAGAAAGGAACCGGCCCCGGCGATCTCGACATTCCACACACGATCGCGATGGACTCGCAGGGCCGGCTTTTCGTCGGCGACCGCCAGAACAATCGCATCCAGATTTTCGATCAGGACGGCAAATTCATCGATATGTGGCGACAGTTCAGCCGGCCCAGCGGGGTCTATATCGATGCCCGCGACAACATCTATGTCACGGATTCGGAATCCGAATCCGTGTCGAAGAACCATGACGGATGGAAACGCGGCATCCGCATTGGCAGCGCCAAGGATGGCTCTGTCACCGCGTTCATCCCCGATCCGGTCGACAAGTCGGACACGACAAGCGCCGCCGAAGGCGTCGCGGCCGATGCCGCCGGAAACATTTACGGCGCGGAGGTCGGACCGAAGCGGATGATGAAATACGTTCGCAAATGATCACTCCGGCTGGATGCCGGCGTCCCTGATCATCTTCGTCCATTTCACCAGCTGGGCTTCATTGAATTTCCCCAGCTCCTCGGGCGAGGACGAAAACGCGTCGAAGCCGAGAGTGGCGCTCTTGGCCTTGATCTCCGGGCTGTCGATGATCTTTCGCAGTTCGGTGTTGAGCCTTGTGACCACCTCGGGCGACGTACCGGCCGGTGCGAAAAAGCCTCCCCACGCGTCCATATCGAAATCCTTAAGCCCGGCCTCGTCGAGCGTCGGAAGATCCGGCGCGATCGTGCTGCGCTGAAGCCGCGTGGTTGCCAGCAGCCGCAATGCGCCGGCCTCGACATGCGGCAGGAACGCCGTGATGTCGGTGAACATCAGCGATACCCGGCCGGCC
>CAKZHN010000395.1 GCA_936924235.1 uncultured Rhodoplanes sp. | reverse complement strand
CAGAAACCTCCCGCGCCTCGATGGCGCGCAGGAAGATACCGCGCGGACCTCGATCGACCGGGTGACCTATTCGGTTCCCGGTTCGGTTGCCGACACCGTCGCTGCGACCAGGCGCCTGCTCGCTGCCGATGGCTGGATGCGTTACGTCGCACCGCTGGAAGAAGCCCCACAAACGTTGCTGGCGTTCAGGAAGGGCGCGCAGGGCCTTTCGGTGTCGTTCACGATGACGGGCGGAAAGGCCGATCAATCCACCGTCTACTATTCGCCGAAGCGTTTGCCGTTCGCCCTGGCATTTCCGGATGACGCGACCGAAGTCGTGTTCGACGAAAGCCGGCCCTACCTGAACCTGGTCACCGGCGGCACGATCGACGCCACCCGCAGCTTGCTCAACCAGAAACTGCTGGCGTCCGGCTGGGCGCTGCTGTCCGAACAGGATGCGACCGCGAAGTGGCCGAATGCGGCCTTCGGCCCGGCGCCGGCGAATGGCGCTCGCGTCTACTATGTTCGCGGCACCGAGCGGCCGATCATGCTGACGCTGCAACCGCGCGACGGCAAGACCGAAGTCGAGATCAAGGTGCCGCCGTTCGCACAGGCGCAAACGCTTGCGGCCGGAGACGATATTTTCGGTCTCCCGCGGCCGGCGCTGACCAAATCGTCCGGCGGTACCGGCGGCACGGTCACGCACGAGATGCACGCGCTGGTGCCCGCTGAAGCCGCCACGGTCCTGGAGTTCTATCGCCGCGAGCTGACAGCACGGAATTGGAAGGAACAGGCCCAAGGCGCCGTTCTGACCCCCGACGAAGTCGTTCTCAACTTCACCCCGCCGGAAGGAACGGCAGTGCTGAAGCTCCGGCACAAATACGATCTGACGTCCGTGAGCCTGGTTCAGCAGCTTCCGAAACCCGCTCCCCGGACTGCGCCCACCGCGAAAGACAACTCGATCGATGCGGTGATGAGAGAGGCGCAGGAGATGATCCGCAAGGCCGACGCGTTGTCGCCGCCGAAGCCGGCGCAGCCTGACGGCCCCGTGGAAGCATTGCGCGCGATGGCCGGCAACAACGCATCGGTCCCGCTGCCGGAGACCGCGGAAGACATCGATGCCGCCGATGGCCGGCTCCAGTTCAGCAGTTCGTCCAGCGTCAGATCCGTGGCGGAGTTCTATCGCTCCATCATGAAGCAGCAGGGATGGCAGGCGCAGTCTTCGGTCATCAACAACGCCAACATGGTGGTGCTGAACTTCGCGAAGGCTCGCCAGTCCGTGTCGTTCACGGTGCTGCGCGTCGGCCCCAAGACGAACGTCACGGCAAGCGGCTCGGCGCTGAAAATGGCGGCCGCGAAACCCGCCGCGCAAGGCAATGCAACCGCAGCCGCGGACACGCCGAGCCCAGCGGCGTCGGCTGAGGACCTCGAAGCTGAGGAAAGCGGCGGCCTGCCCGTGCCCAAGCGCCATACCATGGCCGAGGGCACCAAGACGACGTTCCGCCGTGAGCTCAACGCCAATGTGCCGCTCGATCTGAGTGCGGTGCTGGGCTTCTATCGGCGCGAGCTCGGCAAGCTCGGTTGGAACGAGCAAGCACAGGGCGCCGCGATCGCCCCGGACAGTGCGGTGCTCACATTTGCTTCCGCTGAAGGCCCTGCGCTGCTCAAGCTCGGCCGCAAGGACGGCGAGACGACCGTCAACCTCGCCGTGAGAAGCCCCGAAGCCGCCGCGAAGGCCGGCGTGCTGCCCAAAGCCGGACAGGTCAAGCTGCTGATCAGCAACATGAGCGATGCGGAAGCCGTGATGACGATCAACAAGCGCACCATCAAGGCCGGCGCCGGTGTCGGCATGAAGGGACCGGATGGTCCAATCGTCGAGCTCGCTCCGGGCAAATACAAGTTCTCGATCAAGACAGCCGGCAAGCCGCCGTCGAACGATGAGATCACCGTTGGCGCCGACGAAACGTGGGGCGTCATGATCGGCCCCGGAGGCGCGCTGCCGTTGCGGGTGTATTAAGCGGTTCGCAATGGGCCGGGTCGGCCACCCTCAGCAAATGAATGCGTGGGCACGGCGCTTCGCGCCTTTGCCCGCCCTACGCTTGCTGGTCACGCTCGCCCAGAGCATTTTCCGGCGAAGTGTGCAGCGGTTCGCCGCAGAAAATGCAACCAAACCAAAGAAGCTCTAAGTGCCAGAGCCGCGATCAAAGGGTTTGGCGAATCCCTTGACTGCCCGTTCGAACCATCCGACGGCCACCACCGAACCCGGCGGATTCTCGAGGCGATCGACCACCGCGAGGCGGTCAATGTCGCCATTCAGGTACGCATTGAGAAATTCAGGGTAGTTCGGCAATGACACGCATCCGTTCGATTGCCCGTTGGGACCAAGCATATATTGATGCGCAAGGATGCCATCGCGCCCGAACATGTTGCCGTCGCCGATCGGGATCAACCGGATGGCGCGGACGCCATGAAAGAGGCTCTCGCGCATGGCCAACCGATAGGTGTTGGGCGGCGTTGGACCTTCGTTCTTTCTTGCCACGTAACGTGGATCGTCCATGTAACTCGCGAGACCCGAATGCGCTTCGAGCTTTCGCCCGTCGGGCAGATACACCACTTGCGCGCTGATATCGTAGATGGCGGTTCGGTTTGGGCCGTCCGGCGCTGACGATAACGAGGCTTGCGTCGACGATAACGAGGCTTGGCGAACCTTCGGCGCGCTGACGGCATTCTTCGCAGATGGACCGGTGGCAGCCGACCGTGGAGCCGACGGAGCAGGCGCGGCCGCGATCAGGCCGCTGCTGGCCAAACCAGTCGTGGACGCTTCATGAGGTGCAGGAGGTTCGGCGACGTATTGCAACGAGGCCAATTGCGTCTTCAAAGCGACATACGACAGCGACCTGGCCGCGCCGACAAATCGCTCGCCAAATGAAGCGGAACCATCGTTGAGCGAAATGCGCTCCTCGAAGACAGAGGAAGAATCTTGAGAGGAAGAATCTTGGGAGGAAAAATCTTGGGAGGATGAGCCGGCCGGGAAGCTCCCTGTGTCCCGAACGGCCACGCGCGAAGCAGAATTGTCCAGCGCTGGCGACCACGCAGACGACCCGTGCGTCGGACGACCAAAATGCCATGTCTCGCTGATCGAGATGTTCAACCGTTCCGTTTGCCGGCCGTCTTGGGCGTGGCTTCGGAAATACGTCCCCGTCAGCGCGATGATCAGCGCCAGAACCAGCGCCGTGGCGCCAGCACAAACCGACCACATCCCCGCGCGAAGCAAACACCGCCCCCCTGTCCCGATGACAAAAATAAAGATGCAGATTGCGGCAACAATCGTTCGTCAGTGAACTTTGTCGGGCCCAGCAGACATTGTCGAATGCCCTGCGTTGTGTTTCGACACAAGTCAGCACATCCAAATACCGCTTTGCGCAGACCGGCAATTTGCCGCGTGGTTAATTCGGGCAGCACTTGCGCCGAGGGGCCAGAGCCAGACTTCTGAGTGGGCTGATCCAATTACTCTACAGCGGCGGACGCTCCGTCTGGACAGGTCAGGCTATGCAGCGGTTTTCTTCAAGAACCCGACCGCCAAACATGGCAGTCGCCGTCGTCCTGCTGTCTTGCGACAAGGCCGGGAAAGCGCAAGTATCGACGCGGTTTGGAGCTTGTCCGGAGAATGTCGAACACATTGCTGCAGTTTCGTATGGCCTGAATTCCCGAGAGATAAAATGCGGCGCCGTGACTTTCTTACGGGACTTGTTATGGCCGGCTGGCCGGTTGCAGTCCCTGCGCAGCAGCACACGAAGGTGTCGCGCGTCGGCGTGCTGATGAATTTGACTGCAGACGATGCGGAAGGATTGCAGCGTCTCGCGGCCTTCCTGCAAGGCCTTCAGAAAGGCGGGTGGGACGTCGGCCGCAATTTGCAGATCGATGTCCGATGGGGCACCGGCGATACCGCGTTGTACTTGCAATACGCGAAAGAGCTGATCGCGCTTGCGCCCGACGTCGTTATGGCATCGGGCGTCCCGGCGGCTCAAGCCGTGCGAAAGGCGAGCCGAACGGTGCCGATCGTGTTTGCAACGGCTGCCGAACCGGTCGGTGCAGGAGTGGTCAACAGCTTGGCGCGGCCGGGCGGCAACATGACCGGCTTCACGTCATTCTCATACAGCATCGCGGGAAGTGGCTGGAACTTCTCAAGGCCATCGCACCGACCATGACGCGCGTGGGCATCATTCGCGACCCCGAAGCACCGGCCGGAGTCGGACAGTTCGGAGCAATTCAATCGGTGGCGTCAACGGTGGATGCCACGCTGCGTCCGATCAACTCACAGAACGACGATGATATAGAGCGCGCGATAACCGATCTCGCTGGTGAACCGGGCAGCGGGCTGATCGTCACGCAAAACTCATCGGTGCTCTTTCGCCGCAAGCTGATCATTGCGCTTGCCGCGAAATATCGATTGCCAGCCATCTATGCCACGCGCGTCTTTGTCACGGATGGCGGTCTGTTTTCGTACGGAGCCAATCTCTTGGACAATTGCCGAGGTGCAGCGGACTACGTCGCCCGCATCCTCCAGGGAACGAAGGCAGACGACCTGCCCGTCAATCAGCCGACCCAGTTCCAATTGACCATCAACCTCAAGACCGCTCACGCGATGGGCCTCACAATTCCGCCGACGCTGCTGGCCCGGGCTGACGAGGTCATTGAATAGCCTGCCGCGTTTTCGCCGCAACCACGCAGCGGATTCGCCCGCCGGCGCCATCGGTATTCAAGTTTGTACATTTAGCGTACGTACACTTGACGTACATATTCCCTTGACCTATATCCTCCCCATCCCGGCTCACTGAGGGCGGCTTCCGGAGTCGTCTGGTTGGCGGAGGCGGGATGGCGGCGCCTGCAGGCGGGGCGACGAAACCCCGTCCCAGGAGGCGCGGTCACTGCCCGACCCCGATGAGGGGTCTGCCTTGAATGGCTGGACGGGTCTGGATGAACGGCGGCGCCAATGCCGCCCGGATAACGTGAGGATGTGGTCCTCCGGTCCAGGCCAAGAAGTGCGGTGGCCGTGTAAGAAATCGCCGTGGTGGAGCGCCGGAAGGCGCGCCTGCCGCAAGGCAGGCGAGGCACTTCGCAAGAGGTGCCCCATGTTACCTACGCCGGAAGGCGCTCCGCCTCCCTCAGGGGAGGCCATAAAGGGCCCGGGCGAAAGCCCGGAAAGAGGACAATGCGGGCTGACGATCCGCGCGGATGCACCGCGCGGAGCCGAAGGCGCGCGCAACGAGAGGGCGACATGAGAGCGTTCAGGGCAAACTCGTTCAGAGCAGACAGGGCAAACGCCGCCGCCGGGAGTGCCAAAAGCAGCAGCGACCTCACCGACGAACAGAAGAAGGCAATGAGGGCGGAATTCGATCGCCGCATCCTGACGTTCCAGGAGAAGTGGCGGCTCTGCCCCGGCCGCCGGTGCCGGCGGAGGCGGCAATGTCTCGGCCCGCCCTTCGCCTGTCTCCGCCAGAGCTGGATGCGGCCCTACACGAACAAGGAATACCGGCGGCTCAGGCTCGACCTTTTCCGTTCGCCGCCGCGCATCCGTGGCGTGTGACACGTGTTCCAGCCAGGCGCTCTCAGCCCTGCGGCAACCGATTGGAATATGGGCCGAAGACGCGCTAGAACCCCCGCCACCATGCCCCTTCTGGTCAAAATCTGCGGGTTGAAAACCCCCGAAGCCCTCGACGCGGCGCTCGACGCCGGCGCCGACATGGTGGGATTCGTGTTCTTTCCGCCGTCGCCCCGGAACCTCGGCCTGGAGGCGGCGCGGATGCTGGGCGAGCGGGTCAACGGCCGGGCCAGGAAGGTCGCGCTGTCGGTCGACGCCAACGACGCGGCGCTGGCCGCCGCGATCGATGCGCTGAAGCCGGACATGCTGCAGCTCCACGGCAAGGAGGCGCCGGAGCGCGTCGCCTCGGTGCGCTCGCGCTTTCGGCTGCCGGTGATGAAGGCGCTGCCGATCGAGACGCGGGCCGATCTCTCGCCGATCAACAGCTACGCCAAGGTGGTCGACTGGCTGCTGTTCGACGGCCGCGCGCCGCGCACGGCGACGCGGCCCGGCGGCCTCGGCAAGACCTTCGACTGGACGCTGCTCGAAAGGCTCAATCCCGGCGTGCCGTACATGCTGTCGGGCGGGCTCGATGCCGAAAACGTCGCCGAGGCGCTGCGCATCACGCGGGCGCCCGCGGTCGACGTGTCGTCGAGCGTCGAGCGCGAGCCCGGCGAGAAAGACCCCTACAAGATCCGCGCCTTCATCCGCGCGGCGCGCGAGGCCGACCGGATGCTCCCCGACAAAGTTGCGAGCAGCGCATGACAGTTCAGCAGCAACCCAATTCGTTCCGCACCGGGCCCGACGAGCGCGGCCACTTCGGCATCTATGGCGGCCGCTTCGTCGCCGAGACGCTGATGCCGCTGATCCTGCAGCTCGAGAAGGCCTATGCGGAAGCCAAGGTTGATCCCGCGTTCAAGCGCGAGATGGACGCGCATCTCAAGCACTATGTCGGCCGGCCGTCGCCGCTCTATTTCGCCGAGCGGCTCACCGCGCATTTTGGCGGCGCCAAGGTCTACTTCAAGCGCGAGGACCTCAACCACACCGGCGCGCACAAGGTGAACAACGTGCTCGGCCAGATCATGCTGGCCAAGCGCATGGGCAAGCCGCGCGTCATCGCCGAGACCGGCGCCGGCATGCACGGCGTCGCGACCGCGACGATGTGCGCCAAGTTCGGCCTCGAATGCGTGGTGTTCATGGGCGCGGTCGACGTGGCGCGGCAGCAGCCCAACGTGCTGCGCATGCGCGCGCTCGGCGCCGAGGTGCGGCCGGTCGAGGCGGGCGCCAAGACCCTCAAGGACGCGATGAACGAGGCGCTGCGCGACTGGGTCACGAATGTCTCGAACACGTTCTACTGCATCGGCACCGTCGCGGGCCCGCATCCCTATCCGGCGATGGTGCGCGACTTCCAATGCGTCATCGGCGACGAGGTCCGCGTGCAGATGCAGGAGGCCGAAGGCCGGCTGCCGGACTCGCTGATCGCCTGCATCGGCGGCGGCTCCAACGCCATGGGCCTGTTCCATCCGTTCCTCGACGACCGGCAGGTCGACATCTATGGCGTCGAGGCGGCGGGCCACGGGCTCGACAAGAAACACGCCGCGTCGGTCGCCGGCGGCAAGCCCGGCGTGCTGCACGGCAATCGCACCTACTTGCTGATGAACGATGACGGCCAGATCGAAGAGGCGCATTCGATCTCGGCGGGCCTCGACTATCCGGGCATCGGGCCGGAGCACGCCTGGCTCGCCGACATGGGCCGGGTGAAGTTTCTCTCCGCCACCGACAAGGAAGCGCTCACCGCGTTCCAGCTCTGCAGCCGGCTCGAAGGCATCATCCCGGCGCTAGAGCCGTGCCATGCACTGGCCAAGCTGCCCGAGATTGCGCCGAAGAAGCCCAAGGACCATCTCATCGTGGTCAATCTCTCGGGTCGCGGCGACAAGGACCTGGAAAGCGTCGCCCACCATCTGAAGGGCAAGCTCTGATGTCGCTTTATGTCTGGTGGAACTCGATGCCCCGGCAGAAGCGCACCGGCTGGACGCTGGTGGCCGTGGGCGTCTGCTACATCCTCTATTTCCTGAAAGTGCGGCTGTTCGCGGCCGGCACCGAGATCACCAACAAGGAATGGTTCTACCTCGTCGGGATGTGCGCGCTGATCATGATCGGCACCATCAACATCCGCATGGCCGAGATGAGAGAGCGCAATCAGAAGATCATGCCGCTGATCGATCCCAATCAACGCACCCGCCGATGACCACGCGCATTGATCAACGCTTCGCCGACCTCGAGCGCGAAGGCCGCGCCGGACTCGTGACCTTCACGATGGCCGGCGATCCCGACACCAAGACCTCGCTCGCGATCCTGAAGGAGCTGCCCAAGGCCGGCGCCGACATGATCGAGCTCGGCATGCCGTTCACCGATCCGATGGCCGACGGACCGGCGATCCAGGCGGGCGGCCTGCGCGCGCTCAACGCCGGCCAGAACATGGTCAAGACGCTCGGCATGGTGCGCGCGTTCCGCAAGGGCGATGACGCGACGCCGATCGTGCTGATGGGCTACTACAATCCGATCTACATCTACGGCGTCGACCGCTTCCTCGAGGACGCCAAGGCCGCGGGCGTCGACGGGCTCATCATCGTCGATCTGCCGCCCGAGGAAGACGAGGAGCTTTGCCTGCCGGCGATGCGCGCCGGAATCAACTTCATCCGGCTTGCGACGCCGACCACCGACGACAAGCGTCTGCCGGCCGTGCTCGCGAACACCTCGGGCTTCGTCTATTACGTGTCGATCACCGGCATCACCGGCTCGGCCGCGCCCGACGTCGGCAAGGTCACCGAGGCGGTGACCCGCATCAAGCGCCACACCAGGCTGCCGGTCGCGGTCGGCTTCGGCGTGCGCACCGCCAAGCAGGCGCAGGCGATCGCGGCCGGCGCCGAGGCCGTGGTGGTCGGCTCGGCGCTGGTCAACGCGGTCAAAGACAGCCTCGACCGGAAGGGCAAGGCCACGGCAAAGACCGTCAAGGCGGTCGCCAGACTCGTCGCCGAGCTGGCCGCAGGCGTCCGCGCCACCAAAAAACGCTGAGAAAAAGCCTGGTTTCGGCACGGTGACGGCTGGCCGTCGCGGGCCTATATAGGGCCGAGAAGTGCTCGAATCTCGATGCTCGAATCCTGATGCTCGAATCTTGGGAACGCCCCCATGAACTGGATCTCCAACGTCGTCCGGCCGAAGATCCGCAGCTTCCTCAACCGGCGTGAATCGCCGGAGAATCTCTGGATCAAATGTCCGGAGACCGGCCAGCTCGTGTTCTTCAAGGACGTCGAGTCCAACCACTTCGTTATCCCGAGCTCGAACTACCACATGCGCATGGGCGCGACCGCGCGGCTGAAGTCGATCTTCGACAACGGCACGTGGGAGGAGATCGCGGTGCCGTCGGTGGCGCCCGATCCGCTGAAGTTCCGCGACGAGCGCCGCTACGCCGACCGGCTGAAGGACGCCCGCACCAAGACCGGCCTGGCCGACGCCGTGAAGGTCGGCGCCGGCACGCTGGACGATCTTCCCGTCGTGGTCGGCGTGCAGGATTTCGATTTCATGGGCGGCTCGCTCGGCATGGCAGCCGGCGAAGCCGTGATCGCGGGGCTCGAGACCGCGGCGAAGCGCGGCACGCCCTTCATCATGTTCGCAGCCTCGGGCGGCGCGCGCATGCAGGAGGGCATCCTGTCGCTGATGCAGCTGCCGCGCACCACGGTCGCGGTCGAGATGCTGCGCGATGCGAAGAAGCCCTACAT
The DNA here is from genome assembly GCA_936924235.1 of uncultured Rhodoplanes sp. Classification (GTDB taxonomy): domain Bacteria; phylum Pseudomonadota; class Alphaproteobacteria; order Rhizobiales; family Xanthobacteraceae; genus Z2-YC6860. The sequence continues at coordinate 4,771 of CAKZHN010000395.1, read as the reverse complement.
CGTGGTGCTGACCAATCCGACCACCGGCGGCGTCACCGCGTCCTACGCGATGCTCGGGGACGTGCATATCGCCGAGCCCGGCGCGCTGATCGGCTTCGCCGGCCCGCGCGTGATCGAGCAGACCATCCGCGAGAAGCTGCCGGAAGGCTTCCAGAAATCGGAGTATCTGCGCGACCACGGCATGGTCGACATGGTGGTGCATCGTCACGAATTGCGGCCGACGCTCGCGAGCCTGTGTCGCGTGCTGATGCGGATGCCGTCGGTGCCGCCGCGCAGCCCCGCCCTGCCCCCGCCCGCCGTGATGGACGCCACGGCCGCTCCCGCCTGACCGGGCGGGCGCCGCTTGCCCCAAGCGCACCATGAGCGCCTATCAGCCGATCATCGAGCGTCTGCTGACGCTGCATCCCAAGCGGATCGATCTGTCGCTTGACCGGATGTGGCGCGTGCTCGATGCGCTCGGTCATCCTCAACGCAACATTCCGCCGGTCATTCATGTGGCCGGCACCAACGGCAAGGGCTCGACGGTCGCCTTCATGCGCGCGGTGCTCGAAGCCGCGGGCCGCAGCGTGCATGTCTACACCTCGCCGCATCTGGTGCGCTTCAACGAGCGCTTCCGGCTCGGCGCGCCCGGCGGCGGCAGGCTCGTCAGCGACGAAGCGCTCGCCGGCGTGCTGCAGGAATGCGAGCGCGCCAACGGCGGCGCGCCCATCACGGTGTTCGAGATCGAGACCGCCGCGGCGTTTCTGCTGTTTTCGCGCCATCCCGCCGATGTGACCTTGCTCGAAGTGGGCCTCGGCGGACGGCTCGACGCCACCAACGTGATCGACAAGCCGCTCGCCTGCGCGATCACGCCGATCTCGATGGACCATCTCGAATTCCTCGGCGACAGCATCGAGAAGATAGCGGCCGAGAAGGCCGCGATCCTCAAGCGCGGCGTGCCGGCCGCGATTGCGCCGCAGCCCGAAGCGGCGCTCGCCGTCATCGAGCGCGCGGCGCATGGCGTGCGGGCGCCGCTGCGCGTCTGCGGCGAGCAGTGGCACGTGCACGCCGAGCGCGGCCGTCTGGTCTATCAGGACGACGACGGTCTGCTCGACCTGCCGCTGCCCAAGCTTCCCGGCCGCCATCAGCTCGACAACGCCGGCACCGCCATCGCGACGTTGCGCGCCGCAGGCCTCGCGCTGCCGATGCCGGCGTTCGAGAAGGGTCTCACGAAGGTTGAATGGCCCGCGCGGATGCAGCATCTGTCGCAGGGCTCGCTGAAGCAGCTTGCGCCGGCCGGCAGCGAGCTCTGGCTCGACGGCGGCCACAACGCCGACGGCGGCCGCGCGATCGCGGCGGCGCTCGGCGATCTCGAGGAGCGCGTGCCGCGCCCGCTGGTGATCATCCTCGGCATGCTGTCCACGAAGGACAACACCGGCTTCTTGAAGAATTTCACCGGCCTCGCGCGCCGCGTCATCGCGGTGCCGATCCCGCGGCAGGAGAAAAGTGTGCCGGCGGAGACGCTGGTCGACATCGCGCGCAGCATCGGCCTGCCGGCCGAGAGCCGCGACACGCTGCAGGCCGCGCTGATCGCGACCGGCCATCTCGGGCTGATGCCGGCACCGCGCATCCTGATCACCGGCTCGCTCTATCTCGCCGGCGAGGTGCTGGCGATGAACGGCACACCGCCGGAGTGATGCCCGAAACGCCGATGGCCGGCTTTCGCCGGCCATCGCAAATATCAATTCAGCTGTGAAGCCGGATCACACCGCGGTGTTGATCCACTGCTCGAGCTTCTGCTTCGGCGCGGCGCCGACCTGACGGGCCGCCATCTCGCCGTTCTTGAAGATCATCAGCGTCGGGATCGACATGATCCCGTACTTCTGCGCGACGTTCGGATTCTCGTCGACGTTGAGCTTGACGATCTTGACCTTCTCGCCCATCGAGCCGGCGATCTCTTCCAGAGCCGGCGCAATCATGCGGCACGGCCCGCACCACTCGGCCCAGAAATCGACCACGACCGGGCTGGCGGACTTCAGCACCTCAGCCTCGAAGGTCGCGTCGGAAACCTTGCCTACGCTCATTTGAGCACCTCGTTGTTCTCGAATCGGGAAAATCTTCCCCCAAGGGTCCCCGGAACCTATGGACGCCTCGGGGGAGCGTCAAGGCGGTTCACGGGCTGGTGACGGCGGTGTCCAGTGCTTCATCGAGCGAAACGGTGGGCAATTCCATGAGTTCCAACGTCTCGGTCCAGAGCAGCGCGGCGCGCACCGGCCGGCCCGGGTAAACCCGGCGCAACACGTCCCGGTAGAGGGCAAGTTGTTTGACATAGCTGCCATACCGCTCGAGGCACTGTTCGGTGCTCCACGGCGCCGGGCGGTTGGACTTGTAGTCGGCGATCAGCACCGCCTGCGGCGTCACCACCAGCCGGTCGACTTGGCCGGCCACCGGCCGGTCCTTGAAGCGCCCGGCGATCGACACCTCGGCGCGGCTGCCCGGACCGAACAGCGGCGCGAAGCGCGGGGCAGACAGAATGGCCAGCACCTGCTTGATGAGCGTGTCGCGCTCGGCTTCCGCGAACATATCGCGACGCGCGAAGAACCGCTGCGCGGCGTCGGCGCGGCGCTCGGGCGGAATGTCCGGCAACGACTGCAGCAGCCGGTGCACCGCAAGCCCGCGCGCAATCGCGCGCTCGCGCGCCTCGTCCCGCGTGATCGGCGCGGGCACCACCGGATCGTCGACGAAGCCCGACGGCTTGATGGTGGGCGGCCGCACCAGACCGGATTCGACATTATGCTTGAGCCACGCAGGGATCGTGACGCTCGGCGCTGCGGTTTCAGGTTTTGGTTCTGTCGCCGCGGCCGCCGCCGCGGTCTTGCGATAGCGCCACACCTCGACGTTGCCGAAATCGGCTTTCTCTTTTTTGCTGCCGGCTTCCAGTCCGCCGAGAACAAGCTCGTACCAGCAGCCGTCCGGCAGCTTGCGGCCCGTTTCGATGCCGCACACGATCAGCCGGTCGATGGCGCGCGTCATCGCCACATAGAGCAGTCGCCGGTATTCCTCGCGGGCGCTATCGAGCGCCGTCTCCCGCGCGGCTCCCATCGGCCCGACGTCGTTGATCTTCGCGTTGGCCCAGATCGCCGGACTCGGTGCGCCATCTGCGCCAAGCTTTTCAAACAGCGTGAGCAGCCGTGGCGGATGAAAGCCCTGCGGCGGCGTGGTGGTGTCGGCGAGGATCACGATCGGCGCTTCGAGGCCCTTCGCGCCATGCACCGTCATCACCCGCACTTCGTCGCGGGCCAATTCCATGTCGCGCTTCACCTCGGCCTGGGCGTTGCGCAGCCAGGACACGAAGCCCTGCAGCGACGGCGTCTCGCGCTTCTCGTAATCGAGCGCGAGATTGAGGAATTCGTCGAGCGCGTCGGCGGCCTCGTGGCCGAGACGCGCCAGGATCTTGCGACGGCCGCGCCGCGCACCCAGCAGGGTGGCATAGAACGCGAACGGCGTTTCGTGCCGCGCCGCCTCGGCGATGGCGTCGAGCTCGGCCGCAACGTCAGCCCGCTTCGCGCGCAGCGAAGCCCAGAGGCTGCCCTCGCGTTTCCATGCGAGTTCAAAGAGGTCTTCGTCGCTCAAGCCGAACAGCGGGCTGCGCAGCACGGTCGCGAGCGCCAGGTCGTCCTCCGGCAGCAGCAGCGCATCGGCGAGCGTCATCAGGTCCATGACCGCGATGTGCTCGGTCAGCACCAGCCGGTCGGCGCCAGCGACCGGAACGCCTTCGTTCTTCAGCGCTCGGATGATGGCCTCGAACAACGCGCCGCGGCGCCGCACCAGGATCAGGATGTCCTTGGCGAGCCGGCCCTGCCGGCGCCAGGTGGCGACTGAGCCTGCGATGCGGCGCGCGAGCCGCATCGTGCCGCTCGTCACCGTCTGGGTGTCGAGCGGCGCGGCCCAGCCTTCTTTCGCTTCGACCTCGTCGGACTTCTCCAGCTCCCAGATTTCGACGAGGCCCGGCGCCGCATCGGGCAGGGATTCGTGCACCGGAGCCACCGCCTGCGCGGTGAGGCCTTTATGAGCCGCGGCCTGTGCAAACACGACATCGACCGCGCCCAGCACATTGGGGCCGGAGCGAAACGAATGCTTGAATTCGACGGCGACGAATTCGAGCTCGGCGTCCCGGTGCTTCTTCTCGAAGAATCGGCGCATCTCGTCGAACTCGCGCGGGGCCGCGCCCTGGAACGAGAAGATCGATTGCTTCTCGTCGCCGACCGCGAAGATGGTGCGTGGCCGCGCATGCGCGCCGGCGCCCGCGAAAAACTCGCCGACCAGCGCCTTCACGATGTCCCACTGCCTGGGGCTCGTGTCCTGCGCTTCGTCGATCAGGAGATGATCGATGCCGCGGTCCAGCTTGTAGTGCACCCAGGCGGCCGAGACGTTGTTGAGCAGGTCGAGCGTCTTGTCGATCAGGTCGTCATAGTCGAGCAGGCCGCGGCGATTCTTTTCGGCGCGGAATTTCTCGATCACCGCGTAGGCGATGGTGAACAGCGCGGCGCTGCGGTCGCGCGCCTGGACGGCGCGGCGGCGCTGCACCAGCGTCCAGACGCGATCACGCTCCGCGTTCAAACGCTCACACAGGTCCGGATGCGCCTTGTGGATCGCGGCGGTGGCGATCCGCGCGCGGGTCTTGGCCTGCTTGTCCGTGCAGAAGATATCGAGATACGTTTCGAGCCGGTCGAATTCGCTCAGCCTCGGCAGCGCGGCGAAGCGCTCGGCAGGGAACTAGCCACTCAACGAG
>CAKZHN010000394.1 GCA_936924235.1 uncultured Rhodoplanes sp. | reverse complement strand
ATGCGCGCGTCAGGGCCGACGCTGCCCGGCAGGTTCACGCCCATCAGGCCGAGGCGATTGACGGCGTCGTCCAGCACCTCGATGGCCGCGCGGGTGTCCTGCAGCGGCACCGCGGCGCTGGCCCAGAGCCGGCCCGGATACTTCTTCTGCGCGCCGGCCATCTCCTCGTTCCACATCAGCGCGTAGTCGCGGCCTTCTTCGATGGGCATGTCGGAGAACGACACCGAGAACGGGCCGATCGAGCACACCACGTCGACGCGGTGGCCGAGGCTGTCCATGTATTCGAACTGCTTGTCGAGATCGAACCACTCGGCCCAGGAGTTCAGATGCTGACCGGCATCGGAGCTGCGCATGTAGTCGTAGCCGCCGCGCTGGTTGACCCGGCACTTGGGATATTCGGGGCGCTTGCAGAGCTTCTCGAAAATCGAGCGCGGCCACCAATGGAAGTGCGAGTCGATGATGTGCATGGCACAATTCCCAAAATCGCCGGAGATTCAACGAGTCTAGGCGCGCCGCCGTTCCCGGTCAACGCAAGCGCGGCTTTGGCGCATGGCCACGGTGAATGATTTCTGCAATGATTTTGCCAAGGCTGACGAGGTAGAACGGGCCGCCGGGAGGAACAGGATGACACGAAACTTCAACAATGCTGCGCTGCGATGGGCGGTCGCCGTTCTGGCGCTTGCGCTGGTTTCGCCGGCGAGCGCCGCCGAGAAACTCCGGGTCGGCAAGGCGGTGCCGTTCGCCTGGACCTTCACGCCGCTCGACGTCGGCATCCAGATGGGCATCTTCGCCAAGCACGGCCTGGACATCGAAGCCTCGGCGTTCGGCGGGGACGCCCGCCTGCAGCAGGCGCTCACAGCCGACAGCCTCGACATCGGAGTCGGCAGCGGGCCCGGCATGGCGTTCATGGCCAAGGGCGTGCCCGCGAAAGCAGTCGGCGCCATGTATGGCGTGCCGCGCAACATGGCGGTGATGGCCGACTTCAACAAGCCGATCCGCAGCGTGGACGATCTGCGCGGCAAGAAGCTCGGCGTCACCACGGTGGGCTCGCTGACCGACTGGATCGGCAAGCGCATCAACGTGCAGAAGGGCTGGACCAGCAACGGCATCACCACGGTGCCGATCGGCGGCATGCAGCCCGCGCGCGCCGCGGTGAAGACCGGACAGCTCGACGGCTATATCGGCGCGCTGGAAAGCGGCTACGAGCTCGAGGAGAACAAGGAGTGGCGGGTCATCACCTCGGCCGCGCCTTTCGTCGACCACTTCATCACGCATGTGTTCTTCGCCCGCGACGAGCTGATCGCCAAGCGGCCTGAGGCGGTGCGGGCGTTCCTCAAGGGTTGGATGGACACCATCGCGTTCATGAAGGCCAACAAGGACAAGACCGTCGAGATCACCGCCAAGGTGGTCAATGTCAGCCCGTCGGTCGCGGCCCGCGCCTATGACGAGCAGATGCCGAACTTCAGCACCGACGGCACCTTCGATTCGAAGAGCGTCGAGGTTCTCAAGCAGTCGTTCCTCGAGATGGGCCTGCTCAAGGAAGCCCCGGACGACAAGGTCATGTTCACGACCGAATTCGTGCCGGTGAAATAGCGGGTCCTGTTCCGGCCGCTATCAATTTTTAAATGGAGCGGGCGTTCGGTGTGCCAAGACACGCCGGACGCTGGCGCTGATTCGCCGGAGAGGTGCCCCAGGCTTGCTCGCGCTGGTCCCAGTCCACTCAAGGTCTGTGACTGTTCTCACTCCCACCGATGCCCGGTCCGGATATAGGGTTAATCTTCGCCGGCAGTGGCTAAAATGCTGCCGTTGCTTCCGGTTTTGCTCTGGATGTCGGTTTGATGACCATTTTTGGCGGTAAAGCCGTCGCCCCTGGGGACGGTCCGAAGTCTTTGATCGGCTTAGTCTCTTGCCAAGTCCCGGCCGGATCGGAATACACAATGGGTTGGGGGCATTCACCGGCGGCCGTCTCGGCGGCGCCTGTTCTTGGCGGCACGGTTCGGGAAGGGACCGGCTCCGGCAGAAGGTGGTGAGGGATGTATGGGCAGCGGCAATATTGATCTGCCTGCAATACTCAATCGCGCCCTCGAATTCGCGGCGCAGAATCTCCGGGTCGAAAAGCTGCTGATCCAGCTCGGGCTGGATCCGACCAACGTGACCTACGACGCGGTGTTCAACCGCTTGGTCGACGTGGCGATCGCCAACATCAATTTCGCCAACATGCTGGCGCTGACCGGCGCCATCTTCTACGTCGCCACCCTGATGGTCCGCACCATCGTGCCGCTGCGCGTCATCGGCATCATCAGCATCGTGTTCTTCATCGGCTATGGCGCACTCGCCGGCGCGATGGCGACCTTCTTCCTGTATCTGCTCTCGCTGCCGATCAACATCATCCGGCTGCGCCAGATGCTGACCCTGGTGAAGAAGGCGCGCGTCTCCGCGCAGGGCGACCTGTCGATGGACTGGCTGCGGCCGTTCATGAGTCCGCGCAAATTCCGCAAGGGCGAGGTGCTGTTCCGCAAGGGCGATACAGCCAAGGAGATGTTCCTGACCGTGACCGGGCGGTTCCTGGTCAAGGAGATCGGCATCGAGCTGCCGCCTGGCCGCATCATGGGCGAGCTGGGCTTCATCGATCCGAAGAACCGCCGCACCCAGACCGTCGAAAGCCTCGATGACGGCGAGGTGCTGACCATCACCTACGACAAGCTGCTGGAGCTGTATTTCCAGAATCCGGAGTTCGGCTACTACTTCCTGAAGCTCACCACCGAACGCCTGATGCAGAACATCGGCCGGCTCGATACCGTCGTCGCGGAGCAAAAGGCGCAGATCGAAGCCTTGACCGGCCAGGCCGGCAGAGCCGGCAGCATACCGCGATAGCGCCTGTGCGGCGTGATCAGAAGTATGAGCTCGTGCCCGTGCTGCTCAGTAGGCTGCTGAGCGAATTCTGCACCGTCGTCATGCTCTTGTAGCTCTGCACCAGGCGGTTCATCACGTCGTTGGTGACGCCGAGCACGGAGCGCTCCTCCGCGCTCATCGACGCGTATTGCTGGATCATCGCAAGGCTGCCGGCGCTCGGGTCGGTGTTCGACGAATTCAGCGCGCTGAGCAGGCTTGTCCGCGTGCGCCGGTCCAACTCGGTCTTGGCGGCCCTGACCTCCTCGGCCGAAAACGTGCCGCTCTGGTTGAGGCTGATCGTCGCGAGCATCTGGTTGTCGAATGCTGAGAGGTCGGCCTGCTGACCGGTTTTCCGGTTCGGGTCGAACACCAGCTCCTGGCCGTTGTCCTTGGCCTGATTGATCTGGTCGTCGAGCAGGGCGCGAGCCTGCGCCGCGATGTCGCCGGTTGGAGCCGAATCGGTCGCCGTGCTGCTGTCGAGCAGTGCGCGGATTGGATCGTTCTCGTTGCCTGTGTCCGGGGCCTGGCCTGAGGTCGCCTGCGCGGCGGCGCTGCCTTCGAGCAGGGCCTGCCGCTGCTGCAGCCACGCCGGCGTGGCACGCTCCACCGCTCCGGCCTGATCCATGTAGTCCGAGGCGGCCTTGTAAAGGCTCGCATAGTCGCCGGTGTGCCTGGCGATCACGACATAGGGTTTCATCGCATCGTTGAAACGGTGCTGCAGCTCGGCCGCGGCGGCCGTGCTTTCGTCGTCGGAGAACAAGCTGCCGGTATTGGCGGCCACGGCGGCGAGCGTCGCCCGGCTCTGGCCGGTGAGATCGACCGCGGTCTGGCCGTCGAGCTGGGCCGAGGAAATGCCGAGTGCGTCATATTGCTGGTCGAACCAGGCGCGGGCGGTCTGCGCCAGCGTGGCCGCCGATGGGGCGGTCGCGGCAGCGTCGGAGGCCTGGGCGAGGTAGGCCTTGGCCTGATCCGACAATGTCACGTTGGTCGAGGCGGAAGGCGAAGCGTCGCTGGCTTCGATCTCGTCAAGGGTCTGCGCCAGGCTCGGCGTGTTCGAGGCCGCTGCGTAGGAGTTTCCGGTGGCGCCGAGATAGGGCGGCTGGTTCGCAGCGGCGATCGTTGTCATGAGCGCTTCCTGTTCGGATGACTACCGTGCAGGTTGCAAAGGTGGTGCCAACGGTTATGGCCGATATCAGCCGCTTTTTGAGCGGCGATCAGGTGCGAGTGCGGGGCCCCGGCAATTCCTGCCCGGCAAGTCGGTCGCGCAAGAGTAGGAACGCGTCAGACGCTGACCTTGAGGCCTTCGCGCGCGACGACGGTGCCGGGCCGTATCGCCTCGGCCTTGGCGGCGATCCTGTCCATCGCGTCGTCATCGTGCTCGGGATCGTGGTGAAACAGGCAGAGCTTGCCGACGTTCGCCGCGTTGGCAAGCTCGATGCCCTGCTGCCAGGTCGAGTGTCCCCAGCCTGCGTGCGACGGCAACTCCTCGTTGGTGTAGGTGGTGTCGAGAATCAGGAAGGACACGCCCTTGATCAGATCGACCAGCACGGGATCGAGCGGGCCCGCACCGATCTCGATGTCGGTGACGTAGGCGACCGAGCTGCCATTGAAGTCGACGCGATAGCCGGTGGCGCCGCCCGGATGGTTGAGCGGCGCGGTGCGCAGCGTGATGCCCGGCTGTGGATTGATGGTGTCGCCGGCGCTGAAGTCGTTGAATTCGAGCCGTGCCTGCAGGGCGTCGACCTGAAGCGGAAAGAACGGGAAGCTCATCAGCTTCCGCACCGCCTGCTTGACGCCGCCGGCAGCCTGCAGGTTGCCGCCCCAGACCCGCACAACCTGATCCTTGACGAACAGCGGTGCGAAGAACGGCAGCCCCACCACATGATCGATGTGGCCGTGGCTCAGGAAAATGTCGAAGTCGGTGGTGTTGGCCGCTTTGATCAGCGCGTGGCCGAGCTGCCGGATGCCGGTGCCGGCATCGAATATCAGGGTGTGGCGGCCGCAGATCAACTCGACACAAGGCGTGTTGCCGCCATAACGTGCAACATTGGGTCCGGGGCATGCGATGCTGCCCCGGACGCCCCAAAATCGGACCGCCATTGAGGCCGAACACGTCGGCCCGTCCCTCGATGCCATTACACGGTCCCGCAATCTCCCAGTGCAGTATGGTCCATGAAACTTAAGCGAGGCCTAGGAGATCGGTGCTCAGTGGCAGGTGCGCGGCCACCAGGCCGTGGCTTCGGCCGACTGCAGGCACTCCCGCTCGGCGTCCGCTGCAAACGAGGGATGCTGGCGTGCGTCCTCGCAGCCAGACTCGAAATGTCCTTCCGGGATGTAAGGCGCGCCCACGACCGCAAAGAACCGCGTGGTGTTGTCTGGAAGATGCATGGCCGTCGTCCCCGTATCCAAGTTCGTGGGGAGACGATGGGCCAGGACAAGGCGGGCGTGAAGTGCGTAAGGTCACAGTCCGGAAAGCTCAGATTTTTCAAGATATTAAATCGATTTTCCGGGGCCTGGGAAGGGTGTTTTCGCTATTTGGTTTCGAGCGCGTAAGCGCCGTCCCAGTCGTCGGGCGGCGGTGTGACCTGGAAGCTGCGGATGCGCTCGGAATAGACCTTATAGAGCGTCTTGAAGCGGCCCTCCGGATCGGCGGCGCGGCCCTCCTCGATCGCGGCGAGCGCCTGGTCCCACTCGCGGCCGCGATAGCGCGTCAGCATCTTCATGTTGATCTCTTGCCAGCGCTTGAAGCGCTCGGTGTCGATCATGTCGTCGCGGCCGACCAGAGCATAGACCACCTCGGGCTCCTTCTTGCCTTTGACCGCGATGAAGTCGAGCTCGAGCATCGCGAACTTGTCCTTCGCGATGCTAGCGGTGCGTGAGCCGATGATGATCGGCAGGCCGTAGGATTTGCACTGGCCTTCGAGGCGCGAGGCGAGGTTGACGCTGTCACCCAGCACCGAATAGCCGAAGCGCAGGTCGGAACCCATGTTGCCGACCACGCATTTGCCGGTGTTGAGCCCGACGCCGATATGGATCGGGATGAACCGCGTGTTGTTTTCCTTCGCGGTCTGCTCGCGCTCGCGGTTGAGCCGGTCGACGCGGTCCAGCATCTCGAGCGCCGCCTCGCAGGCGTTCAGCTCGTGACTGGGATCGTGGATCGGCGCGCTCCAGAACGCCATGATGGCGTCGCCCATGTATTTGTCGATGGTGCCGTTGCGCTCGATGATGGCGTTGGTCAGCGGCGTGAGAAAGCCGTTCATCAGCGTGATCAGGCCCTGCGGATCGTCCTTGTAGATTTCCGAGATGGTGGTGAAGCCGCGGACGTCGCTGAACATGATCGTCATCTCGCGCTCTTCACCGCCGAGCTGCGGCATCTCGCCCGACTGGCTCATCTGCGCCACCAGCTCCGGCGACATGTACTGGCTGAACATCGAGCGGATCTGGCGGCGCTGCGCCTGCGCCTTGACGAAATTGGTGAACACCAGCGTCAGATAGATCAGCGAGCTCGCCAGCAGCGGGAAGGTGAAGTCGAGCAGCAGGTGCTTCTCGGAGAAGAAGTACCAGGACGATCCGATCAGCAGCGCGATGATGGTGCCGCCGAACAGCAGCAGCAGGCCGGGTCCCAGCATCGGCGCGAGGATGATGATGGCGACGCCGAGCACGAAGGCGGACAGCACCTCGACATAGATGCTGTAGTTCGGCGCGCTCAGCATCGCGTTGGTCAGAAGGTTCTCGACGATCTGCGCGTGAATTTCGACTCCGGGGATGACCGGGCTCACCGGCGTGGTCTTGGTGTCGAGCAGGCCCGCCGCAGACGTTCCGATCAGGACGAGGCGCTGCGCGAAGCGATCGGCCGGGAAGCGGCCTTCGAGCACGTCGACGGCCGAGACGTAGCGGCCGGGATCATGGGGCGAGAAGTAGATCCAGAGGCGGCCCTTGGCATCGGTCGGCACCACGAGTCCCGGCACCGCAACCGTCGTGATGCCAAACGGGTCGGCACGAATCAGCGCGCTGTCCGATGCGGTCACCAGGCGGAGCATTTCGAACGTCAGCGACGTCACCCTGTTGCCCTGGGCTAGAATGACCATCGGCACCCGGCGGATAATGCCGTCGCGCTCCTGCTCGATGCTGAACATCCCGCGCCCGAAAGCCGCTTTCTCGAGCTCGGCGGTGTTGCGGAGAAGTCCCGGGTACTTGATGAGGAATGGCGTCGGATCCGTGCCGATCCAGGCGGTGCCGGCCACCTGCGGCACGCCTTCGGGCTGCGGCGTCGGCTCCGATACGCCGGTGATGCCCAGCACGGTCTTGGAATGCCGCAGCGCTTCGGCCATGACCTGGTCATTGCTCGGCAACGATCGGAGCTTGTTGCGGGTTTCCTCGTCGACACCGCGGAAGCCGTCGGCGGCAAGCGCGGGCGAGAGGCGGTCGGGTTCGGCGAACACGATGTCGAAGCCGATCGCGGCCGCGCCGGCTGCGTTGAGCTTGTTGATCAGTTCGGCGACGCGGGTGCGCGCCCAGGGCCATTGCCCAAGCTTGCTCAGGCTTTTTTCATCGATGTCGACGATCACCACGGGCCGCTGCGTCACCACGCGCGGCGATATCCTCTGGAAGATGTCGAAGGCGCGCAGCCGAAGGTCTTCAAGCGGCGGCGGATCGGTCAGCCGCAGGGCCAGCAAAACCAGCAGCAAGCCCGCGCCAAGAAATCGCGCGGACGCCAAACGACGAGCCTGACGAGAAAGCCAATTCATGCGAGTCCAGCCGGCCGCACCTTAGCCGGTGCCGCTTCCGCCGTCACTTCTCGCGGAACATCCGCATCAACTGGTCGTGCAGCGGCTTGGTCAGGTAGGAGATCATGGTCCGGTCGCCGGTCTGGATGAAGGTCTCGACCGGCATGCCGGGCACGATCCGGACCTCGCCGAGCTTTTTGACCTCGTCGGCCGGCATGCCGACGCGGACCGTGTAATAGGTCTGGCCGGTCCGCTGATCGGACGACGTATCGGCGGAGACCCGGTTCACGGTGCCGTAGATTTCCGGCGTGGTGCGCTGGTTGAACGCGGAAAACCGGAGCAGCGCGGTCTGGCCTTCGCGAAGCTGGTCGATGTCCTGCGGATTGACCTTGGCCTCGACCGTGAGGCTGTCGGCGTCCGGCACGATCATCATGATCGCGTCGCCCGCGGTGATCACGCCGCCGACGGTGTGCACGTTCGACTGGAACACGGTGCCGTCCTGTGGCGCGCGGATGTCGGTCCGCTTGAGCTGGTCTTCGGCCGCGACCTTGCGCTCGACGAACTCGCCGATCTTGCCGTCGATCTCGCGGGTCTCCTTGGCGACCTCGCTGCTCAGGTCGCGGTCGACCTGCAGGATCTGCAGCTCGGTCTCGGAAATCTTGCCGCCGGCCTGCGCGGTCTGGGCGACCAGCTGGCCGGCCTCGCCCTGCAGGCGGGCCTCCTCGCGCTCGAGCTGGGTGATCTTGGTCAGAGGCACGAGCTTCTGCTTCCAGAGATCGTAGACGCCTTCCTTCTCGCGGCCGATCAGCTGGATCTCTTTTTCCTTGGACTCGCGCTGGGCCTTGAGACCGCGGATCTCCTCGTTGAGCTGCTCGACGCGCTCGCGAAGCTGCGCCTTCTGGCCGGTGCGGGCGCTGTAGCGCAGATCGAACAGCTTCCTCTCGCCGTCGAGGATCGCGGCAACGGCGGGGTCCGATGACCGTTCGAGGAGATCGGCCGGGAACTTGATCGCCTTGAGCCCGTCGCGCTCGCTTTCGAGCCGGGCGCGGCGCGCGTAGAGCTCGTCGAGGCCCTTCGTCACGATGGCGAGGTTGGAGCGCGTCACGGTCTCGTCGAGGCGGACGAGAATGTCGCCCTCCTTGACGCGGTCGCCGTCGCGGACGCGCAGCTCGCCGACGACGCCGCCGCTCGGATGCTGGACCTTCTTGACGTTGGAATCGACCACCACCTGGCCCTGCGCGATCAGCGCGCCGGACAGCGTCATGGTGCCGGCCCAGCCGCCGACACCGCCGGCGAGCACGAGCACGATGATCAGGCCCGCGAGCACGTGGCGGCGGATCGAGTTGCTGGTGTTGTAGACCGGCTTCTGGCTCATGACTTGGTGCTCATGATTTGGCCACTCCGGCTTCCGGCACGACCTTGAGCGGCCGCGGCGCGCTGGCGCCGCCTTGCTGGAGCACGCGGGCCAGCACCTCGTCCTTGGGCCCGAAGGCCTGGGCGCGGCCCTGGTTCATCATCAGCAGCAGATCGACGCCGGCGATGGCGCTCGGCCGGTGCGCGATCACGATGACGATGCCGTTTCGCGCGCGCACGCCCATGATGGCGCGGCTCAGCGCCTCGTCGCCTTCGGAATCGAGGTTGGAGTTGGGCTCATCGAGCACCACGATGAAGGGATCGCCGTAGAGCGCGCGGGCCAGCGCGACGCGCTGCGCTTGTCCGGCCGACAGTGCGGTGCCGCTCTCGCCGACCTGCGTCTCATAGCCTTCAGGGAGATTGACGATCAGCTCGTGCACGCCGGCCGCCTGGGCGGCCGCGATCACGGCGTCGGAATCGACAGTCGGCGAGAAGCGGCCGATGTTCTGCGCCACCGTCCCGGCCAGCAGCTCGACGTCCTGCGGCAGATAGCCAATGTGCTTGCCGAGCGATTCCTGCGACCACTGGTCGAGGGCCGCGCCGTCGAGGCGGATGCGGCCGCGCACCGGCCGCCACACGCCGACCAGGACGCGCGCCAGACAGCTCTTGCCCGACCCGCTCGGGCCGATGATGCCGAGCCCGTTGCCGGCCTGCAGCGACATGCTGATGTCCTGGATGACGACCTTCTCGGTGCCGGGCGGGATCACGCCGACGGTCTCGACAACGAGACTCTTGGCCGGGGGCCGCAGCGCCATCGGCGCGAGCTGCGTCGGCAGCAGCGTCAGCAGATCGGTGAGGCGCTTCCAGGCCTGGCGCGCGCCGACGAAGCCGCGCCAGTTGGCGATCGCCGAGTCGACCGGTGCGAGCGCCCGTGCGCTCAGGATCGAGCCGGCGATGATGATGCCCGGCGTCGCCATCTGGTAGATCACCAGGTAGGCGCCGACCGCGAGCACGCCGGACTGCAGCATCAGCCGCAGGATCTTGGACACGGAGCCGATGCTGCCGGACACGTCGGTGGCGCGGCGCTGGCTCGCGAGATACTTGGTGTTGGCATCGCCCCACATCGCCGCGATGCGCCCGGTCATGCCCATGGCGGTGAGCACTTCGGCATTCCGCCGGCTCGCCTCGGCGAGCGCGTTGCGCGTGATGGCAAAGCCGGTCGCCTCGCGCGTCGGGTCCTTCGTCAGCGACTCGGTGAGATAGGTGAGGATGGCCAGAACGATCGCGCCGAACAGCGCCGCGAGGCCGATATAGGGGTGAAACAGGAAGCAGATCACCAGATAGATCGGCAGCCACGGCAGATCGAACAGCGCGCCGGGTCCCGCTCCCGACAGGAACGAGCGCACGGCGTCGAGATCGCGCAGCGGCTGCAAGCCGTCGTTGCGATTGCCGGCCTTGAGCGGCAGCCGGACGATGGTCTCATAGACGCGGCCGCTCAGCGCCTCGTCGAGCCGGTTGCCGATCCGCACCAGGATGCGTCCGCGGATCATGTCGAGCAGGCCCAGCGCGGCGTAAAGGCCGCCGGCCAGGATGACGAGACCGATCAGCGTCGGCACGCTGCGGCTCGGCAGCACGCGGTCGTAGACCTCGAGCATGAAGAACGCGCCGGTCAGCATGAGGATGTTGCTCATGCCGCTCATCAGCCCGGTGGCGATGAACGTCCCGCGGCACGCCGCGAGCGCCTCAGCGAGCTCGGAGCGCTGCTGGTTGGGTTTACGGGCGGGCTGCGCCATCGCGGTTAAGTCCTAAAACAGGCCGGACTTCGACATCTTATCAGCCGCGGATGAAAACCGCGCATTAACCATTGGACCGCCGGCTGCGGTTCCGACATCTATCACGGCATTCTTGCCGAAACCTTTTGCCCCGAATGTGTCCGGGCCCACATCGGCGGGCCTTTTCCAGCGCGAACGGCCTACTTGCCGTCGGGGGTGCGGACGCCGCCCCAGCTATCGCGGACCTGGTGGTAGTGGACCCCCGGGTCATAGGTCGCGACGTGGAGGCCGAGCACCTGCGGCGACAGCCGTCCGACCGCGGAAAGCAGGCCGTAGGAATTCACCAGCCGGTCGCGCTGCGACCCGACCAGTGCGATCCGCGCCGCGACCAGTTCCTGTTGGGCGTTCAGCACGTCGAGCGTGGTGCGCTGGCCAAGCCGGGCTTCCTCGCGCACGCCGTTCAGCGCGGCTTCCGCCGATTTCACCTGCTTCTTGGACGACTCGATGCTGCTCTTGGCGGCCTCGAGCAGCGCCCAGGCCTGGATGACGCCGACGCGGGCCTGATCGCGCGCCACGTTGAAATCGAGCTGCCGCTGGCCATGGGTTTCCTTGGCCTGCCGGATCGCCGCATATTCGGCGCCGCCCTGATAGAGCGGCATCGTGAACAGCCCGGTCACCGAACCGGTGAAGGAGTTCATCTGGGTCATCGAGATTTCGTAGTTTTTCTGGATATTGCCTTGAACCTGCACGGAAGGATAAAGCGCGCCTTCGGCGATCTTCACCTGCAGCAAGGCGGCGTCGACGTTGAACTGCGCGGTGGTGACCGTGGGATGCACGGCGATGCCGCTGCCCACGGCAGCCGCCAGCGTGGTCGGCGAGAAGCGATCGACCGGCGAGGCGGCCACGAGCTTGCCCGGCTCGACGCCGATCACCTGACGATAGACCGCCTTGGACGTCTCGAAGGTCGCCTCGGCGGCGAACAACTGCGTGCGACCCACCTCGAGACGGGATTCGGATTGCGAGACGTCGGTCTGCGTGACGTTGCCGGATTCCAGCCGCTGCTTGCTCTGGCGCAACTGCTCCTGCAGCACTTCGACGTTGCTGCGCTGGAGCTCGAGAATGGCGCCGTCGCGCAGCAGATTGAGATAGGCGGTCGCAGCGGCGAGTAGCACGGTCTGCTCGATGTTGCGCAGGTTCTCGCGGGCGCCGAACACCTGGCTTTCGGCTTGCCGCGTGCGGTTGGCGGTCTGATTTCCGTTCAGCACGTTCTGCGTGATGGTCGCGCCGACGCCGTGAGGTGAGTTCACGCCGCTCTGCTGGAAATAGCTCGCCGGCGAATTGGGAGGGGTTTGCGAGCCGATTTCCCGGATCGTCGTGTTCAACGACTGTGCGCCGGCGCTGGCGGTCACCGACGCCTTCGGCCGGTAGCCGGACAGCGCGGTCGGGACGTTCTCGTCGGTGGCGCGGACCAGGGCGCGCTGCGAATTGAGCTGCGGGTTGTTGTTGTAGGCTTGCGCCAGGGCAAATTCCAACGTCTCCGCGGCGGCCTCGACACAGCACAACGCCGCGCCCGCGAACACCAACCCAGCCACTTTAACGTGCCAGAACCCCACCCCTGGCATTTATCCCCCTGACGCCACCCACATTCAAAATAACGGCATGCGCCACAATCAAATTACCGACCATCCCAGTCCAACCGCGCCAGGCTGGACGGGCAGAGAAGAATACAACTATAGCGTTCCCGATTATCGCCCAGAACCCCGGAACTTCCAGTATCACACAATTACTTTTAGACGGAAATTCCCACGTTTACAAACATTTAGATAGTCGCGCCCGAGACGGAGCGTTTCGGGATGGTAGAGCGAGGGGCATTCGCACGATCGGCGGTTGAAGTCCCCGAGTCGAAATTTCTCTGTCCTGGCCGGGGCTAACGTCAGGATTTTCCCGGAGGCAGATCCGAGCGGATAGGGGCGCCGCGGTCTCCGCTATTGGGTTGCAGCCGGGGCCTCGATGAACGCCAGCACCGCGATGTGAGAGGAGACCCCATAACGAAACGGCACAGTCCGGCCGGTGCGGACGGCGGCCGTGCGGGTCGACAGGCTCACCTCGACGTCGTGATGTTCAAGAAACGTGTGGTCGAGCGGATAGACCGCCTTGTAGACGGCTTCCTTGATCGCAAACAGCAATCGGCCTTGCAGCGGCGCACCCGCGATATCTGCGCGCTCGCGCGTGGTCGCAACGATGTCCATCAAGTCGGGTTCGAGCGGCTCCGCAGGCTCGACATCGACGCCGAGGCTGAGAAAATCGGCCTCCCGCGCCAGCGCTGCGAGCGCGATCGTGGTATCGTGCGCCAGTGAGCCGACGACGCCGTCCGGCCACTGCGGCATTCCCGCCGTTGCCTTGATGACCGGTTGCGGCGTGACGCCCAGGCGTTGCATCAATTCACGCGCGACGATGCGTGCGGCGCCGCTGGCGCGCTGCACCTTGACCACGCTGCGTGCGAATGCACCGCGCTCTTCCGCAAGCAACGCGAATTCGTCGCCTTCGGCGATGGCGCGATGACCCACCAGCACGCCGGGCAGTGCGATGTCGTCAAACGTGGCTTGGAGCGATGGGCTTCTGACGATTGTCATGAGTCCATATAGATAGCCCCAAACCCGAAAAATTTCCGGTTGTGATCGCCGGCCCCGCCGCAGCCTGATCCTTGCGCCGGCGAGTTTGCGCGCAAGGCACGCCGGCACGTGCCGGAGGGCGGGGCATGGCCATCCCGAATGGCCGCAAAACCAAAGGCTTGGCACCTTTGTCGCCGATCTGTTAGGAATCCACGGCTGGTGCGGCTTTGCCGCTGTTCAGTCGGGGCGGAAACGCCTTGATTGCGCGCTTTGCTCTGGCTTAATTGTGCCGGCTGGTGTGCTCTTGGGCGCGCGATCAGTAGGGCTCGCGATCAGAAGGGAATTCGGTCATGGCAAACGAAGCGACTCAATCCGCTGCTCCGCTCTCCGAGCAGGAGCGCGAAGAGCAAGCCACTCAGGTCGTCGACCGGTTTTCGCTGTGGTCGGGCGCGGCCGGCCTGATCCCCGTGCCGCTTGTGGACGTGGTTGCGGTCGGTGGTGTCCAACTCCAAATGCTACGGAAGCTGGCAGAAATTTACGGCGTTCCGTTCGCCGACAATCGCGGCAAGTCGGTCATCACGAGCATCGCCGGCGCGATCATTCCGGCCAGCACCGCGACCACCACGGCGATGACCTTCGGCAGCGTGATCAAGGCCA
>CAKZHN010000393.1 GCA_936924235.1 uncultured Rhodoplanes sp. | reverse complement strand
TCAGGTGCAGGTCGATCTTGTCCTGATCGGCCGCCAAGAAGTCGACGATGGTGTCACGCGCGCGATCTTCGAGATGTACGACGCCGACGCGCAGCCGACCGAAGACCCCGAGGCCGCCATCGCCGCGGTCGTGAAGGTCGCCGAGGATCAGTACATTCTCCTGAACCTCACCGGCGAAGACCAGGCAAAGCTGCACTGAATCTCGCCGCGTCACGCGCGCGATCACACATCTGAAAAAACAAAACGCCCAGCCCTCGCGGGCCGGGCGCTCGTGCTTTCAAATGAGCCGTGAGCGAGGAAGCGTCAGACCGCTTCCTTCAGCTCCTTGGCGGCGCGGAACGCGACCTTCTTGCTCGCCTTGATCTCGATCGGCTCGCCGGTCGCGGGATTGCGGCCCATGCGCGCGGCGCGCTTGCGAACCTGCAGGACGCCGAGGCCGACGAGGCGAATGCGATCGCCCTTCTTCAGGTGTTTCGTGACGAGGTTGACGAGATCGCCGAGGATGGCTTCGGCCTGCTTCTTCGGCATCTCATGATCCTCAGCCAGGGTGGCGGCGAGGTGCTTGAGGCTGACGGTATTCTGCTTGGCCTTGGCGGCGGCGGCTGCTGGCTGAGTGGCCATTGTGTCGAAACTCCTCTGAAATGATGCGCTCTGAATACACGGAATTGGGCGCTCCGCAACGCATTACCCGGCATTTCGCTCAATTCAAGGCAGCCCAGGGAACCACCCTTCGGTGTTCTTGGCTAAGGAAAACTAGCGAAAAACGCCTGTTTTTAAGGGGTTATCCCCGGTGATCGTCAGGCGCGGCAAGGATCAGGGTCCAGAACACCTTGTATTTGGAATTGGGCGAATACACCGCGGCGATGCCCATTTTGGTCACGCCGCTATGCAGCATATTGGCCCGGTGCGGCGGCGAATCGCGCCAGCCGGAAAAGGCCTCGGCCAGCGTGTGATAGCCCGCGCCGATATTTTCAACTGCAACCTTCGCGTCGTAGCCGGACCGCTTGACGCGCTGCGCAAACGGCCCCGCGGCGTCGTGCTCGAAGCGGTTCTTGCTCGCCATCGCGCGCGACTGCTCCTCCGCCATCTTCATCAGATGATCGTCGAGCGTGACGAGGCCGAGCCCGTTGTTGCGGCGATAGCCGGAGATCATCGACGCCGCGGCCTTGGCGTCGAGCTGGGCGTCCGCCGACGCCATGCTTTGATAGAAGGTCGGCTGGCTCGGTGGCTTGTAGCTGTCGCTCGAGCAGCCGATCAGGCCCGCGGTGAGCGAGCACAGCGTGACCGCTTGCGCGGTGCGCATGATGCTGTCGGCAAGCATGAAGGTCCCAACCCCGATCAGGGTCAGGACTAACACCACAAACCTTGACCGAACGTTGATCACCCCGACCCCGCAGGCCCCTCAGCCGAATTTCATGTTCAGAAGCCGTTCGGCGTTCCCGACCATGATTTTCTTATAGACGGCTGTGTCGAGATCAAGGCCGTCGATGGCCTGGATGTGCACCGGGATGGCGGCGAGCGGCGCGTCGGTGGCAAATACCACCCGCTCCGGGCCGAAAAAGCTGATCCCGCAGGGCAGGCCGTAGGTGCCGCCGAACATCGCGGTGTCGGCGTAGAACTCCTTGAAATACTCGAGGTGCGGCCGCTTCAGCGAGGACAGCACCTTGGTGTGGTCCTCGTCGACGGTGCGCGAGCCGAGCACGTCCATACCGGGCCCGATGCGGCCGTCGAAGTACGGGATCATGCCGCCGCCGAGATGGTGGGTGATCAGCTTGAGGTTCGGATGGCGATCGTAGATGCCGTCGAACACCAGCCGGCACATCGCCACCGTGGTCTCGTAGGGCCAGCCGAAGCACCACCACATCTCGAAGCGCGAGCGCGGCTCGGACGCATAGTCGGACATCGCCGAGGTGCGGGCCGGATGGATCCAGACCGGCAGGTCGTGCGCCGCCATCGCGGCGAAGAACGGCCGGAAGCGCGGCTCGTCGAGCGGATGACCGGTGATGTTGGTGAAGGTCTGCACGCCCTTGGCGCCCATCTTGATGGCGCGCTCGGCCTCCGCGATCGAGAAGTCGACGTCGTTCATGTTGACCGCCGCCGCGAACGCCGGAAAGCGCTTCGGATATTTCGCGACCAGCTCAGCCATCGAGTCGTTGGCGACCTTCGCCAGATTGTTGGCGACCGCGCCCTCGGCGATGTCTTCGATCGGCGGATTGGGCAGCGAGATGATCTGCCGGTAATCGTCGCCGATCGCGTCCATGTCCTTGAAGCGCAGGTCGAGGTCGAACAGCTTGCGCACGCTGCGCAACCGCTTGCCCATGTTGCCGAGCTTCGGCGAGCCGCGCTCCAGCTCCTGGAAAAACCGCTCCGGGAAGATGTGGGTGTAGATGTCGACGATCATGATGCCTCCGGCAGAATTGCGGCGAGACTATACGGCATCATCAGTCGAGCGTGATACCCGCTTCCTTGATGACCTTGGTCCACTTGCTGTGCTCGTCGCGAATGAAGCTGTTCAGGCGTTGCGGCTCGACCGTCATGCCCTCGCCGCCGACCGCGACGAAACGGGTTTCCAGCTCCGGCATCGCGGCCGCGATCTCCTTCTGCAGGCGCTCGATCGCCGGCTTCGGTGTATTCGCGGGCGCAAAGAGACCGATCCAGGAATCGACGTCGAGGCCCTTCACGCCCTGCTCCGCCATGGTCGGCACATCGGGCGCGTCCTTGAGCCGCTGCGAAGCCAGCACGGCGACGCCCTTGATCTGCTTGCCCTTGAGATATGGGATCGCCGCTGTGGCGGAATCGAAGAACAGCTCGACGCGGCCCGAGATCAGGTCCGGATAGACCGCCGACGAGCTTCGGTACGGCACTTCCTGAAGCTTCGCGCCGGTGCTCTTCATGAAGGCCGCGCCGACGACCTGCTGGCCGCTGCCGATGCCGGCATGGGCGAGCCGCAATTCCTCGGGATTTTGCTTGGCTTTTTCGATGAGCGTCTCGACCGGCGTGAACGGGAAGTCCGCCGGCGCGATCAGCACATAGGCGAGCCGGTAGACCACCGCGATCGGCACGAGCTGCGTCAGCGGCTCGTAGGGCGGCTTCTTGTAGAGCGCCTCGTTGAACACGATGTTGCTCAAGCCCCCAATGAGCAGCGTATAGCCGTCCGGCGGCGACGCGATCGCCGACTGCGTGCCGACGATGGTGCCGGCGCCGCTGCGGTTCTCGACCACGACGCTCTGACCGAGCCGCTTGTTCAATTGGTCGGCGACGATACGGGCCACGACGTCGTAGCTGCCCGCGGGGCCCGTAGGGACGATGATCTTGATGGGACGGCTCGGATAGTCCTCGGCTTTTGCCGTGCTCACCCAGATCGAAACAAACATCGAGGCAAACGCGGCAAAGCATGCGCGAACCGCCCAACCCAACGCCATCCTTGTTCTCCCTGGCCGTTTTTCTTTTACGCCGGCAGCCGCCATTCCGCGAAAGCGCAGCCGACGTAGATCTCCTCGAGCGGCGCGTAGCCGATCAGTTCGAAACCCTGGTTGCCGGCGGCTGCGTGCGCGACAACCCAGTTGCGGACCTCGTGGCCGCCGTTGCCGGTGTGACGCACGTCATGTTCCAGCGTGGCCGCAAGCTTGGCCGGATCGCCGTTCTTGAACAGCGAGATGCAGGTCCGGTCGAAGGCCTCGTCGATCTGGCCCATGCCGGGCTCGCCGATGAAATGACTTAGCCCCCCGGTCGCCAGCACCGCCACGCGCAGCTGCTGCGGATAGCTCTCGATGGCCTGCCGGAGCATCGAACCCCACGCGAGGCAGCGCCGCATCGTCGGCATCGGATCGTCGACCTCGTTGACCACGATGGGAATGATCGGCGGGATCGGATCGATCTCCATGCGCCACAGCGGCAGGCAGAAACCGTGATCGAGCGTCAGGCGGTGCGACATCGACGGATCGAAATCGCGCTCGAGCGCCGTGTCCATGATGTGCCGGGCGAGACCCGGATGTCCGGCCAGCACCGGATGATTGAAGCGGTGTTTCAGGAACGGCTCGGGCGGGCCGTCGTGCTCCTCGCCGATCCCGACGCAGAACGCCGGAAAGTTGTTGAGGAAGAAGTTGCACCAGTGATCGGGCGACACGATCACCAGCACGTCGGGGCGCGTCGCCATCAGCCGCTGGCCGACGCGTTCGAAGCCTTCCGTCACCGCGCCGCGCGTGGGCGCCGACAGCGTGTCCCATTCGCGGGCGATCATCGGTCCGTGACTGGCGGCAAAGACCCCGACGAGACTAGCCATGTGACGCTTGCTCCTTGAATTCCATGTTGCCGGGCAGTTCGTTCAGCCGCCTGATGAACTCCGCGTCCTTCACGCCGAGGATCGCGTAGTAGAAGCGCAGCAGATAGGCGTTGGTGCGCGGCACCAGCACGGCGATGTCGTCCTCGATCACGGCGCGGCGCACCTCGGCGCTCATCGGATAGCGCGCCAGCACGGCATCGCGATCCTTCTTGAACTCATTTGAAAGCGCCGGCTGCTGCAGATCGAAGAACAGCTTGTTGAGCCAATAATCTCTCATGAGAAGTCTCTTTTGGCGTTGCCTCAGTATTGTCCTTTGGGCTCGAGGCCGAGCGCATGCTGGCCGTACATTGTGCTCACCGCGTCCCAGTTCATGCTGACATGCACGCCGCCGGCATGGGCGTCGCGCCACGCCCGCTGGATCGGCTTGCCGGTGAAGATGCTCTGCCCTCCCGAGGCCAGAAACAAGGCGTCGACCGCCTGGATCGAGAGCCGCACGCTGAACGCCTGGGCCAGCCGGTTGCGCAGCCTGAGATCGTGACTGGTCTGCTCGTTGCGCTCCGCCGCCGCCATGGCCTGCTCCAGCGCGTGAAAGATCGTCAGCCGCGCGGCGTCGATCGAGCCGGTCGCTTCGGCGACACGGCTCTGCACGGTGGCGAACTCCGCCATGCGGTTGTTGCCGCCGGCGACCGCACCGCGCGTGGTGCGCGCCTTGGCCATCTCGATGAAATCGGCGAGCGCGCCGTCGGCGATACCAAGGATCGGCGTAACGAGCGCGAACGGCAGCGCCGAGAGCATCGACTGCCGGTACAGCGGATTGTCGTGCACGGACGCGCCGGGCGTCGTCCCATTGAGCAGATCGGCGATCGGAACCACGCGATGAGCGGGGACGAACACATCGTCGGCGATGGTGTTCTTGCTGCCGGTGGCCGCGAGCCCCATCGTGTACCAGTTGTCGTCGAAGCTCACATCCGCGCGCGGCAGCAGGAAGAACGCAGGCCTGGGCGGCGCGCCGTCCTTCGCCGGCGGGATCATGCCGCCGAGGAACAGCCACTGCGCGTGATCGCAGCCGCTGGTAAAGCTCCAATTGCCGGACAGCCGATAGCCTCCATCGGCAACGACGGCCTTGCCGACCGGCGCGTATGAGCCCGCCGCGATGGCGTCCGGATCGGACCAGTATTCGTCCTGCGCCTCTTTGGGAAACGTCGCGGTCAGCCACTGGTGAACGATGCCGAGGCTGAAGATCCATCCGGCCGAGCCGCAGCCCGCCGCCACCGGCGCGACGGTGCGGACCAGCGCCTCGAAGCCGTATTCGTAGCCGCCGTAGATGGCAGGCTGCATGATCCGGAACAGGCCCGCCTCGCGCATCCGCGCCACGGCCTCGGCCGACACCACCCGGTTGGCTTCGGCCTGCTCGGCCTGCGCGCGGACCAAGGTGCGGATGGCTTCCGCGCGCGACACCAGGTCGTCGACGCTCGGACGGTGCGCGGCAGCGCGAAGGTTGATCAGCGTCATATCAACGATTCCCGGCTTGGTCGTTCGATTGACTGGGCTGTGCGGACGGTTTTACGCCAGCCAAGGGATCGCAAGGAGATGTCAAGAAACGCGTGGCGATACCGATTTGATATCGCTAAGCTTAAGCGGTGAAACTCACGCAGCTCAGCTATGTCGCCGCGATTGCCGAGCGCGGCAGCCTGCGCGCCGCGGCGCGGCACCTCGGCGTGGCCCAGCCGGCGTTCTCGCGCAGCATCGCCGAGCTGGAGCGCGAATTGGGAGCGCCACTGTTCGAGCGGCGCGCCAAGGGCATGGTGGCGACGCCGCTCGGCGAGGCGTTCGCCAAGCGCGCCACCGCCATCCTCAACGACATCGAGCGCGCCAAGGACGAGTTCTCCCAGCTTCGCGGCCACGCGGTCGGCAGCGTCACGGTCGGCCTCTCGATCGCGGCGCACCTGCGGCTGCTGCCGAAGGCGCTGCGGCCGTTTCGCAGCCGCTATCCGAAGGTGCGCCTGCGCATCGTCGAGGGCCTTTACCCGACGCTTGCGCCGGGCCTCACAGACGGCAGCGTCGACTTCTATCTCGGCCCCGATCCGGGATTGAAGCTGCCGCAGACGCTGCGCAAGGAGATCGTGCTGTCCGGCGAACGCGCCGTGCTGTGCCGCATCGGACATCCGCAAGCCAAGGCGACTTCTCTGAAAGAGCTCGGCGGCGCGGAGTGGATCACCACGTCGATCACGCCGCACGCCGAGAGCGAGATCGGCGACCTGTTCAAGCGCTACCGCCTGCCCGCGCCGACCGTGGCGTTGCAGAGCCAGTCGGCGCTCACGCTGCTGACCTGCCTGACCAATTCCGAGCTACTGGCGATCGCGCCGTCGCAATGGACCACCTCGCCGATCGCCAACCGGCTTCTCACCACCATCCCGGTCAAGGAGCAGCTGTTCGCCGCGCCGATCATCGCGGTGACGCGTTCGGACGTTCCCTTGGCGCCGGCCGCGACCGCTCTGCTCGACGTGCTGAAGCGCGTCGCCGGCCAAGGCGCTGCCGAGGTCCGAAGCGCCAGAGCTTCGTGAGCGGCGCGCTTGCCGGGACAACACCCGCGCCCTATGAATTAACTTATGGGTTAAGATGGCCGCAGCGCCCAATGACGCGGACGAAATCGGGAAGGAAGCAGGGTTATGGCTGAAGTGTTTGTCGCCAAGGTTGCGGACTTCCCCGACGGCGAGCGCAAGATCGTCCAGCACGGCGCCCACGACATCGGCGTGTTTCACTGGGAAGGCGAGTTCTACGCCTACTCGAACCTGTGCCTGCACCAGGGCGGACCGGCCTGCGAAGGCCTGATCATGCATCAGGTCGAGGACGTGATCGGCCCTGACAAGACCTGGCTCGGCCAGAAGTTCTCCGACAGCCAGATCAACTTCGTCTGCCCGTGGCACGGCTACGAATACGACCTCAAGACCGGCGAGTGCGTGCCGGACCGGCGCCTGCGCCTTCGCAAGTACAGCGTGGTTCGCCGCGGCGACGACGTTTTCGTTTCGATCTGATTCACGCGCGCAAGGAATACGACCATGGAACTGCCGCTCAGCAACGACCGCCGCATGAAGGTCGACGAGTTCGACTCCGGCAAGATGCTCGCCAACGCGGCGCGCCAGGCCAAGCAGCGCAAGTACGACCAGTTTCCGATCGTCGACGTCGACTCGCACCACTACGAGCTCGAGTCGTTCAACGAAATCCTGGAGTACATGCCCGACCCGGTGATGAAGCAACTCGCCCAGATGGCGAACTCCGGCAACTCCAAGGGCGTCGGCGTGATGCCGGGCGGCGTCGGCTATCAGGACATGGGCGGCCGCGCCATCCGCTATCCGCTGCGCCGGATCGAGAAGCCGGAGCCCGGCGTGCATCGCGACGTTTCGCTGACGCGGCGCTGGATGGACGCCATGGGCGTCGACATCGCGGTGCTGTTTCCCTCGCCGATGCTGCAGCTCGGCCTGCACCCGCAGATGGAGGCCGAGGTCGCGCTCTCCTTTGCCTACAATCGCTGGCTCAGCGAGCGCGTGCTGCAGGAAGAGGCCCGCATCCGCTCGATGATCTATCTGCCGTTCAACGATCCGGACGCCAGCATGCGCATGGTCAAGGAGTTCGCCGGCAAGAAGGGCGTGTCCGGCTTCATGATCACGTCGGTGCGTTTCAAGCCGGTGCACCACAACAGCTACATGCGGCTCTACTCGATGATCGAGGAGACCGGCCTGCCGCTCGCCTTCCACGCCGGCTACAACTGGGGCGAACAGTCGATGGGCATGATGAACAAGTTCATCTCGGTCCATGCGCTGGGCTTCGTCTGGTACAACATGGTCCATATGACCAACTGGGTGCTGAACGCGCTGCCGGAGCGCTTCCCAAAGCTGAAGGTGATCTGGATCGAGAGCGGGCTTGCGTGGCTGCCGTTCATGATCCAGCGGCTCGACAACGAGTACATGATGCGCTCGTCGGAGTGCCCGGGCCTGAAGAAGCTGCCCGGCGAGTACATCACCGACATGTTCTACACGTCGCAGCCGATGGAAATTCCGCGCGACATGAGCCTGCTCGAAGCCACCTTCAAGTGCATCAAGGCCGACAGCCAGCTCCTCTACTCGTCGGACTATCCGCACTGGGACTTCGACCTGCCGTCGACGATCTACGACCTGCCGTTCCTCAAGGAGAAGGCCAAGCGCGACATCCTCGGCGGCAACGCGGTCAAGCTGTTCAAGCTCGACATCGGCGCCGGCAAGCTCGCCAAGGTGGCGTGACGCGGCAGATCGGGCTGGAGCGCTGACATGAGCGCCGCAATGATCGCTGATCGGGTGGTGATCATCGGCGGCGGCCCGGTCGGCATGATGCTGGCGCTGAACCTCGCGGCGCTCGGCGTGAAGAGCACGCTGATCAACCGCGAGACCGGGCCGCGCTGGCACCCGAAGGGCTCGACGCAGAACGCCCGCACCATGGAGCACTACCGGCGGCTCGGCATCGTCGACGCGGTGCGCGCCGTCGGCCTGCCGCGCGACCTGCAGACCGACGTGACTTACTTCACCACGCTGGACGGCTGGGAGCTCGCACGCCTCTCGATGCCGTCCGAGGGCGAGAAGCTTGCGGCGCGCGCTGCGGCGCCGGCCGACGACCAGGAGGTCGAGCCGCTTTACCGCTGCAACCAGATGCATGCCGAGGCGGTGCTGTTCGACCAGGTGCAGGCCTGCGCGCTGGTCGACAAGCGCTACGGCCATGAATGCCTGTCGTGGCGCGAGGACACCGACGGCGTCACCGCCGAGATCGAGAACCTTTCGAACGGCCAACGCGAGACCATCCGCGGCCGCTACATCGCGGGCTGCGACGGCGCGCACGGCATCGTGCGGCGGCAGCTCGGCTACAGCTTCCGCGGCGAGGCGCCGACCCACCAGCCCTATCTCGGCGGGCCGATGGTCTCGACCTACATTCGCGCGGCGGACATTCCCAAGGTGGCGCGGACGCGCTGCTGGCAATACTG
Source organism: uncultured Rhodoplanes sp. (assembly GCA_936924235.1). Lineage (GTDB taxonomy): Bacteria > Pseudomonadota > Alphaproteobacteria > Rhizobiales > Xanthobacteraceae > Z2-YC6860. The sequence continues at coordinate 4,698 of CAKZHN010000393.1, read as the reverse complement.
GGTGGTCAACACCCACATCCGCGCCAATATCGTGGCGGTCGACGGCAAGTCCGAGTTTCTGTTTACGACGAAGCTCGAGCGGCCCGATCAGGCCCCCGACGAGGCGGTGATCGCCAAGGCATTCCGCAACAGCATCGGCCACGACATCGCGGTCGAGTTCGTCGGCCATGCTGCCTGGACGGCCGGACAGTTCTTCGTTGCCGAGAAATTCGGCGCGGGCCGCGCCTGGCTCGCGGGCGACGCCGTGCATCTGTTCACGCCGACCGGCGGCTTCGGCATGAACACCGGCGTCGACGACGCCGCCAATCTCGGCTGGAAGCTCGCCGCCATGGTGCAAGGCTGGGGCGGCTCGCAGTTGCTCGACAGCTACGAGCCCGAGCGCCAGCCGGTCGCGTTCCGCAACACCGGCGCCTCGAAGGCGCTCAATCGCAGCGTCAACGCCACGCCGGTCGCGCCCGAGATCGGCCAGGCGTCCGCCGCCGGCGACGCCGCGCGACGCGTGGCCGGCGAATATCTCAGCGGTGGACGGCCGGAATTCGCTTCGCTCGGCGTGCAGCTTGGCGCGCGCTACGACGGCTCGCCGATTGTGGTGGCCGACGGCACGCCGCCCGCAGACGACCTGTTCGACTACAAGCCAAGCGCCGTGCCGGGCGGCCGCGCGCCGCATGTCTGGATCGGCGAGAAACGCGAGACGGGCGACTCGCTGTTCGATCGTTTCGGCCCGGGCTTCACGGTGCTGCGGCTTGGGCGGAAAGCGGCGAAAGCCGACGGCCTGCTCGCGGCGTTCGCCAGAAATGGCGTGCCGGTGAAAGTGGTTGAAACCGACAGCGCCGTGGCGCGCGATCTCTACGAACGCGACATCGTGGTGGTGCGGCCGGATCAGCATGTCGCCTGGCGCGGCAATGCCGATCCGTCGGATGCCGAGGCGGTTGTCGCGCAGATGACCGGACGCAGGCCGTAGCTGAAATCTCCTCACTTCGGCGCGGCGATCTTCTGTCCGGTCATTTCGGCGAGCACGCCCTGCCGGGCGGTCTCCTCGCGCATGAACTTGTCGAACTTCTCCGGCGTGTTCTCGTCGGCCGGCGGCGGCGCCATGCCGAGCTCCGCCATGCGCTTCTTAAACACGTCGGTCTGCAGCACCTCGTTCAGATGCTTGCTGAGAAAATCGACGACCGGCTTCGGCGTCTTGGCCGGCGCCGCGAGGCCGACGAAGCCGCGCTGATCGATGGCGAAGCCGAGCTCCGTCATGGTCGGCACGTCAGGCCAGGCCTCCATGCGCTTGGGCGCCGCGATCGCCAGCGGCCGCACATTGCCCGAGTCGACCAGCGGCTTGCCCTGCGAGAAGAACGTGAACGCGCCCTGGATCGCGCCGGTCGCAACCGCAGCCGCCGCATCGCCCGAGCCGCGATACGGCACCGCCGTGATCTGGGTCTTGGCCATGGCATTCAACTGCGCCAGCGACAGCCCGGGCGATGAAGCCGGGCCGGAGGTGCCGAAGCTGAACTTGCCGGGATTGGCCGCGGCATCGGCCAGCAGCTCCTTCAGCGTCTTGTACGGAAGCTTGGCGTTGGCGATCACCACCAGCGGCGGGCCGTCGACGATCCAGCCGATCTGCGCGAAGTCCTCGACCGGATTGTAGTTCACCGGCAGGTAATGAAGGTTCTGCGTGTCAGCGAGCGAGTTGGCGAACAGCGTGTAGCCGTCGGGCACGGCGCGCGCCGCATAGGCCGCGCCGACCACGCCTGAGCCGCCGGTGCGGTTCTCGATCACGACGCCCTGGCCGAGCTTCTCCTGCAGCATCGTCGCCGCGAGCCGCGCCGGCACGTCGGTCAGGCCACCGGCCGGAAACGGCACCACCACGGTGATCGGCCGCGACGGATAGGTTTCGGTCTGCGCCTGCGCTGCGATGCTCGCGATCAGTAGCATGCCGATGGCGAAGAACCATTGCGGTCGAAAACGCATTGCTCGCTCCCGCTTGCTTGAAATCATTGATGCATCCTGCATGGGCTTCATCGTTTCAGCGCCTGGCCCGAAAGCTTCGCCAGCTCGGCCTGCCGCGCGATCTCGCCGCGCAGGAACGCGTCGAGCTTGTCCGGCGTGTTGTCGGCCGGCGGCCCCATGCCGAGCTCGCCCATGCGGCTCTTGAACGTCTCGCTCTGCACCGCCTCATTCAGCTTCGTGTTGAGAAACGCAATGACCGGCTTCGGCGTCTTGGCTGGCGCGGCGAGCCCGACAAAGCCGCGACCGTCGATATTGTAGCCCTGCTCGCGCAACGTCGGCACGTCGGGCCAGGTCGGCATGCGCACAGGACTCGCGACCGCGAGCGCCCGCACCTTGCCCTGCTCGGCGAGCGACTTCGCCTGCGAATAGAACACGAAGGTGCCCTGGATGATGCCCGCGGCGGCGGCCTGCGCGGCTTCGCCAACCCCGCGATAGGGCACGCCGACGATCGCGGTTTTCGCCAGCGCATTGAGCTGGTTCAGCGACAGCGCCGGCGATGCAGCAGGCCCCGAGGTGCCAAACGTGATCTTGCTCGGATTGACGCGCGCCTCGGCGAGCAATTCATCGAGCGTCTTGTAGGGCAGCTTGGCGTCGATCACGAGCACCAACGGCGGGCCCTCGACGATGAAGCCGATCTGCGCGAAGTCGTCGACCGCGCTGTAAGGCACCGCCATGTAGTGCAGGTTCTGCGTGTCGGCGACCGAGTTGGCGAACAGCGTGTAGCCGTCGGGCTCGGCGCGTGCGGCATATTGTCCGCCGACGGTGCCCGATCCGCCGGTCTTGTTCTCGACCACGAACGCCTGCCCGATCCGGTCCTGCAGCAAGGTCGCGGCGAGCCGCGCCGGCAGGTCGGTCAGGCCGCCGGGCGCGAACGGCACGATGATGGTCACCGGCCGCGTCGGATAGTTCTGCGCCGTCGCGTCCGCGGCAAATGCCACGACGGCGACGAGCACCGCGGCCAGCGTCATTGAAAATCGTAAGCGCATCATTTCCATTTCGCTCCGGTACCGGGCCGCAAAGCTTGCACGAGATGTGCCAGCCAGCTCTGCGCCGGCAATGCTTTCCGGGATGGCTGTGTTGATGGCACAGTCCTCGCGTGATCTGCGACAATTCAAGACCAACGAGGACGTCATGACCAGCGCCAAACCCGCGGCGGAGCCGCTCCTTCCGGTCGAACTCGGCGGGGGCCGCGTCAAGTTCGCACAGGGCATGAAGGCCGGCCGCTGGGTGTTCGCCAACGGACTGATGGCGCAGGATTTCGTGAACGGCATCGCGCCCGACGTGCTCGCCGCGCGGCTGCCGCATGGCGGGCGGCCGAAGCGCGAGAAGGAGGCGCTGCGGATCTACGAGAATCTCGACGCAGTGCTGCGCGCCGCCGGCACCGATCGGGGAAACCTCGTGCGCACCGACCAGTACTACACCACCGTGAAGGCCGTGCCGCCCTATCAGCAGGCGCGGCGCGAATTCCTCGACGGCCGCATTCCGCCATCGACCTCGATCGGCCAGCGAAACCTGCTGCTGCCCGGCGCCGACATGACGGTGCAGGCGCTCGCCGCGATCCCGCAGCCAAACTTTGCGGTCGAGCATCTCAAGCACAAGGACCTGCAAGGCCGGCCGACCTCGGGCTATTCGGCGGCGCTGACCGCGGGCGAGTTCATCTTCATTCCGGGCATCACCTCGATGGCGGTCGGCGACGAGCCGCAACGGAACGGCGTCGCAGCTGCGGCGCTGATGACCGAGGGCGCGCAATGGGCCGGCCAGCCGATCAAGCTCGAGACCGAATTCATCATCAGGGAGCGCATCGTGCCGTCGCTGGCGCTTGCCGGTGCGAAGCTTGAAGACGTGGTGCATGCGCAGGTCTATCTCGCCGACCGCGACGACTATTCGGCGTTCAACGAGGCCTGGACGCGACACTTCAAGACGTCGCCGCCGACGCTGTCGATCATCCCCTGCATCGAGCACGGGCTCGCGCCTTACGACGGCAAGATCGAGATCAATCTCGTGGCGGCGAAGCCCGGCGCGCGCAAATCCCACGTCGATGCCGGTGTCGCGACCGCCTTCATGCAGCAGCCGCAGGCCGTGAAGGTGGGCGATCTGCTTTTCATGTCCGGGCTGATGGCGATCGATCGCGACGGGCTTGTCGCTGCGGCGGAGATCGATCCGAACCAGCCGCATTTCTCGTCGTCCATCGAGGCGCAGGCCGAATGCATCATCGGCAACATCGAGAAGCTCTGCGCGGCGGCCGGCACATCGCTCGGCAACGTGGTGCGGATCCTGCAGTTTCACACCGACCTCGCCGGGTTCTATCCGGTCTACAAGGTGTGGGAGCGCAAGCTCGGCGGGCGGCCGGTGCCGTTCTGCGCGCTCGAGGTGCCGGCGCCGCTGCCGGTGCCCGGCGCGACGGTGATGATCGAAGCGTGGGCGTATGCGCCGTAAGTGAAGTATTACGGCTCGGGCGGTGCCCACCCTCCCCCTCCAGGGGAGGGTGGCCGTGCTGCGCGAGCGCGGATTCAAGTTTCAGATTCACATGTCAAACAGCGGACGTGATTCATCGGCCCCGTACAGAGTGCGGCGCGGGGCGGCGCCTTCATTTTCTTTGCTCCCCCGAACATGAGGGAGCGGAGCGCCGAAAGGCGCTACGTTATTCAGTCTGCGTGCCGTGTGACCGGCACGCCCGCCTCCCGGCGCTCCACGCGT
>CAKZHN010000392.1 GCA_936924235.1 uncultured Rhodoplanes sp. | reverse complement strand
ATCCTTCGACCAGCGCGCTGATCCTCGGCGATCTGCAGAACGATTTCCTGCATCCGGACGGCGCCTATGGCCGCGCCGGACAGAGCCATCCGTCCATTGCCGCGATCCCCGGCAAGCTCGCGCCTCTGGTGCAAGCCGCCCGCAAGCGCGGCGTCCTCATCGTCGCGACGCTGTTCACGCTGGTGCCGGGCCGCGGCGGCGAGCCGATCATCTCGCCGCACCTGAAATCGCTGCGGCCGTTCCTCAAGAAAGGCGACTTCGCGCCGGGCGGCTGGGGCCAGAAGCTGGTCGATCAACTCGCGCCCGCCGATGTGAACGTGGAGAAGATCGCCTATTCGGCGTTCCACGCCTCGCGGCTCGAATGGGCGCTGCGCAAATGCGGTGTCGAGCAGCTTTATTGCACTGGCATCGTCACCAATGGCGGCGTCGCCTCGACGGTGCGCGACGCCCATGTCCGCGAGTTCGAATGCACCGTGATCGAGGACGGCTGTGCGGCTTTCTCGGACGAAATCCATCGCGCCGCGATCGAAGGTCTCAAACCGGTCGCCAAGATAACGACCATCGCCGAAATGCTTCAGTCGCTCGCGGCCTGAATCAACTGAAACAGCCGCGCTGGGCTGATCGGCGCCTCGTCGATCCTTACGCCATACGAGCTCAGCGCATCCTCGATGCCCGAGATCATCGCCGGCGCCGCCGGCACCGTGCCGGATTCGCCGATGCCCTTCACGCCCAACGGATTCTTCGTGCTCGGATATTCGACCAGCCGGACATCGATCGGCGGAATCTCCGGCGCGGACGGCAGCAAATAGTCCGCGAAGTTCGTGGTCAGCGGCTGGGCGTTGTTGTCATAGCCCATCCATTCGAACAGCGAATTGCCGATGCCGTGCACCACGCCGCCGTGGAGCTGCCCTTCGGCGGTCATCGGATTGATGACGCGGCCGCAGTCATTGACGATCACATAATTGAGCAGCGTCACGCCGCCGGTCTGCGGATCGACCTCGAGCTCGACCGCATGCGCACCGAGGCCATACGTCAACGCCGAAGTCTCGAAATTGACCGCCGAGTCGAGGCCGGGAGCCAATCCTGACGGCATCTTGTAGCCGGGAGCTCCGGCCAGCGAGTCAGCAATATCGCGCAACGAGATCGACAGGTTCTTGCCGGTCTCGAACACGATGCCGTCGCGGATATCGAGGTTCATCTCCGGAACCTCGAGCAGGAGCGCGGCCGCCTTGATCGCCTTTTCGCGCACGGCGCGCGCGGCGAGATGCACCGAGTTGCCGGCCGTCACGGTCTGACGGCTGGCGAAGCCGCCGAGCCCGAGCTGGATGGTGGCGGTGTCGCCGCTCACCACGGTGATGTCCTCGGGCCGCACTCCAACCTCGTCGGCGGCGATCTGGGCCAGGACGGTCTTGAGCCCCTGCCCCATCGCCATCGCGCCGGTGTAGATCGACACCTTGCCGGAGCGGCCGATGCGCACGATCGCCGACTCGAACGGGCCGCGGCCGGTGCCTTTCAATCCCGTGGAAATGCCGAAGCCGAGCAGCCGCCCCCCGGCTTTTGCCTTTTCCCGCCGAGCCGGGAAGCCGGCGTAGTCGGCACTCTTCAAGGCGAGTTCGAGACAGGCCGGAAAATCGCCACTCTCGTAGACGATGGCGCTGGTCGAGCGCGCCTGCATCGGCGTCTGATAGGGGATGGCATTGCCCGGCACGAGATTGCGGCGGCGGATCTCGGCGCGATCGAGGCCGCGATGGCGCGCGATGGCGTCGATGACGCGCTCCATCGCGAAGCAGCCTTCCGGATAGCCCGCGCCGCGCACCGGAGCAGTCGGCGTCTTGTTGGTCTCGACCACCGACACCTGCAGCTTGTAGTGCGGCAGGATGTAGGGCCCGGGAAAATTCGTCGAAGCGTTGTAATGAAGGTTGATGCCCTGCAGCGTGTAGGCGCCGGCATCGCCGATCATCGTGCCGCGAGCGCCGAGCAGCCGGCCATCATCGTCGAAGCCAGCCTCGACGTCCCAGTACTGGTCGCGCTCGTGGATCGATGCCAGGAAATGCTCGCGCCGGTCCTCGATCCATTTCACCGGCCGTTGCAGCAGGAGACTTGCGGCCGAGACCGCGACCTCATCGGGATAGAGAATGAACTTGGCGCCAAAGCCGCCGCCGACGTCGGGCGTCACGACCCGGATGCGGTTCTCGTCCAGGCCCAGCATCTTCATGATGAAGTAGCGGGCCTCGTGGGCGAGCTGGGTGGAGCTCCACACCGTGAGCACGTCGCCCATGGCGTCGAAGCTCGCGATCAGGCCGCGGGGCTCGATCGGATGCGCGCCGCCGCGGTGCTGCTTCAGGTTGACGGTCAGGCGATGCGGCGCGGCTTCCAGTGCCTTGTCGGCATTGCCGTAGCTTTGCTCGAAGTCGATCAGCAGGTTGGTCTTGCGGCTGAGGTGCACATGCGGCGCGCCGGCGGCCAATGCCTCGCGACAATCCGAAACGGCGGGCAGTTCCTCGATATCCACCTGGATCAGCGCCAGCGCGTCCTCGGCGATATAGCGCTTGTCCGCCACCACCAGCGCGATGGCCTCGCCGACATACGACACCTCCTGCCCGGCGAGGATGTACGGCGAGATGTTCGGCGGCAGCACATTGCTTGGAAACTGCAGCGGCAGGCGGTCGGCGGTCAGCACCGGGCGCAGGTCGGCGAGCGTATAGACCGCGTGCACACCGGGCAGTGCCAGCGCCGCGCGCGTGTCGACCGAGCGGATGAGGCCATGCGCGGCCGGGCTGCGCAGGAACGCCGCCTCGAGAAGCCCCGGCGGATGAAGATCGTCGACGAACCGTCCCCTGCCCCGCACCAGCGCCGGGTCCTCTACCCGCGGATAGCGCCGGCCGACATACGCAGTCTTCTTCATCAAGCAGTGCCCTTTTCCGGCAGCATATCGGCTGCCGCGGCGGGCGTCGCCTGGACAACTGTCATAGGGGCAATGAAAAGTCCCGGCGCCGCGGGCGCCGGGACCAATCCGCTTCGGATCGTCTATTCGATTGCGACGCCGCTGGCCTTGACCTGGGCCGCCCAATTCGCAATTTCCGTTCCAACAAACGTCTTGAGATAGGCCGGTGTGCGCAGCTCGGCAGCAATCGGCGTGACGCCGGACTTCTTGAGCCGCTCCACCGTCACTGGCGAATTCAGAGTCCGATTGGTCGCCTCATAGAGCTTCTGGACGATCTCATCCGGCGTGTCTTTCGGGAAAAAGAACGCCGTCCAGAAATACGAATCGACGCCCGGAAAACCAAGCTCCTTGGCGGTCTTCAGAGCCGGAAACAACGCCGACCGTTCGCCGGTCAGCAGCGCGATCGGCTTGATCTGCTCGCTTTCCAACGCACCCATGGCGGCTGCCGCCAGCGAGCAGAAGTAGTCGATGCGGCCCGCGATCAAATCCTGCATCGCCGCGCCTGCGCCGCGATAGGGCACGTGCGTCGGTTCGATCCCCAATGCCACGTTGAGCCGCGCGCAGGAGAAATGCGATCCGGAGCCCACGCCGGACGAGCCGAACTGCATCTCCTTGTAGTGGGCTTTGGCATAAACGGCGAACTCCTCCATCGATTTGGCCGGCAGGTCCTTGCGCGTGACCAGCACGATCGGTTGCTCGATCACGAGCCCCACCGGTGTGAAATCGGAGACGCTGTTGTAGGGCGGCTGCTTATGCATGGCCGGCACGATCGCCATGGAGTCGACGCTCGCGAACACGAATTGGTATCCATCGGGCGGCGCTTTCGCCACGCGCGCCGTTCCGGTCATGCTCGCGGCGCCGGACACATTCTCCACCACGACCTGCTGTCCCAGGACCTCCGAAAGCCCAGCCGCAAGAACCCGACCTGCGACGTCTGAGGAACTGCCCGGAGCAAACGGCACCACCATGCTGATCGGACGGCTGGGCCAGGTCTCGGCCGCAGAGGGCGCCGCGGCGGTGATCCACGAGGCGGCTGCCAGGCAAAAGGCTGCGATACCGGTTCGCTGAAGCATAGGAACTCCTGAAACGTTGTTGACAGCCGTGTCCGGCGCTTGCCGTCGCAAAAAGCAAAAAGCATGCCCACGAGCGGCGGGCGACTATCTACCGCTTGCGGCGCGAATGACATTCCACACCCGCTCCGGCGTCAGCGGCATTTCGATATCGGTGACGCCGAGCGGACGGAGCGCGTCGAGCACCGCGCCGACGATCGCGGCCGGTGCGCCGATCGAACCGGCCTCGCCGCAGCCCTTGGCGCCGAGCGGATTGTGCGTGCAGGGCTGGCTCTCGTCCAGTTCCGATACGATCTCCGGCATGTCGTCGGCGCGCGGCACCGCATAATCCATGAAGGAGCCGGACAGCAGCTGCCCGCTCGCGGAATCGTAGACGCAATGCTCGCGCGTGGCCTGGCCCAGGCCCTGCGCGATGCCGCCCTGGATTTGCCCCTCGACGATCATCGGATTGATGACCGTGCCGATGTCGTCGACGGCCCAGTAGCCGATGATGTCGATCACGCCGGTGTCGCAATCGACCTCAAGCTCGCAGGCGTGGACGCCGTTGCTCCAGGCGAAGCTCGGCGGGTCATAGACCGCGCTGTCCTGGAGACCGAGCTCCATGTCGGCCGGATAGCTCGTCGGATGATGCGCGACCCGAGCCACTTCGCGCAGCGAGACGTGCCGGTCGGTGCCAGCGACCGTGAAGCTGCCTTCGCCGAACGTGATATCGGCGGCCGAGGCTTCGAGCAGATGCGCCGCGATCTTCTTGCCCTTGTCGATGATCTTCACCGCGGCGCGATCGAGCGCCGAACCGCCGACCGCGATCGAACGCGAGCCGAAAGTGCCGGAGCCATACGGCACCTGGTCGGTGTCGCCCTCGATGATCTCGACGCTTGCCATTGGCACGCCGAGGCGCGAGGCGATGATTTGCGCGAAGGTCGTGGCGTGGCCCTGGCCGTGATTGTGGGTGCCGAGCAAGGCCTGCACGCTGCCGTCGGCTTGCACGCGGATCGTCGCGGCTTCGAAGAAGCCGACGCGGGCGCCGAGCGCCGCCGCAAAACGCGACGGCGCGACGCCCGAGGACTCCACATAGCAGGCGAAGCCGAAGCCGCGGAGCCTTCGCGTCCGCGATGCCGCAGCCTGACGTTTGGCGAAACCGTTGTAGTCGGCAATTTCTGTCAGCCGGGCGAACACCTTCGGAAAGTCGCCGCAATCATATGTCGGACCGATCGGCGTCTTGTACGGCATGGCCTCATTTGGAATGAGATTTCGCCGCCGGATTTCGGCGCGATCCATGCCGAGCTTGCGCGCCGCCTCATCGGCGAGCCGCTCCAGCACGTAGCAGGCTTCCGGCCGGCCCGCGCCGCGATAGGCATCGGTCGGTACTGTGTTGGTGAACACGCCGGTCGACTGCACCGTGATCGCCGGTGTGCGGTACACACCCGCAAGCAGCGCGCTGTAGATCGCGCTCGGAATGCCTGCGCCGAAGGTCGAGACATAGGCGCCGATATTGGCGACGGTGTCGACGCGCAGCGCAAGAAAATGACCGTCGTCGTCGAAGGCAAGCTCAGCCCGGGTCTGATGGCCGCGGCCCTGATAGTCGGAAAGGAAGCACTCGCTGCGCGACGCCACCCATTTCACCGGGCGGCGCAGCCGCAGCGCCACCCAGGCGATGATGGTTTCTTCGGGATAGTGCTTGCCCTTGTAGCCGAAGCCGCCGCCGACATCGGGCGCGACGAGCCGGATCGCCGTTTGCGGCAATCCGAGCTGCTCGGTAACGCTGCGGCGGATGTGATGCGGCACCTGGGTCGAGCAGTAGAGCGTCAGCTTGCCGGCGCCGCCGTCGGCCAGTACCGCGCGCGGCTCGAGGGCAGCGCCGATCAGGCGGCCGTTGACGAGATCGAGCCTCACTGTGTGCGGCGCACTCGCAAACGCCTTGCTCACCGCGGCCACATCGCCGCGCGCGAAGCGGAAGCAGACGTTGCCCGGAGCGTTGCCGTGCAGTTGCGGCGCGCCGGCCTCCATCGCGGCGCGGCCATCGACCGCCGCAGGCAGCGGTTCGTAGCCCACCTCGAGGAGATCGGCTGCGTCCTGGGCTTGCGCCTGCGTCTCCGCAATCACCGCCGCCACGGCTTCGCCGACATGCCGGACCACATCGCGCGCGAGCGCCCAGCGCGGCGGCTCGGCCATCGGCTTGCCATCCGAGGTGGCGATCGCCCAGAGCGGCGCCATAGGGCCGACCTTGTCCTGCGCCATGTCGGCGCCGGTGAGCACGGCGATGACGCCAGGCAAAGCGGCAGCCGCTGTCTTGTCGATCCGGCGGATGCGGGCGTGCGCATGCGGCGAACGCACCAGCACACAGTGCAGCTCACCGGGCAGCGAAATATCGGCGACAAAGCAGCCCTGCCCGCGCAGAAATTTGGGATCCTCGACGCGCAACACCGGGGCGCCGATGCCTTCCCCTGGAATTTTAGCGCGCGCGTCTATTGCAGTTCCTCGCGCAAGAGATCGAGCCGCTCGAAGGCCGAGCGGTCGGAGACGATGAACAGGCTCGCATCGCCATCGATGGCGGTGTGGCTGGCGAAGGTCCAGTGCGGGATCGAGAACACGTCGTGCTGCGACCAGTCGAAGCTGTGCTCGCCCACCGTCGAGCGGCCGGAGCCGGACACGACGAGGCAGATCATGTTGCAGGTGGTGCGCTTCGGCCGCGTGGTCCGGCCCTTCGGCAGCCGGACCGCATAGCAATCGAGCGCCGGCATGACGGCGCCACCGGTCGCCGGATTGGTGTAGCGCAACGTATGCGCGCCGTCCGGCCCGGCCGGAAGCGCGGCGAGCAGCCGCCGCATCGCCGCGCCGGAATAGTGATACTTCGGCGAATGCGCCGGCGCGGAGGCCAAGTCGGCACCCGCCATGCCGGACTCGGCCCACAGCTTCTCGTCGCCTTCGTCGACCTGCCAGAACTCATTGGCCTTGGGATCGCCGGGCTCGAAGAAGTTCGCATCGAGCTGCCGGAGCAGCGGAATGTTGGCGGCATCGAACCAGATGATGCGGCGGTCGGTCTCGTTGATGTGGCCGTGCCAGCACATTGGCGGGGTGAGAATGAGATCGCTTTCGTGCATGGCGCAGCGCCGGCCGTTGACGATGGTGGCGGCGCCTTGCGCACGCGTCGCAAAGCGAATGGCCGCAAAGGTGTGCCGGTGCGGGCGCGCCCGGTCGCCGGGGTCGAGCACCGTGAAGGCCGCGATCAGGTTCGACGTCGTCAAGGTGTCGCCGCCGAACGCCGGATTGACCAGGATCAGGGCGCGGCGCTCGACGTCGTCGATCGGCACCTCGGACACCGCGCGCTGCGTGAACGGCTCGATGTCGCGCCAGCGCCAGAGCAGCGGCGGATCTTTCGCTTGCGGCTTCACCGGCGTCAGCGTGCGGAAGCGGTCCCACAGCGGATGCAGGTTTGCGGCTTCGAGCTGCGCGACGAAGTCCGAGCTTTGCTTCAGGGCAGGATTGGCCATCGTCGCAGCTCTCTCCGCGGGCCGACGAACCTAAACGCGGTCAGGTTTTCGGCAGCTTCTCGTCGACGTTGGTCTTGTCGATGATGACGTGCTTGATGAACACCTGCGGCGCGACCTTATCGCCCTTGAGGTAGGTCGCGAGCACATCGACACCGAGCCGGCCCCACAGCACCGGATTGAGCTCGATCGTCATCGCCATCTTGCCGTCTTTCACAGCGCGCAGCGCCGGCGGCACGCCGTTCATGCCGGTGACCAGCGTCGACTTGCCGGCGGCGAGCACGGCCTGCATGGCCCCGAGCGCAACGTCGTCGTTGGCGGTGTAGATCGCCTTGAGGTCCGGATTAGCAACGAGCGCGTCCTCGGCCTGCTTGATGCCGCGCTCGCGGGTCAGCGGGCCGTCGCTCTTCGACACGATCTGGATCTTGGGATGCTTCGCCATCACTTCGGAATAGCCGTCGCCGAGATTGCGGAACGTCGGCGCGCCGCTCGGGCCGAGCAGCATCGCAACCTTGCCCTCGCCGCCGATCTGCTTGGCGGTCCATTCGGCAATGTCGCGGCCGATCTGCTTCTCGTCCATGGCCACATGCAAGGTCTGATTCGGCGAGGTCGAGCCGCGCGCCACCGACACGATCGGCACATTGCCGGCCTTGGCGGCGTCGTAGGCGGCGTTCACGCCCACTGCATCGATCGGCGAGATGAGGATGCCCTTCACGCCGCGCGCCACCAGGTCCTGCACGCCGTTGATCTGCTTGACCTTGTCCTCGTTGGCCGAGACGGTCGCGACCTCCCAGCCGAGCTCCTGGGCACGGGCACGGATGCCGCGCAGCATGGCGATGTAGAACGGGTTGTCGTCCTGGGCGAGGGAGACGCCGATGGTGGTCTTCTCTTGCGCCGAGGCCGGAGCGGACACCAGGGCAGCCGGCAGCAGCAGGGCCGCAGCCAAGACCGAACGACCCAGGAGCGAACGACGAAGCATCGGCATGGCAATCTCCCCTGTCTATCGCCGGGAGCGTAGCCGATCTGCCGCGGCGGCGGCAATGATCACCGCGCCGATGGCGACGCGCTGCCAGTAGGAATCGACATTGAGCAGGTTCAAACTGTTGCCCAGCACGACCATGATGAACACGCCGATGATACTTTTATAGAGCGTGCCTTCGCCGCCCTGCAGCGACGCCCCGCCCAGGACCACGGCGGCGATGGCGGTCAATTCGTAGAACTCGCCGGAGGTCGGCTGGCCCGACTGCAGGCGGGCCGCCAGCATCACGCCGGCGAGGCCGGCCAGCGCCCCGCACCACACATAGGTCGAGGCGATGATCCGCTCGACCTGCACACCCGAGAGATACGCCGCCTCGCGGTTGCCGCCGGTGGCATAAATGCGCCGCCCATAGGGCGTCCAATGCATCACCCAGGACAGCACGGCCAGCAGCACCGCCGGAACCCAGACCAGATAGTGGACGCCGAGCAGCCGCTCGGAGCCGAAGGCTATGAACGCTTGCGGCATGCCATCGTCACCGACCGGGGCGCCGCCGGTGACCAGGAAAACGAGCCCGCGCACCAGCACCATGGTGCCGAGCGTGGTGATGAACGGATTGACCCCGAGCTTGGCGACGATCAATCCGTTCGCCAGCCCGACCGCCGCGCCTGTCGCTACTCCGGCCAACACACCCGCGGTGATGCCGAGTTTCACCATGGTCATCGCGGCGATGCAGCCGGCCAACGCCACGGTCGAGCCGACCGACAGATCGAAACCGCCGCCGACGATGACGAAGGTCATGCCGATGGCGATCACTGCCATGATCGAGGACTGCACCAGGATGTTGGTCAGGTTGAGCGGCGACAGGAACCGGCCGGTCAGAAGCGCAGTGACGGCGCACAGCGCCACCAGCGTGACCAGCGGAATCTGGCCTGCAAGGTTGAAGCGCTTCGCCATCATCACCCGCCGATAGCGGCATGCAGCCGCTTTTCGTCAAAGCCCTGCTCCGCCTCGAACCGCGCCGTGACCTTTTGCTGGCGGAGCGCGCAGATGCTGTCGCAAAGCCGCGTCAGCTCTGCAAGATCGCTGGACGACGCCAGCACCGCGCCGCCGCTGTTGGCGAACTTGCGGATCAGCGCGTGGATTTGCGCCTTGGCCACGATGTCCACGCCCTGCGTCGGCTCCTGCAGCAGCAGCACGCCGACCTTGAGCGCCAGCCATTTGGCCAGGATCACCTTCTGCTGGTTGCCACCCGACAAGGCTCGCACCGGCAGTGACGGGTTGCGCGGCCGGACATCAAGTTGTTCCATCAGCTCGCCGACGAGCCGGTCACCGGCGAACCGGTCGAGGCTGCCGCCGCGCGTCAGCCGGTCGAGGCTCGGCAGCAGGATGTTGTCGCGCACCGAAAGATTCATCACCAGCCCGAGCCGCCGCTCGCCGGGCACCATGCCGATCCCTGAGCGAATGGCATCGATCGGAAGATCGAGCCGCTGGGCCGCGCCGCGGACGCGCACATTCGCGCCGCCGGCCGCAAGACCGTAAAGCCGCCGCAGCACGCGGCCTGTGCCGCTGCCGAGCAGGCCGACGAGCCCCACAATCTCGTTGGCGCGAAGCCGCATCGCATCGGCGCGCTCGTCGGCATCTTCCAGGACGGCTTCGCCGGGCGCCTTGCCGCGGTCGCCGATGTGCGCCTCGGCACGGCCGGTCATGGCCTGCACCAGGTCGCGGACCGCAAACGAGCCGCGCCGGCTGACCGCGACCACCTGGCCATCACGCAGCACCGTGCAGCGGTCGGCCAGGGCCACGACCTCGTCGAGCCGGTGCGACACGTAGACCATCGCGGTGCCCTGGCTCTTCATTCGCGCCAGCAAGGTAAACAGCCGCTCGATCTCACGCGTCTCCAGCGCCGCGGTCGGCTCGTCGAGAATGAGCAGCCGGCAGCGCCGGCGCAGCGCCTTGGCGATCGCCACGAGCTGGCGCCCGGCAAAATTCAGGCGATCGGCGCGGGTGTCCGGATCGGGCGCGAATTCGAGCTCGGCCAGCGCCGCCCGCGCCTCCTCGCGCATCGCGGCCCGGTCGATCGTCGCGATGCCGAGCCTGCGGCGCACCGGCGGATTGTCGAGCGTGAGATTTTCGGCAACCGACAGCGCCGGAACGAGACGCAGTTCCTGCGGGATGGTCGCGATCCCGGCCGCGATGGCGTCGTGCGGACTGTTGAAATGACACGGCCGGCCGTCAACGGCGATCGCGCCCTGATCTGGCGGATACACGCCGCTGAGAATCCGCACCAGCGTCGACTTGCCCGCGCCGTTCTCGCCGACCAACGCGTGGATTTCGCCGGGCATGACGTCGAACTCGACCTGGTCGAGAGCGCGCGTCGCGCCGAAATGCTTGGAGATGCCAACCGCGCTGGCCGCCGGGGTGCTCATCGGCGCAACGCCGTCAGCGCGCCACCCGCATGACGCGCATCTTCTCGTCGGCGAACCGGCCGTGCTCGATGATCACGTCGTTGTCGAGCGTCACCGTGCAGTCGCGCATCGGCACGTCGTAATGGCCTTTGGTGGTGCGCTTGCCGCCGCTCTGCGAGTTCGGTCCGGTCGAGAACAGGAAATTGCCGGCGAAGCAGCGCGCGCCCGCATGATGGCGCTTGGGATCGGCGCCGTTCAGCGCGATCGCGTCCCAGCGGGCCTGCGGGTTGAGGCCCCAGCCGAGATGCGAGATGGCGTGGCCGTCCATGTCGCCGGAATTGGCCTTGTTGCCGTCGAGCCAGTCGCTCATCAGCTTGGCGTCGAGGCCGCCTTCGATCTTGCGGATGAAGCCGTCGCGGATGTCGAGCCGCACCTCGTCCTGCACGTAGCGGCAATAGGGCAGCACGATGATGTCGCCCGGCGCGAACACCACGGTGCCGTTCGCCGACCCTTCGTTCGGGAAGGTGTGGACGTGGCCGGCGCCCCAGTGGTCGAACCGGCCCGCGGTCTCCGCATAGCCGTACTGGCTCATGGTCGGATATTCGCCGAGCTGCACGGTGAGATCGGTGCCGCCGGGCCGCGTGATGCGCATGGTCTTGGCGCGCTTCAGCCGCTGGTCGGCGTAAACAACGGCCTCCTTCAGCCCCGGCGGCGCCATCAGCTCCTCGAGCTCGTCGGGGCCATCGATCACCATCAGCACCCGGGTGCCGGCGTCGCGCGCCTCCTTGAGCCAGCGCGTGAACAGCGGAATGTGCAGGCAGACCAGCATGTCAGCGGCCTTGATGGCGTCGAGCGTGCCCTTGCAGCGGCCGACCGTCTCGACGCCGACCTTGGTCCAGGACGGCATCGCGTTGACGCACATTTCATAGGCATCCGCGCCGAGGTCCTCGGCAGCCGCAAACGCCGCGGACACGTAGTCGCGTCGTGCGCCGAGATCGCTCAGGAGGACGATGGTCTCGCCCTTCTGCACATTGCAGAGCTGGAACTCCCGCCGAAACAGCATCGCGAGTTTGGCGTGATTGATGGATTCATGCATGGCCGCCGCGCCTCCAAAAATCAGGCCTGCACTTTAGCAAAGATTTTGCTCGCGATACCTCCGATTCGAGAAAACTTGTGCCAGTCCGGCGCCGGCGGCCGCGCGGAAGGCTGCTTTTGCCGCGGCGTGCTGCGGATGCAATCGTGGATGAAGGTCAGCTTGGTGACGATCGGGGGTGCCAGGACGAAGGGATAGAGGTCCGGCAGGCCCATGCTGCGATTGATCGCATTGGCCGCGATGGTCAGCGACACCCAGCCGTCGATGATGGGCTCGATCGCCGCGCGGTGCGGATCAAAATCGAACTTGGTGGCGAGGTCCCCGCCCGCCGCGACGCGCGGGCGCACACTGAGACCGAACGCCCGCGCGGTCTCCAGCGTGTCGATCATGTGGAAGTAGTGCGCCCAGGTCTCGGCAAAGTCCTCCCATGGATGGCAGGACGCGTAGGTCGAGACGAAATTCTCCTGCCAGTTGGCTGGCGGGCCGTTTTCGTAGTTCTGCTTGAGCGCTTCCGCATAGTCGCGACGTTCGTCGCCGAACACTTCACGGAATTTTTCGAGATTGTCCGTGTCGGCGATGAGCCGGTCCCAGTAGTAATGGCCGATCTCGTGCCGGAAGTGGCCGAGCAGTGTGCGATAGGGTTCGCCCATCTCGGTGCGAATGCGTTCGCGCTGGGCGTCGTCGGCTTCATCCAGATTGATGGTGATCACACCGCTTGCGTGGCCGGTCATGACCGGCGCAGCTGTGCCATCCGGCGAAAGCGCCTCGGGATGCAGGAAGTCGAAGGCCAGCCCGTCAGGGTCTTCCGCCCTGGTGGCAAGCGGCAGCCGCAGCTTGAGCAAAGTGTAGATGAGGCGATGCTTGGCGAATTCGAGCTTCCGCCAGCGCACGATGTTTTCTGCGATCGACAGATCGGGAACGGTCTGGTTGTGCCGGCAGGCCGCGCAGTAATCGCTCGGCCGATCGTCGTCGACCATCCAATTGCAAACGTCGTACTGCGCGTTGGCACAGAACCGGTACCGCCTCTCGGGCTCGGCCAACGCGCGCCACACGTCGCCATCCGGCTCGACAACCGAGAGCGTTTCGCGTGCGCGCAGATAGCCCAGTTGAGAACCGCAGCTTTCGCAGCGCGTGTTCTCGAAATGAAGCAACTGGCCGCACTTCTGGCACTCGAAGAGCTTCATGATCCGCCAATGTTGGAAAGCGCACCTCAACGCTGCTGTTTCAAAGAAGGTTCCTGCAGACGGCGAACCTTCGGCACCCTGCACTTTGCACGATGGAACTTTCAAAAGTCGATCGCATTGTTTCGGCCAAGGGGAATCAACGAGTTGTGGATGCGGAGGCATCGATGTTGTCCACCATCTTGATCGTCATTCTGATCCTCATTCTGCTTGGCGCGTTGCCGACCTGGGGATACAGCAGCGGTTGGGGGTATGGCCCAGGCGGGATCGTCGGCACGATCCTGGTGATCGTCGTGATCCTGGCCTTGTTAGGCCGCATCTAGCCGATCAGCGGAGCGCAGCAAAACGGGTGGCCACACCGGCCGCCCGTTTTGCTTTTGATGCATCGACGAATCCTGCGCCGCGACGCACAAGTCAGCCCGGCAGCTTGCGTCCGCTGCCTTCAGTGAGATGCTGCTGGATGACGGTGGCCGCGATCAGAATGGGCGCGGCGAGGAAGGTCCCCAAAGGTCCCCAAAGCCAGGTCCAGAAGGCGAGGGACAGAAACAGCGCCAGCGGGCTCATGGTCAGCTGCCGTCCGACAAGGCTCGGCGTGATGAAGTGGCCTTCGGCGGTCGTGAACCCCACGAACAGAGCCGGCGCGAGGAACGCCCCGGGCAACGTCGGCAACGTGATGAGTCCAAGAATGAGCAGGACGACAGCGACGATTGCGGGACCGACGTAGGGAAGGAAGTTCAGCACGCCGGCCGTGGCGCCCCAAAGCAGCGGACTCGGCAAGCCGGCCGCACTCTGCGTCTCACCGCGCTCTCTGTACCATTTT
>CAKZHN010000391.1 GCA_936924235.1 uncultured Rhodoplanes sp. | reverse complement strand
CGACCGACTTGTCGCGGCCGTAGATCGCGCCGAGCGTCAAGGCGAGCGCCGGCTGTGGCTCGACCGCAACGACCTTGGTGCCGAGCCGCCGGAACGTGCCGACGCGATCGCCAACATGGGCGCCGACGTCGAACACCAGATCGCCCGCGTGCACGAACTGCCGGTAGAGATCGTCCATCGCCGAGTGGCGCGCGCGGTGGCCGTAGTAGACGCGGAGCGATCGCAATACAGCCCGCGCGGTGCGAAGCGTCTCGAACATCGCTCAGCCCGCGCGCACCGCGGCCTTGTCGAGCGCCGGCAGGGCAAGCGCCGTCAAGGCCTCGGGTGGCGCGGTCTCCTCGGGCAGCCGCCCGATGCCGAGCCGCGTCAGGAAGCGACCGACCGAGGGCCAGGCGCTGATCACCGCCATCGGGATCGCAAGCGCTGGGCCAGCGGCGAGAAGCAGCGCATAGGGAATGGCGCTCGGATGCGTCGCCCACAGCATCGCGATGATGCCGAAGCCCAGCACCGCATGCGGCCAGAGCTGCTTGCACGCCTCCGCCCAGGACACGGTGTGATCGTCGCGCACCTGTCCGGCCCAGCCGATGGCGCGGCCGAGCGCCAGGATGCCGATCATGAACAGCGTGTGGCAGAACCACATCATCGGCAGGATCATAATGTAAAACAGCGTCATCACGACGATGCCGCCGATGAAGCGCGGCGCGCCGCCGAAGGCGCGGCGCAGGTCCGGCCGCAGCAGCACGTCGATCTCGGTGGCGAAATGCGGCGCGAACCACATCACGAAGGTCAGCACCAGCAGCGCGTGGCCCGCGCCGAAGTGCATGAAGCCGGCGGTGGTCGGCGAAAACGCTGCGTCGATTGCGCCAAACACGAGCATGCCGATCCAGGCCGGCGAGGCGAGGAACATCAGCATGGCGAAGAACAGCTGGAAGCGGCTCACGGGCTTGAGCCCCGGCATCTTGATGAACGGCCAGTATTGCAGGTTGCCCTGGCACCAGCGCTGGTCGCGGCGCAGAAATTCGATGAGCGTCGGCGGGTTCTGTTCCCAGCCGAGGTCTTCCTCCGGCAGCACGCGCACGTCAAAGCCTGCGCGGCGCATGAACGCCGCCTCGATCTGGTCGTGACTCAGCACGTGGCCGTCGAGCACGCCGTCGCCCGGCAGCACCGGAATGCGGCAATGCGTGACGAAGGGCGCAATACGAATGACCGCGTTGTGGCCCCAATAAGGTCCGCAATCGGCCTGCCACCACGCCGCGCCGATGGTCCAGGATCGCATGCCGAGCCGCATGCCGAACTGGAAGAGACGCGCGAAGGCGCTGGTGGAGGGAAGGCCGACGACGAGCCCTTGCAGGATGCCGAGCTTCGGATCGGCCTGGATGATGCGCACGAGGCGCAGGATCGCGGCCGCGGTCATGAAGCTGTCGGTGTCAAGCGTCACGGCGAATTCGTGCTGGCCGCCCCAGCGTTCGCAGAAGTCCCAGAAGTTGCCGGCCTTGAAGCCGGTGTTGGCGTCGCGGCGGCGATAGGTCACCGCGATGCGGCCCTTCCAGCGCTCGGTCAGCGCCGCAAAGCCCGCGTCTTCGAGCGTCGCGACATCGGCGAGGCTCGTGTCGCTCAGCACATAGAGATGAAAGCTTGCGCCGGCGCCCGCTGTCTCGATCTCGCGCAGCATGGCGTCGAGATTGCGGATGACGCGGTCCGGCGGCTCGTTGCGCACGAACATGCAGATCGCGGTCGATGCCGTGATCGGCTCGTCGCCGCGGACGAGCCCGGCGGCCGGCACGACGGCCACGATCTCATCACGGGCAAATCGCATGATGCAGAAGCCGATGACCGCGTCCCAGAAGCCGATCGCGGTCCAGGGCAACGTCAGCCCGAAGAACATGAGCACCAGCGCGTCGAGCGCGCCGAAGCCGCCAGCCGACAGCGCATAGGCGGCCAGGGCGAGTGTGCCGGCGATTGTGGCGATCACCAGGGTGGCGAACAGCACGCGCCGCATGGTCAGTTCCCACGCGGAACCGCGGCCCAAGTCCACAGCTTTCAGTTCGAAACCCGACAGACCGGCCCCCCGAAAAACGTCCTTATCGCTGCGCGCCGTGCAGGGTATAGCGGGCGGTGGGGTTCCGGTCCAACGGGCGGTTCAGGAGGGGGAGTGTCAGGTCAGGAAGAAGCCGCGGAGGCGCTCTGGTATGTGGGACCGGGGCGCGCCGAGATCCGGGAAGAACGGCTCAAACCGCTGAGCGATGGCAAGGTGCGGGTGCGGGCGCTCTACAGCGCCATCAGCCGGGGCACCGAGGCGCTGATCGCGGCGGGCCGGGTGCCGGCGGCCGAATACCAGCGGATGCGCGGGCCGTACATGGCCGGCACATTCCCGTTTCCGGTCAAGTACGGCTACCAGACCGTGGGCGTGGTCGAAGTCGGACCCGACGATCTCGCCGGCCGCAACGTGTTCGTGCTGCATCCGCATCAGACCCGGTTCGACGTTCCGGCCGAAGCCGTGGTGCCGATCCCGCCCGACATCCCGCTGTCGCGCGCCGTGATGGCCGCCAACATGGAGACGGCGCTGAACGCCACCTGGGATGCGTCGCCCGGGCCTTATGGACGTATCGCAGTCATTGGCGCCGGCGTGGTCGGCGCGCTGGTCGCCTTCATCTGCGCCCGCATCGACGGCGCGGAGGTGACGCTTATTGATATCGACCGCTCGCGCGAG
>CAKZHN010000390.1 GCA_936924235.1 uncultured Rhodoplanes sp. | reverse complement strand
CATGGCCGAGCTGGCCAAGCTGCATTACGACACCGCGAACGCCACCTCGGCGCCGGCGATGACGGCGCTGCTCAAGCTCGTGCCGGTGTCGCAGGTGACCTACGGCACCGACTGGCCGTATTTCGCGCTCGACCAGTACAAGGATCTGTCGAAGCTCGGTCTCTCGGCCAGCGACGTGCAGGCGATCGAGAGCGGCAACGCCATGCGTCTGATCCCGGCTCTCAAGACCTGAGGTCCATTCGCGTAAGCCAGCGACACATCACAAAAATCCGGCGGGCGAGGGACGACTTCGGCCCGCCGGATGTTTTCTACGGTATCGGGCCCGGAGTGCGGGCCAATAGTGGAGGTGGCGAATGACACGATCGATGATGGCGAAGACCCTTCTGGCCTCGGTGGCGCTGATGGCCGCGGGCCTTGTGGCGCCGGCGCAGGCGCAGCAGGCCAACAGCATGACGTTCTTTGTGACCAGCGCAGGTCCGGGCAAGGGCGCGGACCTCGGCGGTCTCGCCGGCGCCGACGCCCAATGTGGCAAGCTCGCACAGTCGGCCGGCAGCACCGGCAAGACCTGGCATGCTTATCTGAGCACCCAGGGCGCCAACGCCGTGAACGCCCGCGACCGCATCGGCAAGGGCCCGTGGACCAACGCCAAGGGCGCGGTGGTGGCCAAGAGCGTCGACGACCTGCACAGCGACGCCAACAACCTCACCAAGCAGACCAACCTCAGCGAGAAGGGCGATGTCATCAACGGCCGCGGCGATACGCCGAACCGCCACGACATCTTGACCGGCTCGACGCCGGAGGGCCGCGCCTTCCCGGCCGGTGAGGATCGCACCTGCAACAACTGGACGAGCAGCACCAAAGGCTCCGCGATGCTCGGCCATGCCGACCGGCAGGGATTGAAAGACGACGCGCCGTCGAAGTCGTGGAACTCGTCGCATCCGTCGCGCGGGCCGGACGGCGGCTGCTCGCAGAACGACCTGAAGAGCACCGGTGGCGATGGCTTGCTCTACTGCTTCGCGGTGAACTGATTGAGACGCCGGACGACATCGCTGATGCGGACCATGGCCGCGGCGGTCGTCGTCGCGGCCGGCCTCGCTGTCCCGGTGCAGGCGCACCAGGACGGCGAGCCCGTCGTCGATGCAGGCGTCAACAGCCATTGCACGACCGGCAGCGCCAGTCATGCTGCTCATCGCAGCACCCGGCAGGGATCGCACGACGAAGCCACGGCGAAGCCGTGCGATTTCACGGATCCGTCGCGCTGTCCGTACGGCGGCTGTTCGCAGAACGATATGAGGATGCGACGAACGCCACGGTGAACCGATTGAGACGACGAACGACATCGCAAACAGCGGACATGGCCGGGCACCACACCCGGCCATATCTTTTCCGGTCAGGCTTTTTATTCGGGGAGCTCCGCCGGCGGTGGCGGCTGTCTCCGCTTCCGCGATTCGTGCCAGATCAGGAACAGGCCGGAGCCGACGACGATCGCCGAGCCGATCAGGAGGCCGATGGTCGGCTCGTCGCCCCACCAGGCGTAGCCGAACATCATCGCCCACAGCAGCGACAGATACTGGAACGGCGTGATCGCCGAGGTCGGCGCGAGATGGATCGCGCGCGTCCACCAGTACTGGCCCAGCATGTTGGAGAGACCGTTGGCGACGATCAGCGGCATGTCGCTCCAGGCCGGCGTCGTGTAGGCGAACGGCAGCGTCAGGCCGTAGAACACGGTGAGCCACAGCAACTGGTACACGGTCAGCGTCTTGGCCGACTCGGTCTTGGTCATGCCACGGACGCCTGCGGTCACGGTGCCGAACAGCACAGCGTTGCCGAGTGCGTACAGCGCGCCCATCTGGAACGTATCGGCGCCCGGATTGGTGACGATCAGCACACCGACGAAGCCGATCAGCAGCACCGCCCAGCGCACCGGGCCGACCGGCTCCTTGAGGAAGATCAGAGAGGCCAGGGTGGCAAACAGCGGCGCCGAGAAGTTGATCGCGGTAGCGCTGGCGAGCGGCATCATCGTGAAGGCGATCAGCAGCAGCGTCTGCGAGGTGAACTGCGACATCGAGCGCATTACATGCGCGAGCGGCCTGCGGGTGTGGAACACCGAAATGCCGGTGGTCGGCAGCGCGAAGGCCGAGAACACCAGGAAAGACACCAGCACGCGGCTGAACAGCACCTCGCCGACCGGGTAGGTCTGCGCGAGGTACTTCGATGCGGCGCTGGAAAACGAAAAGATCGCGCCCGCGCTGATCATGAGAAAGATCGCGAGCGGGATGTGCTCCTTGCGCTCGGGTGGCGTCGGCGCAGGCGGGTCGGCGCGGCTCGGTGTGGTGGTCACGATCCGTGGGAAAGGATTGGGCGTTTCGGTTCTTGGTTGGACCGATGGTTACCACGCAGCCGCTGCAACCGGCAGCCGCAATGTGGAGGAACTGCCTTGGCGCGCGCATGGGCGTCCCGCGCAGCGCGCGCATCACGTCCCCGCGATCCCAGGCGCGGCGCGACTTCCATGGTTAAGCAAAACCTCACGGCTGGTCCGGGAATTGGGGGAATGAGCGCAATTTCCCTCAAGTTTTACCCATTACAGAAACACCCTACGCAACCCGTCCGGCCACGAAGCTTGAGCCGGCGCAACACGAGAGAGCAGCGACAGAAGACGCCGCGCCAATTTGTCACCCGAGTTCGCCATGAGCAGCAGGGATCTCAGGAAGACGGCACGCACGCCCATCGGCAGCAAGGTCTGGATCCGTTTCGACGACGGGTTCTCGGTCCGCGAATGCCGGCTGATCGATCTGTCGAGCGGTGGCATCCGCATCCAGGTCAAGGCGCCCTTCGACGTGGCCACGCTGTTCAGCCTGCTGATGAAGCGAAACGCGTCGCCGGGCCGCCGCTGCCGGGTCAAATGGCGGCGCGGCAACGAGATCGGCGCCGAATTCGTCGGGACGGATGCGGACCAAGGCGGGCGCTAAAGCCGTATATTCGGAACATCCCGACGTTTCAGCGTTTCTGTGTCCGGTCCCGGCGCGATAAGCTCGCCCATAGCGCGTCGAAGACGCGCGTACCGCGCTTATGGCGCGTCGAAGACGCGGCGCGTGACCGCGCTTATGGGTTTGGGGATGCGGAGGCTGTGATGCGCTACGAGCTTTACTACTGGCCGGAAATCCAAGGCCGCGGTGAGTTCGTCCGTCTTGCGCTGGAGGAGGCGGGGGCGAGCTATATCGACGTGGCGCGGCGGCGCGGCTACGGCACCGGCGCGATGATGAAGCTGATGGACAGCGGCGCCCGGCGGCCCTACGCGCCGCCGATTCTGAAGGCCGGCAAGCTCGTCATCGCCCAGGTCGCGCTGATCCTGCAGTATCTCGGGCCCAAGCTCCGCCTGGTGCCGCGCAGCGAGGCCGACCGGCTGTGGGCGCATCAGCTTCAGCTCACCATCACCGATCTCGTGAAGGAGATCCACGACACCCATCATCCGATCTCGAGCCAGCTCTACTACGAGGACCAGAAGCCGGCGGCGAAACGCTACACCCAGGAGTTCTGGCGCCACCGGGTGCCGAAGTATCTCGGCTATTTCGAGGAGGTGCTGGAGAAGAGCCGTGGGCCTTACGTGTTCGGCCGCAAGGTCAGCTACGTCGACCTGAGCCTGTTCCAGATCGTGGCGGGGCTGCGCTACGCGTTTCCCAAGCGCATGAAGCGGTTCGAGAAGCAGGTCCCCCGGCTCGTCGCGCTGCACGACCACGTCGCCGAGCGGCCGCGCATCGCGGCCTACCTGCAATCGGAGCGGCGCATCCCGTTCAACGAATGGGGCATCTTCCGCGCCTACAAGGAGCTCGACGGTTGAGGCCGGCCCAAGGCGATGAACCGAAAGCGGCGCCGGTCCGACTAAAGGCCAACGGATGCCTTGTCGGAGATTTCAGCCGTGTCGCTTCGTTCGTCGTTGTCCATTGCCGGGCTCGCATTGATTCTCGCCAGTTCGTCGGCTTTTGCCGTCACGCCGGAAATTCCCGACGGTCAGAAGCCGCCGGCCGAGCAGGCCGAGCAAAAGGTCGAGAAGAAAGAAGAGCCGAAATGCGTGACCAACCAGACAGCCTTCAAGCAGGCTGGCAATCAACCCGTCTTCGAGGTCGTGCTGGAGAACTCCTGCGACATGCGGATCAGGTGCACGGTCAATGTCTACGTGCTGGGCGCAAAAGGCCCGTCCCAAGGACAGACCACGCTGGTGCTCGGGCCGGCGGCCAAGGGCCAGACCAGCCGGAAGGTGCATGCGTTCAAGGTCAAAAGCGCGGGCGGCATGGCCAACATGTCCCAAGAGTGCAAGACGATCTGAGACGCAGCGTTCCTGTAATTTCTCTTCGTTTTCAGCGCCTTGGCGATTTAACCATGCGCGGAGGAAGCGGGTGCATTCGCGCCCGCTGAATTCTATTTTTCAGCCACTGTCATCAGATGCGGCGCTTTGAGGAGGCTAGGCGAGGGTTAGGTTATGAAGGCGTTCGCGATTCTGCCGGCCGCAGCAGCGGCCATTCTGACGTTGAGCATCTCCGTGGCGTCGAGCCAGGAGGTCTGTCTCAAGGGCTACCAGACCTGCATGGACACCTGCGGTTCCAAGCAGACCGCACAGATGCAGGACACCTGCATCCAGACCTGCCAGGCGAACAACAATGTGTGCGCGGACCGCGTGTTCGGCGCGCGCAACGGCGCGGTCGTCAACGCGCCGCAGGCTGCGTCTGCTCCGGCCAAGGACGTGCAGGCCAAGGACGCGATGGCGAAGAAAGAGCCGCGCGGCCGCGACAACAAGAAGATGCAGAAGAAGGACCCGGCTCCGGCGCCTGCCGCCGAGCAGCAGCAGGAACAGGCTCCGGCCGCCGAGCAGGAGCAGGCTCCGGCCCGCTGATCGCTTTTAGCGATCGCTCAGTTCTCGCCTGAAACAATGCGACGGCTGCCGCGAGGCGGCCGTCGCTCTCGGCGTTTGCGCTAGCGAATTGCCCGCCACAGGAACAGCACGACCAGCGCACCGACGGCGGCGGCGACCAGCTGCGGCACGCCGGTGCCGAGCCGCAGCATGATCGCCAGGTGATAGCCGATGAACGAGCCGGCGACGCCGACGAGCGCGCTGGTCAGGAGCGCATTCCCGCTGCCGGTCACCTTCCGGGCGAACCAGCCGCGGCCGGCGAAGCGGTCGAACAGCGCGCCGATCAGGGCGCCGATCAACAGAACGACGAAGAACATGGTGGTGGGGTCAAAGCGCATGGGCCAAGTCCCGGGCCAAAGTCCCGGCGCTGCCGGGCCTTCTCAAAGATCGCAGGCACAATGCGCCGTGAGGGAACTTGGTTCCCGCCTGGTGTCCCGAAGCCGAAGTTCGCGCGGCGGCTAGTCCGCTAGCGCTTCTTCCTACCTTTGGATTTGCGCTGCGGCCGGGACTTGGCTTTGGACTTCGTCTTGGACGCGGGCTTGGCGCCGACGACGGCGGACCGCTTGCGAAGCGTTTTCTTGCGCAGCAAGGCGCGCTTCACCTTGCGGCGGTAGCCTCGTTGCCGCTCGGCACGGCGCTCGCGGCACTTGGGGCACTGGCAGCGCGACTTGGTGATAAAGGCTTCGAAATAGTTCTTGCCGTAGTCGACGGTGATCTCTTCGTCCGGCTTGATCCGGCGGCGGGTGATATAGACGATCTTGCCGCCCTTGTCGCCGCGGCGCTCGATCGCCTCGACGTTCGGCCGGCAGGAGTGGTTGACGTAGCGGGCGCGATTCCACCGCGACGAGCCGTCGATGGTCCAGCGCGAGTTGACCTCGAACATGTAGCGTGAGCCGCGGTCTTCGAGCCGTTCGGCTTCCGCGTTCGCGAGCTTGCGCCCGCGATACGTGGCGACGTATTCGCGTTTCCGGTAGGGCTTCACTGCGAACAGACCGAGTCCGGTTCGCGCGCGGCCAATGCGGTATTTTCCTGCAGTCACGATCGTGGGATTTAGAGAAAAATTGGAACATTCGCCAGAGCTTTTTGCAGGCAGTGGACAACCTTCATGGGCTCGCATGCTTGCTTCGATGACATGAAGGCTTAGAACGCGGACATGGCCGGGCAACATCACAGCGAAGACAGCGACGAGCCTCTGCGCTTCGAGCCTTGGCGCTTGATGTCACAAGCCGATCTTGCGGCGGTCCATGAGCTGTCGATGCGCGTTCATCCCAACTATCCGGAACGCGCCGAGGTGCTGGCCGAAAAATTCCGGCTGTTTCCCGCCGGCTGCTTCGTGCTGGAAACAAGCGACGGCATTGCCGGTTATTGCTTCTCGCATCCTTGGGTCCGAGGTGCGGTGCCGGCGCTGGATAGCCTGCTCGGTTCGATGCCTGTCACGCCCACGACATATTACGTTCATGATCTGACGCTCGATGCATCGCTGCGCGGCCAGGGGCAGGGCCGCGCGATCGTGCCGTTGCTGTTCGAGGCGGCGCAATCGCTTGGATTGTCTCACTTATCCCTGGTGGCGGTGAACCGCCGCGGGCCGTTCTGGCAGGCCGCGGGCTTCTCATGCAGCGCCGACGAAGCCCTGCAGGCCGCGGCGCGAGCCAAATATGATTCGGACGCCGTGCATATGGAGCGGCAGCTTTAAAGCGGCAGCAGCATCACCTGCGGCGGCTCGCCGACTTCGACGCTGCGAGCGTTGACGTCACCGATCCAGCCGAGCAGGGCCATGGCCTGCTCGGGCGCGCGTTTGGCGAATTCATCGGCGTCGGGGAGCTCCACGATCAGTGTTTCGCCGGCCTTCAGCGCGAATCGCGTCATGCCGCCATCGAGATAGCTGAGGCAATCAATGAAGGCGTTGCCGTTGCGGCCATAGAACTCCGGAAAGCCGAAGGCCTCCCGGCAGACCGTGTGGAACGAATCCCAGTCGTTGATTGCCTTCGTGTCGAGGGTCACGGTGGGCATCAATGCGGCTCGATCTCAATTCGGCTCGATCTTGGCGGCCTTCACGGCCTCACCGATCACGGCGACCTCCTTGTTGAAGAAGGCCTGCGTCTCGGCGGCGCTGCGGTTGTCGGGGACATAGCCGTCGCGCTGCATGACGGTGACGACCGAAGGCACCTGAAGCGCCTCGCGCACCGCGCCGTTGAGCTTGTCGGCGATGGCGTCTGGCGTCTTGCCGGGCGCAAAGAGCATGCCCCACGAGCCGATTGGCTGGTAGCCGGGCAGGAGGTCCGTCATCAGGGGCACGTCGGGCAGCTCCGGGAACGGCTTGGTGCCCGTGAAGGCCAGCGCGCGCACGCGGCCCTCCTTGACCAGGCCCAGCGCCGCGGGCGGGGTGACGAACATCACCTGGATGCTGCCACCGAGCAGGGCGGTTATGACCTCCGGCGAGCTCTTGTAGGGCACATGCTCCATCTTGATGCCGGCCTTGATGCTGAAGGCCTCGGTGGCGAGATGCAGGATGTTGCCGACGCCGGGCGAGCCGTACAGCACGCGGTTCTCCTTGGCGTGCTTGATGAACTCCGGCACCGTTTTGATCGGGGATTTGGCGTCGACCAGCATCAGCATGCCGTCCAGGATGCCGGAGGTGGCAATGGCACGCAGGTCGGTCAGCGTGTCGTAGCCGAGGTTCTTGTAGATGTGCGGCGTCGGCGCAATCGACGAGCTCGAGAATAACAAGGTGAGGCCATCCGGGGGCGAGGTCGCGACCGTGCGCGCCGCGATGGTGCCGTTCGCGCCGGTCTTGTTCTCGATATAGAATGACTGGTTGAAGTGGATGGCGAGCTGCTGCGCGATGGTGCGGGCCTGGATGTCCGGAGCGCCGCCGGCGGCATAGCCGACCAGCACGCGCACCGGACTCGATGGATACTGCTGCGCCTGCGCGACGGCGCCTGTGAGCAGCAAGAGCAGGGCAATCAAAGCGCGACCCATGCACATTTCTCCCATCATCAGTTGGCCGCCATTGCGGCGCTGTTTTGCGCAAAGCCTAGCACCGCGGCGCTGGGATTTGCGATGGCGCGTTTGCGCTGCTCGCGATCCACGCTAGGTTCGGCGCAACAGAAGATTCCGGGAGGGATGAATGGTTGTGCGAACCCTGATCGCGGCGCTGATCGCCTGCGCCGCGCTCGGCATGAAGCCGGTCCGGGCGCAGGACTGGCCAACCAAGCCCATCCGCATCGTCACGGGATTCGCGGCCGGCGGCATCGGCGATCTCGGGGCGCGGCTTCTCGCCGAGCACATCACGCGCACCACCGGCCAGCAGGCGGTGGTCGAGAACCGCACCGGAGCAGCTGGCACGCTCGGCATGGACGTGGTGGCGAAGGCGCCGCCGGATGGCACGACGCTCGGTCTCGCGCTCAATGGCAACCTCGTCATCAATCCGTTCATCCAGAAGCAGATGCCGTTCGATGCGCTGAAGGACCTGGTGCCGGTCGCAGCCATCGGCGAGGCGCCGCAGATGATCGCGCTGTCGACCGAGGTGCCGGCCAAGACCTTCAAGGAGTTCCAGGCGCTGGCGAAGGCCAAGCCCAACACCTATTCCTACGGCTCGGCGGGCGTGGGCTCGCTGCCGCACCTGTCGGCTGCCGAGTTCGCGCGGATGGCCGGCATCGAGCTCATCCACGTGCCCTATCGCGGCAACGCGCCGGCCATGACCGATCTGATCGCCGGACGCATCCAGGTGAGCTCCAGCTCGATCGGCACGTTCCGTAGCGCGCTCGACGCGGGAAAAATCCGCCTGCTGCTGACCGCAACGAAAGAGCGTCTGCCTTATCTGCCGGACGTGCCGTCCTCGTCCGAGGCGGGTCTGCCCGGCTACCTCATGAGCGTGTGGATCGGCGTGGTCGCGCCGGCCGGCACGCCGGCGCCGATGCTCGACCGTATCCACGCCATGACCCAGGACATGTTGAAGGAGCAGGCGGCGCGCAACGCCATGAGCGGCGCAGGTCTCGATCCGATGCTGATGAGCCGGGCGGAGTTCGCCGGTTTCGTGAAGGCCGAATACGCGCGCTGGGAGGGAATCGTTAACAGCGCCGGCGTGGTGAAGGAGTAGGCGGCATTGAACCTCCGCGTCCCCCGGCGCGACCAAGATGGGCTGGTTCATTCATCCACGCCCGATTCACGTCGAAGGGGACTTTCATGATCCGTTCCGCCAAGCTCTTTGCCGGTGCCGCGCTGGCCGTTTCGTTCCTCGCGCCCGCGACGCTCACGGCGTCCGCCGAGACGCTGTTCAAGATCATCACCACCCAGGACGAGATCGTCATCGGTCTCAACGATGCCGAGCTGAAGGAATTTGGCGGCGACGCCGGCGGGATCGCCAAGACGCTTGCCGCGAAGGGCTCGCTGTCGTTGTGGCAATATGGCGTGCAGCGAGGCAAGGACGGCCAAAGCGAGGTTGGCCCGCGCCAGAAGGTCGGCGTGCTGGCCAATGCGTCGCTGCGCGTCGAGCCCTACAAGCAGCCGTTCAAGGTGCTGCCGCACGAGTGAGAGAGTTCACTCCGGCTTGAGCCCGGCTTCGCTGATGCGCTGCCCGTAGACCACGGTCTGCTCGGCGATCAGCTTCGCAAACGCGTCCGGGCCGGACGGCGTCATCGCAAAACCGAGACGGCTCGCGGCGGGCTTGACCTCGTCACGGGCCATCGCCTTCACGAAAGCCGCGCTGAGCATGTCGACGGCGTCGCGCGGCATCTTCGCCGGACCCACGACGCCGAGCCACAGCACCACCTTGAAGTCGCCGAGCCCGATCTCGGCATACGTCGGCACATCGGGCAGCAAATCGCTGCGCTCGTCGAGCACGGCCGCGAGCGCCTTGAGCTTGCCGGCCTTCACATTCGGCAGATGGGCCGCGGTCGCGACGATCGCGTGCACGCGGTCCGCCAGCATGTCGACCATCGCCGGCGGCTCGCCGCGGTAGTTCACCCGCTGCATGGTCCAGCCGAACTTGCTGGCCGCGAAGTTGTAGGACAGGAGCCCGGTGTTGTTGCCGACCGCGTAGTTGTAGCGGCCGGGGTTCTTGCGGATGAGATCGGTGAAGGCCGCCATGGTGTCGACGCCGAGCGAGGCCGGCACGTAGAAGAAGAAGGCGTAGCGGCCGACGTCGGCGATCGCCGTGAAGTCGGCGGACGGGTCGAACGGCTTCTCCTTACGGACGAACGGCACGATCGAGAGCGTGCCGGACGTGGCGAGCAGGATGCGGCAGCCGTCCGGCGGCGCATGCATCACGTCCTGCGCCGCGACCTGGCCGTCGGCGCCGGGCTTGTTCTCGACCACGACCGTGCGGCCGAGCGCCTCGCTGACCTTGTCGCTCAGAAGCCGCGAGATCGCGTCGGTGGTCGAGCCCGCCGGCTGCGGCACGACGAAGGTGACGGTACGGCAGGCGTCGAGCGGCGCAGCGCGGGCGGGCAACGATGAGAGAAGAACGGCGCAGAACGCGGAAGCGGCGATCAGAACGCGCATGGCGAACCCCGGCAAAAGATCGACGCCGCATTGTGCCGGGTTTTGCCGCCACCGGCGAGTGGTGGGCAAACGCGTGGGCGCTACATCGGCCGATACCGGTCCGCCACCACCGGCGCGGTACGAACGCCGGCCCATGGGTCCTTCGACGGCTTCTTGTTCGGAATCTTCTTCAGCGTCTCTTTGTATTTCCGCTCGATCTCCATCTCGCGCATGTCCTGCGCGGTGATCGGACGTTCGTAATCGCCCGTCGGTATGCCGAAGCGATACATGTCGGCTCCCTCCGGCAGGCCCGACGCGATTGGGGTGATCTGGGCCTGTGCAAGGCCGGAAGACAAGAGGACGATGATGAAAGCGATAATTGCTCGATTGCACATGGTGTGTTCAGGTGAAAGATCTTACCGCCAATATTCATCCGCAGAGATAGCAAAGTTAAGGTTTTGCGCGTCCTTCAATAAAAACGTCGTAATCCCGATCAATGCCCCTCGAGAGTCTACCAGGGCTCCGCCACTTGAGCCTTTTGAAATGGGCGCGGACGTCTGTACATACAAAATGCCGCTACGGCGACGAAGCCCTGATATTAGGCCCTCGCCCAACGTTTTTGTTAATCCTGACGGATTCCCGATAGTGTAAACGCGTTCGCCTACGGCAAGATTGTCGCGTGGCTTAAGAGCGGCAATGGGCCTCAAATTTTGGTCAGTTCGCAAAATGCAGCGATCGTTTCTTTCATCCGCGTAGGCGATGTCGGCTTTCAACTTTTTGCCAGATTGATCGTCCGCTAAAACTATCAATCGTTGATGCGCCACTACGTGGCAATTCGTCAGCGCCCAATTTTCAGATACTGCCACAGCAGAGCCTAAGATTCCTTCACCCCGCGCCAGGGCTTCATCGGTCTGGCTCGCAACAACGAGATAGACTGTTGGCGCGACTGCACGGAAGATTGCAGTGGGGTGCAATTCTTCACCGACCGGTCGTGATGGAATCGATGGTCTCACGCCTGTCCAAGCAGGCAATTCGCTTTCAGCTTCTTTCGGGAGCGGCTTTAAGCCATCTACGTTAAGTGAAGGTGCCACTGCTCGAGGTGGCGGCGTAGTCCGAGGAGTAAAAGGCGGTGGTAATGTGCTTGGGGTTTTGCTGGCAGGTCTAAGTGCTGAGATTTCCCTCTCGGCGCAGTTGCGCCACAAACTCGGTCCTAAGCTCCGTGGGCATGATTCCAAAACCCAACGTTGGTCATCTGGGGCTAGACCAGAGACGTTGGGCCAGTTTGGAAGTTGCAGCGCTGCAACTTCTCGCGTGACGCAGTTTCCGTAAAGACTGGGGCCGAGGCTGCGCGGGCACGATTGATTGACCCACGACTGCAAAGAGCGGGGCAACTTGGCGAGGTCTGTAATGGGAACCTCTCGAAGCGCTTCCATTTCCCTCTGCATACAAGACCGCCACAGAGACGGACCAAGTGACCTCGGACAGCTTTGATCGAGCCATAGGCGGTTTTCTGAAGTTATGTCGACTTGAGCGGTAGCGACAAAAGAGGTAGCCACTGTTACAGCCAGCGTGGCAAGAAAATGTGATACAGTTTTATTCTCCGTCATCGGACGGCCCAATCCCCACCGTCTTGGTAATTTCGCTCAATCTGAAACGAGCTGCAACGCCGGACTAAGCAAACCCATGAACGCACCCACCCAAATCGTCCCGCCGTACCGCCACACCCCGCTGTTCCCGCTGGGCAAGGACAACACCACCTACCGGAAAATCTCCTCCGAGGGGGTGCGGGTCGAGAAGGTCATGGGCAAGGACGTCCTGGTGGTCACGCGGGAGGCGATGCGGCTGCTGTCGGAGGCAGCCTTCATGGACATCAACCACCTGCTGCGTCCGGGCCACCTCGAGAGCCTGAAGAGGATCGTCGAGGACCCGGAGGCCTCCGACAACGACAAGTTCGTGGCCTTCGATTTCCTGAAGAACGCCAACATCGCGGCCGGCGGCGTGCTGCCGATGTGCCAGGACACCGGCACCGCGATCATCATGGGCAAGAAAGGCCGGCTGGTCTTCACCGAGGGTGAGGACGAGGGTGCGCTCGCCGAAGGCGCGCGCGACGCCTACCTCAAGCGCAACCTGCGCTATTCCCAGCTCGCGCCGGTCTCCATGTTCGAGGAGAAGAACACCGCCAACAACATGCCGGCGCAGGTCGAGATCTACGCCGAGGGTGACGACGCCTACAAGTTCCTGTTCATCGCCAAGGGCGGCGGCTCGGCCAACAAGGCGTTCCTGTTCCAGGCGACGCCGTCGATCCTCACGCACGACCGCATGGTGGCGTTCCTGAAGGAGAAGGTGCTGACGCTCGGCACCGCGGCGTGCCCGCCGTACCATCTCGCCATCGTCATCGGCGGCACCTCGGCGGAGCTGACGATGAAGACCGTCAAGCTCGCCTCGACCAAGTATCTCGACAGCCTGCCGACGCAGGGCTCGGAGGACGGCCACGCCTTCCGCGACCTCGCGATGGAGCAGGAGGTGTTGAAGATGACGCAGTCGCTCGGTGTCGGCGCGCAGTTCGGCGGCAAGTATTTCTGCCACGACGTCCGCGTCATCCGGCTGCCGCGCCACGGCGCGTCGCTGCCGATCGGGCTCGGCGTGTCGTGCTCGGCGGACCGCCAGGCGCTCGGCAAGATCACCAAGGACGGCGTGTTCCTGGAGGAGCTCGAGCACAATCCGGCGAAGTACCTGCCGGAGGTTAAGACCGAGAAGCTCGGCGGCGAGGTGGTGAAGATCGACCTCAACAAGCCGATGAAGGAAATCCTGGCGCAGCTCACGAAGTATCCGATCAAGACGCGGCTGTCGCTGACCGGCCCGATGGTCGTGGCGCGCGATCTGGCGCATGCCAAGTTGCGCGAGCGCCTGGAGAAGGGGCAGGGGCTGCCGGACTACTTCAAGAACCATCCGGTGTATTACGCCGGTCCCGCCAAGACGCCGGCGGGCTACGCGTCGGGCGCGTTCGGTCCGACCACCGCGGGGCGGATGGATTCGTTCGTGGCCGATTTCCAGAAGGCCGGCGGTTCCATGGTGATGCTCGCCAAGGGCAACCGCTCGGCGGCGGTGACCGCGGCCTGCAAGCAGTACGGCGGCTTCTATCTCGGTTCGATCGGCGGCGTCGCCGCGAACCTCGCCGAGCACTGCATCAAGAAGGTCGAGACGGTGGAATATCCCGAGCTCGGCATGGAAGCCATTTGGCGCATCGAGGTCGTGGATTTCCCGGCCTTCATCGTGGTCGACGACAAGGGCAACGACTTCTTCAAGGAATTGAACCTGGGCTGAGCCACGCTGCAATGCGGTGTGAGATGCTGCACCGCATCGGGACAGGTGTTTGCAGCAACTTGTGCTCGCCATCACAGCACTGTCGGATGCTGAACCTATACTGAACACTGCGTTGCGCGACGTTGCGTTCCGCGCCAAGAATCTGCCACTGACCGACGGTCCACTGTCGCCGTGTGGTGGCGACGGGTTTCTACCCCCCAATGGAGGACTTTATGACCAAGACACTCTCAACACTGATTGCCGCGGGCGCACTCGCCGTGATGCTCGCTCCCTCCGCTCAGGCGTTCACGCCGGCGCCGCTCGGCGTGACGGCTGACATCGAGCTCGTGGCCGGTGGCTGCGGCGTGGGCTTCCACCGCGGCCCGTATGGCGGCTGCCGTCGCAACAACACCTATGGGGCCTATGTCGCTGGCCCCGTGGTTGTCGCTCCGGTCTGCCGCCGCGTTTGGGTCGGGGGCTACGGCTGGCGCCGCGTCTGCCGCTGATCGCCTGAAACGACCAAGCCCTCTCGCTGCTGCCGCGGCGAGAGGGCTTTTGATTTGGATATGCGACCGAAGATTTTTACGGACGGACCGGACGCGGGATGTCCGGCATCGGCTTGGCCACCGCGTCGGGTTTTTCACCGATCTGTTTCACGTCCCGGATCATTTCCAGGCAGATCGCAAGCTCGGTGTAGGTCGGCGCGTAGCCCTTGACCGAGCTGATGCAGAAATTCCGGTCCTTGTCCGGGAATGACGACCAGTTCTGGCTGAGCTTGTTGCGGGCCGTCTTCTCGGTCTCGTAGCAGGCCTTCTCGCGCTTTTCCGAATCCGCCTTCACCACGGCGCGCGCCGCGCCTTTGCAGCTCGCCGTCACGTCGAGATTCGGCGGGCCCTCGGCCCATGCGACCGAGACCATCGGCAATGCCAGAGGTACGGCGAGGACGAACTTCAACATGATGGCCTTCCTGGTTGGCACCCAATTCCCGAGGCCGGGCACGCGGCCGAAGCGCTTCCACTCAACCATATCATAGCACGAGCCACGATTCGCCAGCCGCGGCCGGACGTCGCCTGAGCCTCTGAATGTGTGGCATTTTTGGCGTAACCGCCGGACCGGGGCAGCGGCTTGAGCCGGGATGAAAAACCTTACGGGTTGTGGTGCGGGCGATGGCCGGACGCATCCGATGGTTGCGGCCCGAACGTGGCTATTTGATCAGCAGCGCCGCCCCGCTGACGATCAGCGCGCAGGCCACGGTGCGGCGGAACGCCGTCTCGCTCATGCCGTGATGGAGACGGTCGCCGATGAAGATGCCGACGAACATCGGCGGCAGCAGCATGGCCGAGATCAACAGGACGTCGCGGGTGAATTCGCCGACCACGAAATAGCCGGTGCCGCGCGCGAGCGAGAGCGTCAGCAGGATCGCCGTCATGGTGGCGCGGTAATGGTCCTTGCCGAGCTTGATGGCGTCGAAATAGATCGCATAGAAGGTGCTGCCGAAGGTGCCGACAATGGTGCCGGTCGCGCCGCCGAGGATGCCGCCGAGAAGGGCCGCGGTGCGCGGCGGCAGGTGGGGCTTCGCGGCGCCGAACGTCGTCCACAGCGAATAGGCGCCATAGGCCAGCACGAAGCCGCCGATCCAGATCGCCAGTGTCTCAGTCGAGAGCCGCGTGAACACCGCGAGGCCGAGCGCCACGCCGATCAGCGTGCCGGGAATGAGCTTCAGAATCTCCCACCACAGCACCTTGTCGCGGTCGCTGCCGAGGATGGTGGTGCCGGCCACAGCCGCGATCAGCGTCCAGGCCGGGACCAGCAGCTTCAGCGGCAGCACGAGTCCGAGCAGCGGCAGCGCCACCGCGGCGCCAAAGCCCGACGCGCCGCGCGCCGAATAGGCCGCCGCCATCACGACGCAGCAATAGATCACGACAGGGACGGACAGGGCGTGGATGGCGGGACTCCTCGGCTGGCAACTTTATGCGCCGCTGGAGCACTTGTCGCGGGCCGCGCGCCGATTCCAACAGGGCTTAAGCGTTCCGGTCAGCAGAAATCGGGTGGTGAAATCGGGTGGGTCGGCGCGGCGTGCTGCGCCATATCGTCCTCGTCACCAACAAGGAGGATGATCATGAGCTTTCGAATTCGCGGCCTGCCGGCCGAACGCTTCCAGCACCTGTTCGATCTGTCCGACGCCGAGCTCGCCGAGCGGGGCGCGGTGCGCAGCACGGCGGACGCCCGCAATCCCGGCTATCCGTGCCGGGTCAGCCTCACGGACTCCAAGCCGGGCGACGAGCTGATCCTGACCAACTACGAACATCACGACGTCTCATCGCCGTACCGCATGCGCTTTGCGATCTACGTGCGCAAGGGCGAGGAGACCTATGACGAGATCGACCAGGTGCCCGAGCAACTGCGGATTCGCACGCTGGCGGTCCGCGCCTTCGACGACGACGGCATGATGGTCGGTTGGGAATTGATCGAGGGCCGCTATCTCGAGAAGGCGATCGAGCGGTTGAACGCCATTCCGCGCGCGGCCTATCTGCATGTGCACTACGCCGCGCCGGGCTGCTACGCGGCGCGGGTGGAAAGGAGTTAATCGGTAGGGCTGTCATTCCGGGGCGGCGCGAAAGCGCCGAACTCGGAATCTATACTCCGCAGCAGTGGTTATGGATTCCGGGTTCACGCCCATAGCGCGTCGAAGACGCGCGTAAACGCGCTGGCGGGCGTGCCCCGGAATGACCGTGTTGAGAGAGCCTGCTCGTTAAGCCGCCCGGCGCAGCTTGTGCTTGCCGTCGAAGTTCGGCGCCACCTCGCGCATGAAGCGGTCCATCTCTTCCTTCACCTGATTGTGCGGCTTCATGCCGACGTTGAAGTAAAGGATCACCTCGGAGAAGCCCGCGGCCTCGACCTTCTTCAGCGAGTCTGTGATGGCCTGGGTGTTGCCGAGCAGCACCGAATTGTCGGTGAGCATCTGCGGCTCGACCTTGTGCAGGCGCGCCACCATGTCGACGAAGTAGCGGTAGCTCGGCGGGGCGGTGGCCGGATCGCCCGGCAGCGCCGGGATCACGCACTCCTTGTAATAGCGGATCTGGCGCTCGCGCTGCGCGGCCTCCTGCGCGGGCGTGTCGTAGAAGTGCGTGAAGTAGCTACACATCAGGCGGCCGGGCTTCTTGCCGTGCTTGATGCAGGTCTCGTTGTAGAGGTCGGCCACCTGCTTCAGTCCGCCATAGCTCATGGCGGCGGCGAACGGCGCGACGATCAGGCCGTAGCCCAGACGCGCGGCGAGCTCGATCGACGGCTTGGAGAACGAGCCGATATAGGCCGGCATCGGATTCTGGATCGGTTTCGGCGTGATGCGCACATCGTCGAACTGATAGTGCTTGCCGTGATGCGAGATGCGGTCCTTGGCGGCCCAGAGCTTCTGGATCACCTCCATGCCTTCTTCGAAGATGCTCTGGTTGTCGGTGAAGTCGACGTGGAACGGCGCGTATTCGCGGCTGTCATAGCCGCGGCCGGCGGCGAAATCGACGCGGCCGCCGGACAGAAGATCGAGCGTGGCCCACTGCTCGGCCACGCGAATGGGATGGTGCAGCGGCGTGACGGTCACGGCCGGTGCGAGGCGGATGTGCTTGGTGCGCGACGCGATATAGGAGAGAACGAGGTCGGGGCAGGAGAGGACGCCCAACGAGTTGAAATGATGCTCGCCGATCCAGGCCGAGTGCATGCCGAGCTGGTCGGCGTAGAGCGCCTCGTTGGTGATGTCGCTGACGAAGGTGTTGGCGTCGCGCGGATTGTTTTCGTAGTGGTTGTCGCTCAGCGTGAAGTAGCCGAATTCCATGTTTCGCTCCCATCCGTGGCGGCAGTGATTTGGGGCCGCCTTCGCTGTCTCTGCCGGCAATAATGCATTTGCAATTGTTGAAAATGCAAGTGTTTGGGCTAGACTGGTGGCGTGATATTTACGTCAGTTCTGCTGCCCTAATTCGCGAACCGGAAACCTCAAGCCGTGGCCCAGCGCCCGCATCTCGATCTCGACAACTACCTGCCGTACCTCATCAATCGGGTGGGGTCTGCGATCGCGGAGATCTACACCGGCGACACTTTGACGCCGCTCGGCCTGAGCCTCGACATGTGGCGCGTGCTGGCGGCGCTGTCGAACAACGGCGGGCAGCGCCAGGTCGATCTCGTCGCCAACACCTCGATCGACGTCTCGACCATGTCGCGGCTCGTCACGCGGATGGTGCGGCAGGGGCTGGTCACGCGCAACCGCTCCAAGACTTCGAGCCGCGAGGTGGTGATCGCGCTGACCGCGAAGGGCCGGGCGCAGGTCGAGGACCTGATCCCGATCGCCAAGACGCTCGAGGTGACCGCTGTGGGCGGGCTGCCGCCCAAGGACCTCGCGGTGGTCAAGCGCGCGCTGAAGCGGATGTACGCCAACCTCACTGATGGCCGGCGCAAAGCGCGTTGATCGCGCATGAGCCAAGCCCGGCACGCATTGGCCGGACGGCGGAGGCTGCGATAGTCTTCGGCGCCATGAATATCCGCCCCGACACGCCCCGCACCAAGGGCCCGCTGGTTTTCCTCGATATGGACCAGCAGGCGCTCGACGAGGCCTACGACCAGGAAATCTATGCGCCGAACCGCGCGCTGGTGGTCGAGCGGCGGAAGGCGGCCAGCGACCGGGCACGGGCCATTCTTGGCGCGCCGAAGCGCGTCATCTACGGGCCGAGCGAATACGAAGGCCTCGACATCTTCGACTGCGGCATCAAGGGTGCGCCGGTCAACGTGTTCGTCCATGGCGGCGCGTGGCGCAGGAATGTCGCGGCCGACTATGCGCTGCAGGCCGAGCCGCTCCTGCGCGCCGGGGCACACTGCGTGCTGATCGACTTCATCAACGTCGACCAGGCCAAGGGCGATCTCTTTCCGATGTACGAGCAGGTGCGGCGCGCGCTGGCCTGGGTCTGGAACAACGCCGCAAGCTTCGGCGGCGACCGCGAGCGGCTTTATGTGTCGGCGCATTCGTCGGGCTCGCATCTGTCCGGGGTGGTGCTGACGCGTGGCCTGAAGGAAGAAGGGCTGCCACCCGATGCCTTCAAGGGCGCGGTGCTGCTCAGCGGCATGTACGATCTCGCGCCGGTGGCGCTGTCGAAGCGCTCGTCCTACGTGAGCTTTACTCCGGCGATGATCGAGAAGCTGTCGGGCGGTCGCTACATCGGCGACCTTCAGACGCCGCTGGTGCTGGCCTATGGCACTTGCGAGACGCCGGAGTTCCAGCGCCAGACCCGCGACTTTGCTACCGCGGTCAGAGCTGCCGGCAAGCCCGTCGAAGTCCTGGTCGGCGAGGCGTACAATCATTTCGAGCTGCTGGAGACGCTCGCCAATCCGTACGGCCTCACCGGCCGCGCGATGCTCCGGCAGATGGGGCTCACTGCGAAATAGAAACTGGAGAAGACTTCAATGAATCAGGTCGCCAATATGCAGCGCGCGAAGGGCCCGCTGGTCTGGCTCGACATGGACCAGAAGGCGCTCGACGACGCCTACGACCAGGCGGTTTACGCGCCGAACCGCGATCAGGTCCACAAGCGCAACGTCTTCAACAGCGAGCGCGTGCGGCAGCGGCTCGGCGCGCCGAAGCGCCTGGCCTATGGCACGAAGGAGATCGAGCAGCTCGATCTGTTCGCGACCTCGAAGCCCAACGCGCCGATCTCGATCTTCATACATGGCGGCGCCTGGCGCTCGCGTCCGGTGAAGGACTACGCGTTCCTCGCCGAGATGATCGTGCGCGCCGGCGGCCACTGGATCGGCGTCGACTTCGATGGCGTCGAGAACACCAAGGGCGATCTGCTGCCGATGGCCGATCAGGTGCGGCGCGCGGTGGCCTGGGTCCACAAGAACGCCAAGAGCTTCGGCGGCGACCCCGAGCGCATCTTCGTCACCAGCCAGTCGTCCGGCGCGCATCTGTCGGGCAACATCGTCACCACCAACTGGAAGGACTACGGCGTGCCCGACAACGTGGTGAAGGGCGCGCTGCTCTGTTCGGGGATGTATGACCTCAAGCCGGTGCGGCTGTCGAAGCGCTCCGAATATGTCGCCTTCACCGATGAGGTCGAGGAGAAGCTCTCGTCGCAGCGCCATCTCGATCGGTTGAACTGCCCGGTGATCGTCGCCCACGGCACCTACGAGACGCCGGAGTTCCAGCGGCAGAACCGCGAGTTCGCCGCCGCCGTCAAAGCCGCCGGCAAGCCGGTCACGTTCCTGGTCGCGGAGGGCTACAACCACTTCGAGATGACCGAGATGATCGGCAATCCGGTGAGCCTCCTGGGCAGCGCCATCCTCGAGCAGATGAAGCTCTAGGCCGTCGGGAGTGGACATGGACCTGACGCGGCGAACGGTGCTGGCGAGCGGCGCGGTGGCCGCGGCCGGAGGGGCGACGGCGGCCGAGCAGCCGCGCGAGAAGGGCCCGCTGGTCTGGATGAACATGGACCAGAAGGAGCTCGACGACGCCTACGACCAGGCGGTCTACGCGCCGAACCAGCCGCAGCTCGGCAAGCGCCGCAACGCCAACAGCAAGCTCGTGTGGGAGCGCCTGGGTCCGCCCAGGCGCTTTGCCTATGGGCCGACCGAGATCGAAGGCCTCGACGTCTGGACGACGAAGAAGCCGAATGCGCCCGTGATGGTGTTCATCCATGGCGGCGCGTGGCGCAACGGCATCGCGAAGGAGCATTGCTACGCCGCCGAGCTTTATGTGAACGCCGGCGCGCACTACGTTGTGGTCGATTTCATCAACGTCGACCAGGCCGGCGGCGACCTGATGCCGATGGCCGAGCAGGTGCGCCGCGCCATCGCCTGGGTCGGCAAGAACGCCGCGAGCTTCGGCGGCGATCCGAGCCGCATCTATCTGTCCGGCCATTCGTCGGGCGCGCATCTTGCGGGCACAGCCCTCGTCGCTGACTGGAGCGCGTATGGCGCGCCGGCCGACATCATCAAAGGCGCGGTGCTGTGCTCGGGCATGTATGACCTCAAGCCCGCGCGGCTGTCGAAGCGCGGCGCCTATGTGAAGTTCACCGACACGATGGAAGACGCGCTGTCGACACAGCGGCATTTGGCGCGGATCAACTGCCCGCTGGTGCTGGCCCATGGCACCTACGAGACGCCGGAGTTCCAGCGCCAGACGCGCGACTTCGCCGCGGCGCTGAAGGCCGCCGGCAAGCCGGTCACGCTGCTGGTCGGCGAAGGCTACAACCATTTCGAAATGCCGGAGACCTTCGCCAGTCCTTACGGTCTTCTCGGCCGCGCGGTGCTGGAGCAGATGAAGCTTGGTTGATTTGATGGGGAGGGGAGCATGGCGGCGGACGGCTTTGGCGATTTGTCGCGACGGGGCGTTCTCGCGGGAGCAGCCGCGATGACGGGCGGCACCGCACTGGCGCAGAACGCGCCCGCGCCGCGCGCCAAGGGGCCGATCGTCTGGCTCGACATGGACCAGAAGGAGCTCGACGACGCCTACGACCAGGCCGTCTA
>CAKZHN010000389.1 GCA_936924235.1 uncultured Rhodoplanes sp. | reverse complement strand
ATGAGCGCGGGCGTGACCAGGCAGCGCGCGGCGTCGTGCACCAGCACCCAGTCGCCCGGCTTCACGTCGGCGCGCATGAACATGTTTTGCCAGCAGGTGAAGAAGGTTTCCGGGATCGCCGCGGCCTCGACCATCGAAAGCCCCTGCGGCACCGGCAGCGCATGCGGCTCGTAAGCCAGGCAATAGTTGGCATAGCCGCCGCCGACCACGAGCGCGCAGACCTTGTCGCCGAGCTTCCAGCGCTTCACGTCCGCGCCGAGCGCTGCGACCTCGCCCGCGACTTCGAGGCCCGGAATGTCGGTCGCGCCCTTCGGCGGCGGATAGCTGCCCTGGCGCTGACGCACGTCGGGACGATTGACGCCGGCGGCCGCAACCTTGATCAGGATCTCGCCCGGTCCCGGCTCCGGCATCGGCCTCTGCTCGGGCACCAGCATCTCCGGCCCGCCGGGCGCGCGGATCACGATGGCGGTCATGCGTGCGGGCAGCGTCATGGGGTCCTCGAGGCTTTTGGGGAGGTCGCGGTTGTTTAATCTTCCGGCCGAGGTGTGACAACCAGGGCCACGGCGGCTATTTTCCCGGCAAATGCGGGAGGCCTGTGATGCCTGCGACCGACGATGACGACCGGCCGAAGAAAAAGATCACCCACGAGATCGGCCAGGACCTGACGCTGCTCTCGGTCGGCGAGTTGAACGAGCGGATCGCCCTGCTCAAGGACGAGATCGCGCGGCTCGAAGGCGACATCAAAGGCAAGCAGGCATCGAAGGCCGCGGCCGACCTGTTCTTCAAGAAATAACGGAACTCAAAGTGCTTGCCGCATTCGTTAACGGCTCGTTAACCATAATGGCTCGTAGTTTCTTCAAACCTTAACTCAAAATTAAGCTTTCTCGATCATTACTATGTCCGTCCATCTTCATGGACGTGAGTGGCTCCTGTCCACTCTGTTTGACGCCTCCCTGTTACCACCTTCGAGCCGCCGGCAACGGCGGCTCCTTTTTTTGTGCCGTTTCGGCTCAGGAGGTGATGCAGCCTTTCCTCACGGTTACCATTTTGTAAACATTGCGGCTGAACGACTAGACAGTTTTAATCCGACCCGTTCATATCAGGTGTTGGGTCTGGGTAAGGCGTACATCATGAATGAGCGTTCCGCCGACGAAGCGGTGCTGCCGATTGCGTTCGGCGAAAGACTCGCCAGCTCTCAAGCATTCGCCGCCTTGTTCCGTGACGGCATGGGCCTGGTCGAGGAAACCGCGGCCTATCTCGACGGCCCCGGCCGGCAGGAATCCAAGAAGCTCGAGCGCAACGCCGCGCTGGCTTACGCCACCGAAAGCATGCGCCTGACCACGCGGCTGATGCAGCTCGCCTCGTGGCTGCTGCTGCACCGGGCCGTGAAGGAGGGCGAGATGTCGCTCGCCCAGGCCAACAAGGAAAAGACCAAGGTCAAGCTCGCCGCAGGCGAGCCCGGCGACCCGGAAACCATCAAGGTGCTGCCGGAGCGCCTGCGCGTCCTGATCGATCGCTCCAAGAAGCTGAACGACCAGGTCCGCCGCCTCGACGCCAATATCTACGCGCCGCCGCTCGCGCCCGATAAGCCGCAGGGCAACAATCCGGTGGTGCGCCAGCTCGGGCTGCTCAAGGCCGCCTTCGAGCAGGACGGGCATTAAGACCTAAGGCCAAAAAACTCCGGCCAAAGCCCAAAGCCAAAAATGAAAACCCCGCGCCTGAGCGCGGGGTTTTGTTTGACGCCGAACTTGGTTGTTTTTCTCGGTGCTATTTCTTGGCGCTGCTGATGCCGAGGCCCGAGAACTTCTTCTGGAACTTGGAGAGTCGCCCGCCGCGGTCCATCAGCTGCTGCTGACCGCCGGTCCAGGCCGGGTGCGACTTCGGGTCGATGTCGAGATGCAGCACATCGCCCTTCTTGCCCCAGGTGGTGCGGGTGGTGAATTCGCTGCCATCGGTCATCTTGACCGTGACGGTGTGGTAATCCGGATGCAGTTCAGGCTTCATGGTCGAAATCCTGCGGCCCAAGCCGCCGTTAAGTGCCGCCGTTGAATTAGGCTGGAATTGCGCGGTTCTATACAGGACAGGCCCCCCGGTAACAAGCCCTTGAAGGGTCGGTCCACTTCGGT
Source organism: uncultured Rhodoplanes sp. (assembly GCA_936924235.1). Taxonomy (GTDB): domain Bacteria; phylum Pseudomonadota; class Alphaproteobacteria; order Rhizobiales; family Xanthobacteraceae; genus Z2-YC6860. Next base: position 6,250 of record CAKZHN010000389.1, on the reverse strand, counting down.
TGCATTTGGGGGCCCGGGGGCGCAGAGCAAAGCCCGGGCGCGGCGAAAACGCAGGGCAAAACAGGCAGATGAACGACGTCTCCGGTAACGCCCCGAGCGCTTTGGCGGCTTCTGCCGCATCGGATACGGCTGCCGCCACCCCCGCCCCTGCCCGCGCTGCCAAGCTCCGGCCGCTGCGGATCCTGGTTCCCTATGCGACGCGCTACCGCGGCCGGATCGCTCTGGCCTTCGTAGCCCTGCTTGTGGCCTCGATGGCCACGCTGGTGGTTCCGATCGCGGTGCGCCGGATGATCGATTTCGGCTTCTCGGAAGAGCGCATCGGCCTGATCGACCAGTATTTCGGGGTGATGATCCTGATCGTCGCCGTGCTCGCGATCGCCAGCGCCAGCCGCTACTACCTCGTCACCACGCTGGGCGAGCGGGTGGTGGCCGATGTGCGCAGCGCCGTGTTTTCGCACCTCACCACGCTGTCGGCGCCGTTCTTCGACACCGCCAAGATCGGCGAGCTGACCTCGCGGCTCACCGCCGACACCACGCAGATCAAGTCCGCGGTCGGCTCCTCGGTGTCGGTCGCGCTGCGCAATCTGGTGCTGTTCGCGGGCTCCGCCACCATGATGGTGATCACGAGTCCCAAGCTGTCGGCCTTCGTGCTCGGCGCCATTCCGGTGATCGTGCTGCCGCTGGTGGCCTTCGGCCGCTCGGTGCGCCGCCGCTCGCGCACCGCGCAGGACACGCTCGCCGACGCCTCGGCCTATGCGGCCGAGCTCATCGGCGCGATCCGCACGCTGCAGGCCTTCACCAACGAGCCGGCCGCGAGCTCGCGCTTCTCGGGCGCGGTCGAGCGCGCCTATGACGCGGCGATCCAGTCGACCAAGGCGCGCGCCACGCTGACCGCGGTGATCATCTTCCTCGCGTCGGCGAGCGTCGTGGTCATTCTCTGGGTCGGTGCGCAGAACGTGATCGCGGGCTCGATCACCGCCGGCACGCTCAGCCAGTTCGTGTTGTTTGCGGTGTTTGCGGCGAGCGGGCTCGGTCAGCTCAGCGAGGTCTGGGGCGAGATCTCGCAGGCCGCGGGCTCAGCCGAGCGGCTCGCCGAGCTGCTTGCGGTCGAGCCGGTGATCCGTGCGCCGGCGCGGCCGGTGCCGCTGCCGGAGCGGCCGCGCGCCGAGGTCGCCTTCGACAATGTGCGCTTCGCCTATCCGGCGCGGCCCGATGCCGATGTGCTCGACGGCGTGTCGTTCAACATCAAGGCCGGCGAGAAGGTCGCAATCGTCGGACCCTCTGGCGCCGGCAAGAGCACGATCTTCCACCTGATCCTGCGGTTCTACGATCCGCGCTCGGGCACGGTCGCGTTCGACGGCGTGCGGCTCCCGGACACCGATCCGTCGGCATTGCGCCGCCACATCGCGCTGGTGCCGCAGGACACCGCGATCTTCGCCATGAGCGTGCGCGACAACATCCGCTTCGGCCGGCCCGAGGCGACCGACGCCGAGATCGAGCAGGCGGCCGAAGCAGCCGCCGCGGCGAACTTCATCCGCGCGCTGTCGCAAGGCTACGACACGCCGGTCGGCGAGCGCGGCGTGACGCTGTCTGGCGGGCAGCGCCAGCGCATCGCGATCGCGCGCGCGATCCTGAAGGGCGCGCCGCTGCTGCTGCTCGACGAGGCCACCTCGTCGCTCGATGCCGAAAGCGAGACGCTGGTGCAGGCCGCGCTGACGCGGCTGATGGCCGACCGCACCACGCTCGTCATCGCGCACCGGCTTGCGACCGTGCTGTCCTGTGACCGCATCCTGGTGCTCGACAAGGGCCGCATCGTCGAGCAGGGCAACCACGACAGCCTGGTCGCGCAGGGCGGCCTCTATGCGCGGCTCGCCAGGCTGCAGTTCAACGACTAGCCAGGTTCCGCCAGGCGACTTGTTCAGCCAGGCGACTTCATTAGCTGGGCGACTTGGTCTCGCCGTTCGGCTCGTCCTTGTCGCCGACCAACCGCGACGTCAGCACCGCATAGACGTGGCTCAGCTCGGCAAGCGCTTCGTCGAGCACCTTGCGCCGCCGCTCCAGCCCCCCGACCAACTCCATGCAGGTCTCCTGGCCGGCCTTGAAGATCAACGGCGAGGCGTCATCGTCGGTCGCCTCGATGATGACGACGATGTCGGCGAGCGTCAGGCCGGCCTTGCGGCATTTGATGATGAAGGCGACCCGCTCGCAGTCGGCCGCGCTGTAGACCCGGACGCCGGCATGGATCTGGCGGCGGCGAATGAGGCCGCGGAATTCGTAGTAGCGCAGCGTCAGCCGCGACACGCCGAGCATCTCGGCGACGTTCGAAAGCGAAAGGATGCGATCGGTCGGCGGCTCACCGCTGCCGGTGTCATCCAGCCAAACGACGCTGCCGGGCTTGCTCCTGCTCGAATCGAATTCACGGTTGGACATCGCAAGCCTCGGAGCACGCGTAATCAAAAATTAAGGGCGCGCTTCGAAACGGCCGACCGTCAAAATCACCCGGCCTGCTGGCGCGCCTGTCGCCGCGGGAGTGTGTCTGGCGAAACTCCGCCATTTGGGTAAGCAATTTACGGCTAAGAGGCGTTAGGTCGGGAAGAATAACCCAGCAAAAACAAAGGGCTCAGAATCCGGCTAGCGCCGCGATCAGGAGCCGCCCGGAACGCCTGCGGCAGCGAGCCCCTTGGCCAGCCGCTCGACGATCCCGCGGTCCGGAATGACCCGCGACAGCTCTTTCTGCGGATTGCTGACCCAGTTGGAGTTGAGGGCGTTGAGCCGCTCGACGGCCTTCTTGGTCTCCTCGGCCTTGCCGGCGGCACTTGCGGCGAGCACCTGGGCCACCTGCCCCATCGCCACGTTGTCGTTGGGAATATCGGCAGCGTGGCGCATCGCTTCCGCCATGTCCCCGCTCACGTAGCTGCCGACGAACAGATAGATGTGGTGCCAGGCCGGTCTTGCGGCCTCGCCTCCACCGGCCTCCTGCAGCAGCGCCATGCCCTTCTCGATCCGGCCGGACAGGATCAGCCGCCCGCCATACTCGCCGAGCGCCAGCATGTCGTACTTGTTGAGGGCAATGCTGCGCTTGCCGGCCGACAGCGCCGCGCCGAGTTCGCGGCGGTTGAACTGCACGATCATCAGCGCGAGATAGGCCCGCGAATCCTCGGGTTGCTGCGCGATCGCCTGACGCACCGCCTTGAGCGCGCGGTCGAGCGGCGACGGATCGCCTGGATGCGCCGGATAGTCGAGCTGGTATTCGCGGTTGTAGATCATGGCGAGGAAGGTGAAGCCCACCGCGAAGCTCGGATCGAGCGCGGTGAGATGCTCGAGGCAATTCCGCGCCAGCTCATGAGCCTGGCCATCGGCGGTGCGCATCGAGTCAGCGGCCTGAAGGATGCAGCGATAGCGCGGGTCGCCTGCGTTCGAGGCCAGCTGATTGGCACGGTCGCGTGCGCGGATCACACCATAGGACTGCAGCAACGAACTGGTGAGCGCGATGACGACGGAATCCTCGGTCGTCCCTGTGCCGCCGGATGGCTGAACGCGCTCGAAGGTGTTCGACCAGACCACCTTGCTCTCCGCCGTGCTGGTGAGCGTGAACCACACCGTGGCGGCGCCTTCGGCATATTCGATCGTGCCGGAGAGAACGTAGTCGGCGCGCGCCGCGGCGGCTCCGGGGTCCGACGCCAGAACCGGCGCCGCTGCGACCGACACGTTGATGGTGTCGAAGCGCGCGAAGGCGTCGCTGATCTTGGCCTGCAGCCGCTCGACCACGACCGTGTTCGACGGCGGCGTGCCGATGACGCGCACCGGCTCGATCAGCACCACGGGCATGCCGTTGCCGGGCAGCAATGCCGCGCTGTGGCGCGGCTCGATGTCGCGCGCCACCGTGCTGGTTATGACGTTGTCCGACTGGCGGGCGAAATAGCCGGCCGCGGCCACCAGCAACACGGCGGCCACACCGGCGGCGACCAGCGCTGCCGGCACTGGAATACCTCTCAGGCGATGCGGCCACGGCGCGACGCCGCCAGGCACCGCGGCGACGGGCTCGTCGCTCTCGCGCCACCGGAATATCGGCACATAGGAGCCGCGCGGCAGGTCGATGATGATCGCGTCGCTCTGGCCCGGGCCCGCGTAGTAGCGCTCGATGGCGCGGCGCAGGCGCGTCGCCTCGACGCGCACGATCGGATCGAGCTGCGGGTCGAAGCTCGTGTCGCGCCGAAGCACCTCGACACCGATGGTATAGGCCTTGATACGGTCGCTCTTGCCGGAGAGGGTCGCATCCGTCACGAAGCGCAGAAATGCGCCGAGCTGCGGCGAGCGGCTGAACACCTCGCTGGCAATCATGTGCTCGACGGCCGTCCTGATTTCCTCAGGCGCAGGCGCATTGTCGACAGTCTCGGGCATTTCGGGCATGCCGATTCCGCTTACGTGAATGAAAATTCGAAAACTGAATGCGGCAGAACGGCGGACGGCCATGGCCATGGCCCCCGCCTAATCCAAATCCACGCTGAAATGGATGCCGGCCGCGCTCAATTAGTGGGTGTAGGCCAGCTGATCAAGACATTTTCGCGACAACGTGAACAACAGGTTGCCGCAGGCGCTGCGCGAACCGCAGCGCCTGAGCAAAAACGCAGGCGATTAAAAAGACTTAGAGCTCCCGGCCGAGCGCGCGATCGAGTGAATAAGGCCCGCCGCCGCGGAGCGCGATGGCGAAGCAGACGAGGCCCCACAGCAGCACATATTCGTAGCCGCGGTTGAGCCAGGCGAATCCATTGCTCCAATAAAGGCCCATGATGATGGCCATCTCGATCGCGGCCGCCGCGGCCCAGAAGCGCGTGAACAGGCCGAGGATCAGCGCCGCGCCGCCAACCAGCTCGATGCCGAGCGAGCCCCACACCCACAGCGTCGTCATCGAGTCGAAGCCCATCTCGGCGAAGCCTTTGGTGTAGGCGCCCGGTCCGCGCACGATGGCCTTGCCCCAGCCGTGGACGAAAAGATTCCAACCGGCGGCGAAGCGAATGATCGGCCACGCCAGCGGGATGGCGAAGTCGTAGAACGATTGAAGCTGCGGCAGTACGAGTTTCGGTTCGGCCCCAGTGTCGGCCATGACTTTCCTCCCCCTTTGACCCCTTTTGAGTGCTCGTTGTTGCAGCATGCTAGCAACGAAGCAGCGCTCGTGCGAGCGGCTTGCGGTGCTTGCGCGCACGCGATGCTGCGGCGCAGGACGAGTCGAGAGAGGACAGAGGTAGGTGGGCGACGCCCACTCAAGCGCTTCGATGCCAAATCCAGGCCGGTTCGGGAGGCAACGCCGCAAGGACATGCTCGACCGCGGCCGCTCGTTGCCAGCCGCGATGCCGATTCATCTTCGACTGGATGATGTAGTAGAGCCCGTACGCCATTCCGATGATCAGAACCGCCGACAAAATGTAAAACGCAATTTGCAACGCCATTCGCATCGGCAACCTCTTAACTATGCGGTCAGGCCCTTCGCCTTCATCGCGCCGCTGATCTCGTCAAGAATTGCCGGATCGTCAATGGTCGCCGGCATGGTCCATTGGTCGCCGTCGGCGATCTTCTTGATGGTGCCGCGCAGGATCTTGCCCGAGCGCGTCTTCGGCAGCCGGTTGACCACGATGGCGATCCGGAACGACGCCACCGGGCCGATCTTGTCGCGAATGAGCGCAATGCACTCGCTCTCGATCTCGGCGGGCGGACGGTTGACGCCGCTTTTCAGCACGATGAAGCCGCAGGGCACCTCGCCCTTGAGCTCGTCCTTGACGCCGAGCACCGCGCATTCGGCGACGTCCTTGTGGCCGGCCAGCACCTCCTCCATGCCGCCGGTCGAAAGCCTGTGGCCCGCCACGTTGATGATGTCGTCGGTGCGGCCCATCACGTAGATGTAGCCGTCGTCGTCGATGTAGCCCGCGTCGGCGGTCTTGTAGCAGCCGGGAAATTCCGTGAGGTAGCTCTCCCTCATGCGCGCGTCCTGCTGCCACAAGGTCGGCAGCGCGCCGGGCGGCAGCGGCAGCTTGACCACGATCGAGCCCATGGTGCCGCGCGGCACCTCGCGGCAACCTTCGTCGACCACGCGGATGTCGTAGCCCGGCATCGCCACGGTCGGCGAGCCGCGCTTCACCGGAAGCTGGCCGAGCCCGACCGGATTGCCGGCGATGCACCAGCCGGTCTCGGTCTGCCACCAGTGGTCGATCACCGGCACGCGCAGATGCGTCTCGGCCCATTTGATCGTGTCGGG
>CAKZHN010000388.1 GCA_936924235.1 uncultured Rhodoplanes sp. | reverse complement strand
CCCTTCACGTGGAGCTTGGAGAACTGCTCGGCTTTCTGCTTCTGGTTCATGTTCATCTCCTGTCGATTGCTTTTCGGTGAGGTGTTCTGCGGGTGTCACGAGGTCGCAAGCGCCGACGACGTGATGCGCCAGGTCGCGAATTCGGATCCCGCGAGGGCCAGAAGAACCAGGAAGGCTCCGAGCAAGCCCAGGTTATGAGCGCCGACTGTCTGGGTGCCGATGGCACCGAGGATGCCGGCCGCGGTAACGCCGAGATAGGTGCCCGCGGTGTTGAGACCGAGCACCACCGGCGCCAAGGTCGGCGCCAGCGAGACGAGACGGCTCTGCTGCGGCACCTGCACGCCCCAGGAGAAGGTGCCCCAAATCATGATCGAAACCGCGGCCGTCCACACATTGGCGCCCGTCCACGAGAACAGCGCCATGTCGATGGCCGCCAGCGTGAGGACCGTCAGAAGCACCTTGCGGGAGCCGATGCGATCGACAACGCGGCCCGTCATGAGGTTGCCGAAGGTGCCCGATGCGCCCCACAGCACCAGCAGGGCACCAAGCACGAGGGCGTTGCCGCCGATCACGCGGTCAAACACCACCGAGAAGTAGGTGTACACGGTGAAGAAACCGGCCATCGACAGCAACGTGGTCAACAACGTCAGGAAGATGCGGCTGTCTGTGAGCGGCGCGACGCGCTTGGCAAGGCTGAGCGCCGGCGGCATCGGAATATCGCGCAGCAGAACCGTAACTCCCAGGAAGGCCGCCGCTCCCAGGCTGGAGACGAAGATCATCGTCCAACGCCAGTCGCCCAGGCCTCCGATCATGGATCCCATCGGCGATCCCAGAGCGGTCGCGACGGTCAGGCCACCGATGACGATCGACAGCGCGAAGCCACGCTGGTGAGCCGGGACGATCATGGTCCCGGCGCCGCTCGCCGTCGGGGCGAACATCGCAGCTCCAAAACCCGCCGCGACGCGTGTCAGGAGAGCGAACACGAAGTTCGGCGCTGCCGCGGTCGCAAGATTGGCAACCACGAAGACAGTCATGCCGAGCAGCAACAGAGTCTTGCGGGGCACGTTGCCGGCGATCGCCGCAATGCTCGGCGCCAGCAGGGCGTACGACAAGGCATAGGCGGTGGTCACCTGGCCGGCGACCGCGATGCTGACATCGAAAGCCTTGGCGATCTCCGGAAGGACGCCGGCCATGACGAAACCGTCCGTGCCGATTGCGAACATTCCGAACGCCAGAACCAGCAGGCGCTTATCCATCATTGGTCTCCTTGAAGATGCTCAACGCCGGCGGGCTTGATGATCTGGCCGAGACCGGCGCGGCTCGAGGGGTTACGGGAGGCTGAATTTCGTAGCTTATCTATCTATCGATAGACAGACAAATAGCTCGCTAAGCCAAGCATGTCAATCTCTATCTACTGATAGATTTACGCTGATCGAAAATGCGAATTTTGCGCCGTTTATCTGATTTTTATGGGCTTTAACGGCAAGCGGACCGCGTCCCGTTGCACCATCGCGCGGAATAATCTATCTATCTGAAGATAGATATCAGGAGAATCCCATGAGCGATGTCAAAGCGGCCATTATGAATGCTGCTGAACAGCGCATGCAGGCTGGAGGCTTCGGCGGCTTCAGCTTTCGGGAAATCGCTTCGGACGTCGGCATCAAGAGCTCGAGCGTCCACTACCATTTCCCGACGAAGGAAGATCTCGCCGCGGCCGTCATCCGCCGCTGGAGCGAGCGCACTTCGAACAACATCGATAAGGCGTTTGCGGAAGACCCCGATCCGATCCGTGTCTGGACGAAGACCTTCCGCGGGACGGCCGTATCCAAGCGTCACATGTGCCCTTGCACGGTGCTTGGCGCCTCGGCGCGAGACCTGCCCGAGCAGGTCGCCGAGGAGGTGAAGGCGTTCTTCAAGATGTGCCAGAACAAGCTCGTCGCGCAGGGACTCCCGCCGGACAGAGCCACGGAATTCCTGTCGAGTCTCATCGGCGCCCTGGTGGTGGCGAATGCGCTCCGCGATCCCTCACAATATGACCGGGCGACCGAGAATGCGGTGCTCGCGCGGGCAGCCGAGGCGTAGTTCAAGGCGTCGCAGTGGTTCTGATGAAAACCACTGCGCTGCGCATCGCATCACCCGCGAAACTTGTTCTTCTTAGGCTTCTTGCCGAACCCGGGCTTCTTACCGAACGCAGGTTTGCCGAACCGCGCGCCGTGTTCACGCCGGGGTCGCCCGGCGTCGGCAGGCTTGTGTGCGTGCCGCTGCTTTCGATCCAGTCCTGGGGTCCCGGACTCAGACGCGGCTTCGCCGGACACTTCGCCATGATGCTTGTGGCGCCGTTCATGGCGGGGCTTGTCGTGCTGGCGTGGCTTGTGAGCTGACCCGTGATCCGGCTTGCCCTCGTCTGCCTTGCCGTCGCTCGCGGCTTGATCGATGGGCTTGCCGGGCGGCGCTTCGCCTTGCGGGCCGGCAGGCAGCGCCTCGATGCGGATTTTCTCTTCCGTGTCGGGGCGCTTGATGTTGGTTGAGAACTGCTCCGCGGCCTGCCCCGCAATCTCGAATTCGGTGTGGGTCCCGTAAATCCTGATCGCACCGATGTCATGCTTGTCGATGCCGCCGCGGCGGCAGATCATCGGCAGCAACCAGCGCGCTTCGGCATTCTTCTGGCGGCCCACGCTCAAGCGAAACCAGACGCTGCCCTCCGCCATGCTGTGGCGGAAACCCGGCTTTTTCCTTCGCGAGTCCATCACGGCCTGGGTTTCGCCGTCGCGCGCGACGCGGCCCTCCCGCCGGTCACGGCGGTCGTCACGCGATCGATGGCGGTCCGGGCCTGGATCGAGGATGTCTTCGGGCGAAGGAAGCCGCGAGCGGCAAAGCCTGGCCAGCGCGGCAGCGACATCCTCGGGCGACCGCTCGGCGAGCATGGCACGCGCCAGCGCCAGATCATCCTCGGTCGATTCCTCCGTGAAGAGCTCACCCTGCAGCAGGCGCTGCTGATCGAGTTTGCGGATCTCTTCAGCCTGAGGCGCTGTACCCCACGTGGCGTCGATACCGGCCTGGGCCAGCATCAATTCGGCGCGGCGGCGGCGCGCGTTCGGCACCAGCAACACGCTCACGCCCTTGCGGCCGGCGCGGCCGGTGCGGCCGGACCGATGCTGCAGGGTCTCCGGGTCGCTCGGCAGATCAGCATGAATGACGACGCCGATGTTCGGCAGATCGATGCCACGCGCCGCGACGTCGGTGGCCACGCAGACGCGCGCGCGTCCGTCGCGCAGCGCATGCAGCGCGTGCGTCCGCTCGTTCTGCGAAAACTCCCCTGACAGGGCCACGGCAGAAAATCCGCGCTCCAGCAGCGCGGCCTGCAGATGCCGGACGGCTTCTCTCGTGTTGCAAAACACGATGGCGCCGGGCGATTCAAAGTACCGCAGCAGGTTGACGACCGCGTGCTCGGTATCGTGCGCGGCGACTCTGATGGCACGGTACTCGATATCGGCGTGGCCGCCTTCGTTGCCTGCGACCTCGATGCGAAATGCGTCTTTCTGGTACTGCCGCGCCAAAGCCACGATGCCGCGCGGCAGCGTCGCTGAGAACAGCAGGGTGCGGCGGCTGTCGGGCATGGTCTTGAGGATGGCTTCCAGATCCTCGCGAAAGCCGAGGTCGAGCATTTCGTCGGCTTCATCGAGCACGACGGCTTTCAACTCCGAGACATCGAGATTTTCGCGCCGAAGATGGTCGCAGAGCCGCCCCGGGGTCCCGACCACGATGTGCGCACCGCGGGCGAGTTCGCGCTGCTCCCGCCGCGGGTCCATACCGCCCACACAGGAGACGATCCGCGCGCCCGTATGTTGATATAGCCAGGCGAGCTCGGCCTGCACCTGCAGGGCAAGCTCCCGCGTCGGCGCGACGATCAAGGCCGAAGGCCTGGCGTTCCTTTCAAAATGCTCGGCGTCGCCGAGCAGGTTCTTCGCAATCGACAACCCATAGGCCACGGTCTTGCCCGATCCGGTCTGCGCCGAGACCAGCAGATCGCGATCGACGGCCGCATCGGCCAGCACTGCAGTCTGCACCGGCGTCGGTTCGGTGTAGCTGCGCTCGGCCAGGGCTTTGGCGAGTGGGGGACTTGTCGGCAGGAACGTCACGAGATGTCAGACCTTGGATGGGTTGGCGTGTTGAATGGATGACCGGTGCGTATCCGCGATCGTCGCGGGAACGAGGAAGGGACGGATGTGGGGATGTCTTGCGCCGTGACAAGCAATAGCGCCGATGATCGTTTGCGATTCCGAACCAGCGCGGCTGTTTGTCCGCCTTATCCGGGCCGCCTGGCCTTCACACTCCGATACCCGATGCGACGGTGGCGCGCCCGAAGAGATTCGAACTCCTGACCCCTAGATCCGTGGTCTCATTACACGTAATTCCCTGACATTCCTAGGCTTTCCCTGAGCGATAAAAACCCCGTTGTTACGGGCTTTTCGACTTCTACGCTGCTACTCGGAAATTCCGGGAGATGCCGTTGCGGTGCTTCCCCGAACCGGAGAGCGGCCAGATGACGACCCAGCGGATCACCAAGCGCAGCGTGGACGCCCTGGGAGCATTTCGACCCGGAGCGTGGCCTCCTGTTCCTCCCGGACAGCAAAACCGGTCGGAAGACCATCATTCTCAACGCCCCTGCCCTTGCGGTGTTGAACGGCATGAAAAGGGTCAGCGCCTATGTGGTCCCAGGCGACGATCCGGACAAACCCCGCCATGATCTGAAACGCCCTTGGGAGGCGGTAACCAAGCGTGCCGGCCTGAGCGGGGTGCGCCTTCATGACCTGCGACACACATACGCGAGCTTTGGCGCTGGTGGCGGTCTCGGTCTCCCCGTTATCGGCCGTCTGTTGGGACACGCTCAAGCGGCAACCACCGCGCGACATGCGCATCTCGACAACGATCCCCTCCGCCGCGCGTCCGAAGCCATCGCGGGCAAGATAGCCGCAGCCCTGAATGGAAATCGAAAGGCCACTGTGACGCCCATGCGAAAACGGGCTTAGCAGCCAGGGCACTCAATACCTGTTAGCCGCTACGCCGGCTCAATGGGCTTTGAGCCCATCTCCCATTCGTCGCCCCTGACCTTCCTATCCGCTCCTTGCTCAAACGTAGAACAGGCCGTGAGCCTGGAAATGAAAATCGTCAGCCGTCAGCGATGCGGGCTGCACGTTCTTCAGCAGGATCGTGTCGGTGGCGTTCAGGGTAATGAGAGTGTCCCTACCCGATGCCGTGATCATGTGTGACGCCGTTAAGTCAGCGAAACTCTCGGCCTGGGACTGATCGAGCACGAGCACGTCGTGACCCGTACTCGAGCCGGCATGGAAGCCGCTGACCACGTCGTGTCCGAAGCCTTCCGCGAAGGTAAACGTGTCTCCTCCCGCGCTCTTCAACGTATCGGCAACGCCGCCTGTCGAAGTTAAGGTCTGCCCGGCAAGGTAGGCCGTCTGTGTATGCGAGCCCGCCGGATCGGCATTCGTGCGATCCACGACAGCAAGCTTGCCAGCCGCATCGTAGACGTCGTGCTCGGCCGTATAGCTCTTGCCCAAGATGTTGAGGCTGTAGACGTCCTTCGAACTGTCGGCATGAACCTGCGTCTCGTTCGTCAGCACCGCTTGGCCGCCCACGTCGATGTAGCGCAACGTGTCAGACAATTCCGATCCGCCGGATGCATACAGGGTCGTCTTGCTCGCAAGCACGCCGTTCGTGTCGTAGCGCTCTGTGGTCTGAACGCCATCGTCGAACGTGAAGTGGTAGTTGAACGTACCGTCGGCATGGGTGCGGGTCACCTCAACGACATCGCCCGCCGCATCGTAGACGTCGTGTTCGGCCGTGTAGCCCTTGCCCAAGATGTTGAGCTTGTAGACGTCCTTCGAACTATCGGCATGCACCTGGGTCTCGCTCGTGAGCACCGCGGTGCCGCCAACATTGGCGTAGCGCGACAAATCGGACAATTCTGGTCCGCCGGCTGCATACAGGATCGTCTTGCTCGCAAGCACGCCGTCCGAGTCGTAACGCGCGGCGGTCTGCACGCCGTCGACGAGCGTGAAGTGATAGTCGAACGTACCGTCATCGTGGGTGCGGGTCACCTCGACGGCATGGCCCGCCGCGTCGTAACGATCGTGCTCGGCCGTGTAGCTCCGGCCCTCGATGTTGAGCTTGTAGATGTCCTTCGAATTGTCGGCGTGGGACTGCGCCTCCTGGGTCTCGACGCCGGCCGTATAGGTAAAGGTGTCGATCGAACCGTCCGCGTACAGACCGCGCGCAACCGAAAGTTCGCCGGTCCCGTCATAATGAGCGACCAGTGTGAACCCGCCGGCGCCCGCAGTGCGCACGGTCGCGTTCGGCGCGCCGGTCAACGCCGCCCCGAACGCCCCGGTGTCGGGTGCGATCTGGAAGCTGACAGGCTGCTGCGAGCTTCCGCCCTGGCCGTCGTCGAGGGTAACCAGATAGGTCGCGGTCAGCGTCTGACCCGGCGCAAGCAGCGCGACCAGATTCTCCGCCACGCTCAAGCTCGCGTTCACCGCGCCCGTGCCATCCGCCGACGTATCGACCACGCCCAGCGTCAACGCCGTGGCCAGCGCATCGACCAGCGCCTGTGGCGCGGCCGGCCCGGCGCCGGACATAACGATCGAGGGCGCGCCATGGCTCGCGGTATGCCTGTCGAGGAGATCGGCGTCGGTGAAAGCCAGCGTGGTGGTCGCGACCTCCCGAACCTCGCCGCCCGCCGCCGCCGAAACCGTGGCGTGGACGCCGGTGTCCGGCGCCAGCACAGGGGCATCCTCCACCCCCGTCACGGCCCAGGCAACGGAGCCCAGCAGGGCGAAGCTGCCGTTGGAGACGCCGTAGTTGACCTTGATCGTAATCGTCTGGTCCTTGGCGAGCGCGTCATAAGCGGGATCGGTCGGGTCGAGCGTGAAGCTATGCGTGGCCGCGTCGTAGCTGACGCCGGCCGGCAGGCTGCCGGCATCCGGCAGGCTGACGAGAGAGAGCCCGGTCGCGCCTGGAGCATTGGCCAAGGCGTCCAGCGTGGAAGCCGCCCCGTCCTCGGTCGCCGTCCCCTGCACCACGGGATCCGCCAGCTTCATGGCGACCGGCGTGCCGTTGGCGTTCGCCAGCAGCAACTCACCAGTCGAGTCAACGGCGTGCTGAGCCGCGCTGATCGGCACCGGCGCGTTGTCGCTGATGACGATCTTGCCGATGCGCGCGTCGGCGCTGAGCGTGTCCAATGCGGCGCCGATGTGGGCGGCGGTGTCGTAGATCTCCAGCGTCTTGGTTGTTCCCGCGGTGAAGCTGAGGTTCGACAGCACCGCCGCGTCCGAAGTCAGCTCCGCGGCGGACAGCCGCACGTAGCCATCGGTGGAGAGCCCGTTGTCGGAGATGATGACCGACGCGCTCGGGAAGACGGCGAGTTGATCCAGCACCGCTCCGGTCACGTGCGCGGCGGTGTCGATCAGGGACACTGACGTCACGTGCGGATCCTGGCCGAACGCCGGGAGATCGGCCGCGGTCGCACCGGCGATCACCAGCTTGTAGGGCGACTGGATCAGCGCCAGCGTGCTCTCGTCCGCGACGTAGCCCGCCGGTGTCATGGTGAAGGTCGGCGGGGCGGTGTCGGTGAACACGATCGCGCTCACCTTACCCAGGAGGGAAACCTGCCCGAACAGCGGAGCGATGTCGGCGACCGTATCGGTCAGCGCCACAGTCGCCGGCTGGCCATCGGACGCCGTGGTGCGGGAGAGAAGGTCGGCGTCGCGCGAGAGCTGCTCGACGCTGAGCGTCAGCGCGCCCGGCGCCGTGAGGGCGATGTCCGCGACAGACGCCTCGTCTTGCAGCGCGTCGAACACCGCGGAGACGGCGGCCGGCGTATCGGCGATCGTGAGCACACCGGTGGTCTGGCCGTTCTCGAAGCTGACCAGGGCCAGAAGATCACCGAACGTGCCGAGCTGCGCGACAGTGAGCGCAAGCGGCGCATCGTCGGAGACGACGATTGTCAGCAGGCCTGGAGCCGTCGAGACCAAGTCAGCCAGGCCGGACAGGACGGCGGAGCCGGACAGGTCGGCTGCCGTGTCGGACACTACGATCGACACGACACGGGCGTCTTGGACAAGGGCATCGCCGTCCGCAATTACGTCCGCCGCCAGACCAGTCAGCGCCAAGGTCAGCGGGCTGCCGTCCGCCCTGTCCGTGTTGCCCAGCACGCCGGCGTCACGGACGAGTTGCGAGACGCTGAGCGCCAGCGGAACATCGTCGGTGATCGAGACGTGCCCGATGTCGGACATGTCCTGCAACTGGTCGAGCGCGGCGGATATCTCGGCCGCGGTCCCGCTGACGTCGAGAATGCTTTGCGTCCCGCCGTCGGCGTAGGTCAGCTTGGAGAGCAGCGTCGCCTGGGTCAGCACCTCCTGC
>CAKZHN010000387.1 GCA_936924235.1 uncultured Rhodoplanes sp. | reverse complement strand
AGCACCCGGCGATGCGCCTCGGCCGCGGTGATGATCTCGGCGGCTTCGAGGATATGGGGCCGGATGTCGCGCTGATAGTTCCAGAACACCGGCGGGATCTTCGGCGTCGGCTCCCGCATCACGATCCGGTTGGAGATCGTCCAGAGCGGCGTGATGTGCTTGGCCTGCATCTTGGCCGTGAAGGCCTGCTGGGCTTCGTTCTGGGTTGCTTCCATTAAATCCTCCCGGAATACGGCCGGCCGCAGCGCCTGCGGACCGGCCCGGTGCTCGTGACACATCATACCGGAGGATGGCTGTGGAATCGAACCGTCCCAGCGGGGCCCCCCCATGCTGCAGAGGATGGCAGGGCTGCCGCGACCCTAGTGCAGCAACTCGGTCCGCAACCGATCGTGGTCGCCGCAAGCCGCATAGACCGCGTCCTCGCGGGCGCACCAGACGGTCTCCGTCGCGGGCTCGGGCAAATCGTCCCAGCGGTGCGACAGGACGCTGCGCGCAGGCGCGCTCGGGGTGGCGGGTCGCTCCATCGCACTGGTCGCAACGCCCAAAAACGCGATGCCCAGGTTCAGGGCCAACACAATGGCTTTTCCGGTCATGATACTTCTCCGATGTGCGGTGGCTCATGTGCGAGCCGGACGTTGACTTCACATCCGGAAGATGCGCGCGGCGCTCGCAATGTTGTATCGGCGCCGCGCCGAATGAATCTTTCATTCGCTCAGAACAATCGCTTCGCTCGATCGGTCGGCATCGCAAACAGAAAGGGCGGGTCTGCGCCCGCCCTTGTCCTGGTCCGTGTGACGCCAGTCTCAGAAGATCAGAAGCTTCCGGTTGTAACCGAGGCTGCCGCCACCGGTCGCAGCCGGGCTGTTGGGATCGAATCGGGAGGACGGCGCCACGTACATGCCGAAGGCCTCATGACCCGCGTTCGAGATAAACGGTGCTGAGTGGTGAGCGGTCACATGCTGGCGAACATGACCATGACGAGTTGCAGCATCGGCCAACACAGGGCTGACGATTGCGGCAGCCCAGATCGCGGCGATCAGCAGGCAGGTTTTCTTGATGGTCATGATTCACGCTCCTTGTCTTGCGGGGAGCAGGGCTCGCTACGCCCCGCTCTAACCAAAGACATATAGAGCGGAGACGCGCTTTTATTGAGAAGCAGCCTCCGAAGAGACCGTTCGACGTGTGCGAAAAGTGCGACGTCTGCGGCCGGTCGGCTAGGCCGGAAGCAGAATCGGTTGCGGCTTGGAACCCGTCGGGGCGTCCCTGAAGGCCGGCAGCGCCCGCAGATGCTTCGCCAGCATGTCGATGAACAGCCGCACCTTCAGCGGCATCGCTTCACGATGCGGATAGATCGCGGCAATCGGAAAGGTGGAGGTCGTGAATTCGGTCAGCACGGCGATGAGCCGCCCGCGGCGCAGCGAATCCTCCACCGCGAAATGCGGCGCGACCGTGAGGCCGAGCCCGTTCTCGGCGGCCTCCACCAGCGACATGATATTGTTGCTGTGCAGGGAACCAGCCACCAGCATGTCGTCATCAGTGTTGAATATCGGCCAGCGCTCACCGTGCTCTGAGTCGGTGTAGATCAGGCAATTGTGATCGACCAGATCCGCGGGCTTGTTCGGCTTGGCCCGCTGCTCGAAATATTTCGGCGAGCCGCACACCATGAAGCGGTAGTCCGCGACCTTGCGCACGATCAGCCCGGGATTGGGCGGCGCCTTGTGGCGCACCGCGATGTCGTAATTGTCCTCGATCAGATCGACCATGCGGCCGGTGACCGTCAGGCGGACTGAGACGCCGGGATAGTGCGCCGCGTACCCGGAGATCACTGGCGTGATCAGGTTCGGCACCAGCACCGATGCGTTGAGCCGCAGCACACCGGTCGGCGTAGTCTGCATCGAGCCGACGATCTCATCAGCCTCCTCCACCCGCCGCAGCAGGTCGGTGCAGCGGCGGTAATAAGCCTCGCCCGCTTCGGTCGGATTGACGTGCCGGGTGTTGCGGTTGAGGAGCCGCGCGCCGAGCCGCTTCTCCAGCGCCTGGATTTGCGTGGTGACGACACTCGGCGCCACGCCGATCTCTCGTGCGGCAGCGGAGAAGCCGCCGTGCTCGACAACCTGGACGAAGGTCGCCATCTGATGGAGTTGATCCATGGTCCTTACCCTCTGTTGTTGCCTCATCGGCGGCCGGCGGGCCGGCGCGGACGTGACTGGGTTTTGCCGGCCTCTCTGGGCCGGCAGCCGTTCAGGAAAATGCTGGTGGCCTGCTGCACCGAGGCCTCGATCTCGGCGGGCCCGGGCAGCGGGCGTAAGCCCAGCACGGTCTTCAAATGAAGATCGTCGCGCAGCATGCCGATGAAGTGCTCGGCCGCGCGTGTCGTATCCTTGATGTCAATCTCGCCCCGCTTGCGGAATTCCTCGAGCACGGTGGCGAGCCGCGCCGCGGCCCGGCCGGGGCCGCTCTCGAAGAACACCTGGCTCAACTCCGGAAAGCGCACGCCCTCGGCGACGATGCTCCGGTAGAGCGCCAGCGTCGCAGGCGTCATCAGGATCTCAACGTAGCGGCGGCCGAACGTGAGCAGCGTGTCCTCCGGATTTCGGCCACTCATCTCGGTGGGCGAAAGCGCGGCCAGGGCGCGGCTGGCGTTCTCGGTGACGATCGCCGCGAACAGCTCCTTCTTGCCGCCGAAATGGCTGTAGATCGCGCGCTTGGAGCCCCCCACCCGCTCGATCACCGCCTCGATGCTGGCGCCCTCGTAGCCCTGCTCGAAGAACACCTCGGCCGCGGCCTTGAGGATGGCGTCGCGCAATTCGGCGGCATCCCGGCGGGTGCGGCGGGGCTCGGCTGCGGTCTTTGCGGCGGGGCTCATGGGGTTCTCACTTTCTCCGGATCGGCCTCTTGCAAAATAGGGTAACGACCAGTACCTTTCAAGGGTAATGATCGGTACCTATTAACAGGAGGTTCCCATGCGCCCGCCTCTCACCAAGCTCGCCCGGATGGCCATTGGCGGCGCCCTTGCTCTTGCGGTGCTTGGGTACGGCGGCCATTACGGCTGGTACTGGTGGACCGCAGGCCGCTTCCTGGAGACCACCGACAATGCCTATGTCCGCGCCGACGCCACGCTGGTGGCCGCCCGGATCGCGGGTTACGTCGCGAGCGTCGAAGTTGAGGACAATGAGCCGGTGACGGCCGGCCAGGTGCTGTTCCGGATCGACGACGCCGACTACAAGGCGCGCGTCGCGCAGGCCCGCGCCGAGGTGGAGGCGCGGCGCGCCGCGCTCCATGCAGCGAAGACCCAGCAGGAGTTGCAAAGCTCGGTGATCGCGCAGTCGGAGGCCGACATCCAGGCGGCCACTGCCGAGACCGAGCGGACCGGGACCGATTTCGGCCGCTACACTCAGCTTGCCGCGAAGGACGCGGCCTCGGTTCAGAAGCTCGACAGCGCGCGGACCGATGCCACCAAAGCCGCAGCGACATTGGCGTCGTCCAAGGCCAGGCTCACCGCCGAGCGCGACCGCGTCCATCTGCTCAACGCGCAGGAGGCCGGCGCGGAAGCTGCTCTCAATCAGGCCCGCGCCGCGCTGAAGCTCGCCGAGATCGATCTCGACAACACGGTGGTCCGCGCCGCGGTGTCCGGCGTCGTCGGCAACTGGCAGGTGCGGATCGGCCGCTATGTGCAGCCCGGCATGCAGCTCCTCGCCATCGTGCCGCTCGCCGACGCCTATGTGGTGGCGAACTACAAGGAGACCCAGCTCGACCACATGCAGGTCGGTCAGCGCGTCGCGATGTCGGTCGACAGCTACCCCGGCCGGACCGTGACCGGCCGTATCGGCAGCCTGTCGCCGGCATCGGGCGCGCAATTCGCGCTGCTGCCGCCCGACAACGCCACCGGCAACTTCACCAAGATCGTGCAGCGCATTCCGGTGAAAATCTGGATCGATGCCGACAGCCCCCTCGCCGGCGAACTGCGCCCCGGCATGTCGGTGATCGCCAAGGTCGACACCCATTCGATTCCTGACGCGACGCGCACCTCGCCCCGGCCGTCCTTTGACCGCTCCAACACCAAGGTCTCCGGACGATGAGCACCACCGTCGCAACACTGTCGCCTGGCGGCTCCTCCGTCGGCGACGCCACATCCGGCCAGGTAGCCGCGCGCGACTGGCTTGCGGTGCTTGGCGGCGTGCTCGGCGCCTTCATGGCCGTGCTCAACATCCAGGTGGTGAACGCCTCGCTCGCCGACATCCAGGGCGCGCTCGGCGCCTCGCTGGACGAAGGCTCCTGGATCTCGACCTCCTACCTGATCGCCGAGATCATCGTCATTCCGCTGACCGGCTGGCTGGCGCAGGTGTTCGGCATCAAGCGTTATCTGCTCACCTGCGTCGTGTTGTTCATCGCCTTCATGATCGCCTGTGCGTTCGCCTGGAATCTCGAGGCGATGATCACGTTCCGCGCTTTCGGCGGCTTTTTCGGCGGCGCGCTCATCCCGATGGCCTTCACCATCATTCTGACGCGGCTGCCGCCGTCAAAGCAGATGATCGGCTTTGCGCTGTTCGGGCTGAGCGCGACCCAGGCGCCGTCGGTCGGCCCCACGCTGGGCGGCTGGCTTACCGACAATTACGGCTGGCAATACATCTTCTATATCCAGATCATTCCGGGCGTCGCGATGCTCCTGATGCTGGAGCGCGGGCTCGATAGCGAGCCGCTCAAGCTCGGTCTGCTTCGCAAGGGGGACTGGCTCGGCATCGGCCTGATGGCCGTGGGTCTCGCGGCGCTCGAGGTGATGCTCGAGGAAGGCAACCGGGACGGCTGGTTCGATTCCGACTTCATCGTCCGTTGCGCCTGGATCGCGGCGATCTTCCTCGTGCTGTTCGTGGGCGTGCAACTCGCGAAAAAAGAGCCGCTGGTCAATCTCCGGCTGTTCACCGAAAGGAACTTCGCGCTCGGCTCGGTGATTAACGCAATCCTCGGCATCGGCCTCTACGGGACCGTGTTTCTCGTGCCGCGCTATCTCTCCCAGATCCAGGGTTTCAGCCCGTTCCAGATCGGCGAAGCGATGATGTGGCTCGGCCTGCCGCAACTGGCCGTGGTGCCCGTCGTGCTGCGTTTGTCGTCGCGGATCGACAACCGGATCCTGATCGGCATCGGCTGCCTGATCTTTGCGGCGAGCTGCTTCATGAACATCTTCATGACCGTGGATTCCGCCTACGACCAGATGATGTGGTCGAACATCGTCCGGGGCATCAGCATGCCGTTCATCATGCAGTCCGTGTCGGGCGTGGCGATGGCGAAAATTCCGTCGGCCCAGGCGGGATCGGCGTCAGGGCTGTTCAATGTGGTGCGCAACCTCGGCGGCGCGGTCGGCATCTCGATGGTCGGGGCCGTGCTGACCTGGCGGGAGCATTTCCATTCCAACGTCATCGTCGAGCACATCTCGGCGCTCGACCCGCTGACCCAGGAGCGGATCACGGCGCTGATCCGGCAATTCATATTGCTCGGCTCGGCGCCCGACCTCGCGCAGATGCGCGCTTACGCGGCGATCGACGGCATTGCCCGCCGCGAGAGCTTCATCATGGCCTTCAGCGACTGCTTCTTCCTGATGGGCGCGACGTTTCTGGTGGGCGTCGTGCTGGTCTGCCTGCTGCGGCGGGTCGAGCCCGGCGCTGGCGGCGCGCCGAGCCACTGAAATCGGGCTCCGATCGTTGATATGAAAAAGAGCGCGGAGCCAGCGAGGCTCCGCGCTCATTCGTCGGCCCGAACCGCCTTACTCCGGCTGGCCGCGATCGGCCATGCAGGACCGGTAGATCGCGTCACCGCGCACGCCCCAGCCGATGTTGCCGTAGCCGCTGCGCGAGGCGTTGCATTCGCGAATGGCCGTCTCGCGATCCGATCGCTGCAGCTTGCCCGAACGCTCCCCCGCGCCAGCAGCCGACGCGGTCAGCGCAAGGGTCGAAACGGCAGCGATCATAGCGATAGTTCTGATCATGGCTTCCTCCAGCTTCCGGTTCGACAGCGAGCCCGATTGCTCGTGTCACCGTGGTTAGACGCTAGAAGGAATCGCCGCAGCGATTGAGCCGCGCGATCAGAACGCACCTTTCAATGAAAGCAAACGGCCGCGAAAGACACGCGTGAGCGTGGCTTTGCGAGGCGCGTCACAGGAATTGAAAACACCTTTGCGAAAAGCAGAAAAGACGAAGCGCCTCACCGTCCGTGGACTACTGCGAAAGCTGAAAGCGTTCGAAGCGATGCAGCGCCTGCTCAATCGCCGGTTTCAAAACCCGGCGCTGACCCTTCCCAATCCACGTCCATTTCTGCACCAGCACCTTCCGGTTCTGGCGGTCGGTCTTGAGGTCGACCGCAGCCACGATGGCGTCGCCGACCAGCACCGGCAGCGCGAAATAGCCGAACACCCGCTTTTGCTTCGGCACATAGGCCTCGAAGCGATGCTCGTAATCGAAGAAAAAGTGCGTGCGCTTGCGCTGGATGATCAGCGGATCGAACGGCGACAGGATGTGCACCAGGCCGGGGTCCGGGCCTGCGGCGCCGACCGCGTCCGGACGGGCCCAGTGTTCGATCTTGCCCGCGCCGTCCAGCGCGATCGGGATCAGTTCGTTGCGGCGGACCTTCTGCTCGATCAAGCGCCGGGTCGCGGCCTTGCTCGGCGCGTCCATGTAGCAGACGGAATCGAGGCTCACGATGCCCTGCGAGCGCAACGCGCGGTCGAGCCGGTAGCTCACGAACTCCGCAGCCGATGCGGGCTTCGGCGGCTTGTTCCAGCCGAAGTGCCGCTCCATCAGCTCGTAGGTCTTCAGCATCCCGTTGCGCTCGCTGATGGTCAGCACGCCGGTGTAAAAACCAAGTTGCAGCGCCCGCTTCGACGGCTTGCGACTCGCCCAGAGATGGGTCTTGTCCACCAGCACGTCGTCGTCGATGTCGCGGATCGTCAGCCCCCCGCCCTTGCGGATGAGCCTCATCACCTTGCGCATGTCGGCGCTGGTGACCGTGGAGAGCCACCGGTGCCCCTCCCGGCGATGGCGCCGCATCGCCGGCAGGAAGAACCGCAGGTCCCTGGTCGGCACGTAAGATAAGGCGTGGGTCCAGTATTCGAACACGCTCTTGTCGACGCTCTGGGCCTGACGCAGATCCTCACGCCGATAGGCCGGAATGCGCGACCACAGGATGTGGTGGTGCGAGCGCTCGATCACATTGATCGTATCGATCTGCACGTAGCCGAGATGCTCGATCGCGGCACGCGTTGCGTCAGACCCTGCGCCGAACGGCGCCGGCGCGGTCAGCCGCTGGGCATCGAGCCAGATGCTCCTGGCCTGGGCTTTGGTCAGCGGGTGGGACGGGCTCGGTGCGCGCGACATCGGGCTGTACTGTAGCCCAAGAGTCGTCGGCCCAAGAGTGCGTCAGCCCGAGAGGACGTCGGGCTACCGGGACAGAGCCTTGCGCTGATCGTCGTTCATCTCCGGATTGCGGCCATGGAACAGCGCGGCGGCGAGCTTTCGGATGCGCTGCTGCCACGCCAGCCGGTAGATCCAGGCCTTCGGGATATCGGACACGCCCCAGACCGCGCCGGCGAGCTGCCCGGTGACCGCCGCAACCGTGTCGGCGTCGTCGCCGAGGTTGGCGGCCAGCACCACGGCGTCACGGAAATTTTCGGCCTGTGACACCGACCACAGTGCGGCTTCGAGCGTGTGGATCACGTAGCCCGAGGACCGGATGTCCGCGCGCTGCTTGCCGATCCAGGAGCCGCATGCGACCGCATCGACGTCCTTGTCGGCCGGCCATGGCCGCAGCCGCAGCACATGCTCCTTCGGGTGAGACTCGATGGCATCAAGCAGCACGTCTGCGAAATAAGCACAGGCTTCGACCGCGGCCGGCGTGCCGTGGGTGGTGAGGCTCTGGTCGCGCGCAGCCTTCAGCGCGTCCTCCCGCTCGCGGTGCCAATACATCGCCACCGGCGCGAGCCGCATCAGCGAGCCGCTGCCGGCAAACTCAGGGTCGGTCAGCTCCGAGATCAGGTTTTCGCTCCTCTCGAAGCGCCGGATCGCCTCGGACGTGGTGTTGCCGGCACCGACGCACGAGCCGGTGCAGGAGTTGTCGCCGTGGCGCAGCCAGCGGCTGAAACGCCGCAGCAGATCGTCCTGGTCGAGTCCCTGATGCGCCATGATCGAGTCCGCAACGCACAGCGCCATCGCGGCGGCGTCGGTCCACTCACCCTGGCGCAACTCGAACGGACCACCCCCGACAATATCGGAGACCGGCGGGGCGGCGTCGCGCTTGGAGCCCTTCAGCGTCGCGCCGAGCGCATCGCCGACTGCCAACCCCACCAGCGTGCCCACAGCCCGATCCCAGGAATGCGTCTTCAGTCGCATGCAAATCGTACAAACCCACGGCTCGGGCTCCGTGGTCCCATTCCAGTTGATCGGAACAGCCCGATCGGTCG
>CAKZHN010000386.1 GCA_936924235.1 uncultured Rhodoplanes sp. | reverse complement strand
GCCTGCAACGGCCGCCGCATGCCGATGGCGCCGACCGGCCGGTCCGGCGAATTCGTCGCGGGCGTCCGCTTCAAGGCCTGGAAGCTCGCGGCGGCGCTGCAGCCGAATATCGACGTTCATTCGCCGCTCACCCTCGACATTTACGATTCCTGGAATGGCCGCTCGCTCGGCGGCTGCGTCTATCACGTCGCGCATCCGGGCGGCCGCAACCACGAGACGTTCCCGGTCAACGCCTATGAGGCGCAGGCCCGGCGTCTTGCGCGGTTCGAGACCAAGGGGCACACACCGGGTGTGTTCACGATTCCTGCCGAAGAGCGCTCATTGGAATATCCCATGACGCTCGACCTGCGCCGACCGACTCTGATTTGATGAAGCCACATGGCTCAGCCCGACACCGCCTCACAGGAGCGCGCTGATTCCAGCGCCGCTTTGGACCCGTTGCTCGCGGGCTATCACTGCCTGTTTCCCCGCGTGTTCGACGAGATGATGGATCACGACGGCCATGTGCGCGAGCACTGGCGGCCGTTCCTGTCCATGCTGATGGCGCTCGGGCCCGACGAGGTGAACCGCCGCTTCGCCGCCGCCGACCGCCAGCTCCGCGACTCCGGCGTGTTCTATCGCGTCTACGAGGACCCCGAGGGCGCGGTGCGGCCCTGGCCGTTGAGCCACGTGCCGCTCCTGATCAACCAGACCGAATGGCAGGAGCTGCAGGCGGGCCTGATCCAGCGCGCCGAACTGCTTGAAGCGGTTCTCGCCGACATCTACGGCCCTGCGACGCTGGTGCGCGACGGCCGGATCCCCGCCGCGGTGGTCGCGGGCAATCCGGAATTCCTGCGCCCCATGGTCGGCGTCAAGCCGCGCGGCGATGCCTACTTGCGCTTCTACGGCGTCGATGTCGGCCGCTCGCCGGACGGCCGCTGGTGGGTGCTGGGCGACCGCACCCAGGCGCCGTCGGGCGCGGGCTTCGCGCTGGAAAACCGGCTGGCGCTGTCGCGCGCCATGCCGGACATCTACACGTCGCTGCACGTGGAGCGCGTCGCAGGCTTCTTCCAGGCGTTCCAGGCTTCGCTGGCCGCGCTCAATCATCGCGACGACTCGCCGATCTGCGTGCTCACGCCCGGTCCGCTGAACGAGACCTATTTCGAGCACGCTTATCTGGCCCGCTATCTCGGCTTCCTCCTGGTTGAAGGCGAGGACCTCACCGTGCAGCGGGACGGCGTGTTCATCCGCACCGTGTCCGGATTGAAGCGCGCCGAGGTGCTGCTGCGCCGTCTCGACGCCGACTTCGCCGATCCGCTGGAGCTCTCGGCGCGTTCGCGGCTCGGCGTGCCCGGTCTCGCCCAGGCGGTGCGCGACAGCACCGTCGCCGTCGCCAATGCGCTCGGCTCCGGCGTGGTCGAGGCGCCGGCGATGCTCAGCTTCCTGCCGGCGCTCGCGCCCGCGGTGCTCGGCGAGGAGCTGCAACTGCCCAATGTCGCGACCTGGTGGCTCGGCGATCCCAAGGTGCGGGCCGACGCGCTCGCGCGCTTCGACGAGCTGGTGATCGGCTCCGCGTTCTCCGGAGATGCCCCGGCCCATCTCAACGTCCAGGCCGATCGCAAGGTCGGGATCGGCCGCGATCTCGACCCCAAGGCCCGCGCGCAGATCATCGAGGCGATAGGCCGCCGCGGCATCGACTTCGTCGCCCAGGAGGCGGTGAAGCTGTCCACCACGCCGGTCTGGTCCAAGGGCCAGCTCCTGCCGCGGCCGTTCATCCTGCGGCTCCTGGTGGCGCGCACCGATGACGGCTGGCGCGTGATGCCGGGCGGCTTCGTGCGCATCGCCGACGATCTCGACGCCCGCGCCGTCAACCTGCAGCAGGGCGGCCGCACGGCAGACGCCTGGATCCTGTCCGACAAGCCGGTGCCGCAGACCACGCTGCTGCCTGCGCCGGACCACATCACCATCAACCGCACCACCGGTGCGCTGCCCAGCCGCGCGGCGGCAAACCTGTTCTGGCTCGGCCGCTATGTGGAGCGCGCGGAAGCTACGCTGCGCCTGGTGCGCGCGCTGATCAACCGCGCCGCCGACACCTCGCCTCAGGCCGGCGAGCTGATCGCCGACATCGCGGGGCTCCTGCGCTTCTGGGATGCGGTGCCGGAGGCCATGCTCAGCGCCAAGCCGGCGCTGCTCGCCACCGCCGCGCTCCAGCAGCGCGAGCTCTCCGGCGCGCTGCCGCAACTGGTCCGCGCCGCGCACAATGCTGCGTCGGTGATCCGCGACCGTTTCTCGCCGGACGCCTGGCGGGCGCTGACCGATCTCGTGGAGATGATCAACACGCCGTTCGAGCAGGGCCCGAACGAGAGCGCCATCTTCGACCGCATCAACGCGGCGCTTCGCATCATCGCGGCGTTCTCGGGCCTGGAGCAGGAGAACATGAGCCAGCTCGCCGGCTGGCGCTTCCTCGAGCTTGGCCGCCGCATCGAGCGCACGCTCGCGACCTCGCGCTTCATGCGGCAGTTCGCCTTCGGCACGCCCGCGGAGGGCTCGCTCGACGTGCTGCTGGAGCTCGCCGACAGCCAGATCACTTACCGGCTGCGCTACGTGATGGTCGCGTCGCGCGCGCCGGTGATCGACCTGGTCGCGCTCGACCCCAACAACCCACGCTCGATGGTGCATCAGCTCACGCGCATCGAAACCCACCTGGCCGCGCTGCCCAAGAGCGACGACGGACGGTTGTCGCCGCCCGAGCAGGTCGCGACCGCGCTCACCGCCAGGCTTCGCACCGCGGACGTCGCCGAGATCAAGGAGGCCGTGCTCACGGAGGCCGAGAACGCGCTGATGCGGCTCTCCAACGTGATCGGCTCGACCTATTTCACCATGCAGCATCACGCCGAAGCCCAGCACGAGGCCCATGCATGATCTACGACGTGCGCCAGTCGACGACCTATCACTATGCGTCGCCGGTCGCCGTCGCCCATCACATGCTGCGGCTGACGCCGATCGACCGGCAGCATCAGCGCGTGCACGCGGCTTCGCTCGACGTG
This sequence comes from uncultured Rhodoplanes sp., assembly GCA_936924235.1. GTDB lineage: Bacteria > Pseudomonadota > Alphaproteobacteria > Rhizobiales > Xanthobacteraceae > Z2-YC6860. Next base: position 5,573 of record CAKZHN010000386.1, on the reverse strand, counting down.
ACGCCCGCGCCGCTGGAGCGCACCGAGGGCCAGGACTTCTTCGGCAACCGCACCACCGAGGTGGTGCTCGACCAGCCGCACGACACCCTGGTGGTGAAGGTCGCGGCCCGCATCGCGGTCGAGCACGGGCCGCCCGGCGATGCTGCGAAAACGCCGCCGTGGGAAGAGGTGAGGGCGGCCGCCTTTGCCAGCGCCGATCTCAGCGCGCAGTCGCCCGCGCATTTCCTGTTTCCGAGCCGGCAGGTGTCGCTCGATCCCGACATCCGCGACTACGCGGCGCTCAGCTTTCCGTCCGGCCGGCCGGTGCTGGAAGGCGCGATAGAGCTGATGAACCGCATCAAGACAGAGTTCGTCTACGAGATCGGCGCCACCACGGCGACCACCACGGCGCCGATGTCGTTCGCGCTTCGTCGCGGGGTCTGCCAGGACTTCACCCACATCATGATCTCCGGCATGCGCTCACTCGGCCTGCCGGTCGGTTACGTCAGCGGATATCTGCGCACCGTGCAGAAGGCCGACGAGGTGCGGCTCGAAGGCGCCGACGCCATGCACGCCTGGGCGCTGGCCTGGTGTGGTGCCGAGACCGGCTGGATCGGCCTCGATCCGACCAACGGCATCCTTGCCGGCAACGACCATCTTGTTCTGGCGGTCGGCCGCGACTATGCCGACGTCGCGCCGGTCGACGGCGTCATTATCGCGGCCGGCGGCCACCGCATCGAGGTGTCGGTCGCGGTCGTGCCGGTGGGCTAGGCTTCCCTTCGCCGGTATCCCGCAATCCTGATCCGTGCTACCCGAATGGCTTCGCCTTGAGGGAAAGCCGTTCATGGAAGTTCTGACCGCGAGCATCGGTTTCTGCATCGGGATCGCCCGGGCCTATCGCGGAATGAGCGACCATGCGTTGCAGACGCCGGGTTTCACTGTCGCGCATCAGAACTCCAAACTGGACTACGACACGCTGCGCCGAATCGAGCGTGGCGATCCGGAACTGCTGAAGCGCTATCCGGGCTTGAACCAGGTCGCGGTCAGTCACGACGTGTCGACGCTGGCCGATGGCGACCGCCTGGTGCTCGGGTTTCACGGGCTTCCCGACGAAGGCAAGTCGGAACTCGCCGGTCGTGGCGTCAAAATCCTCGACGACCTGATTTGTCCGTTCATCGCCAAGCTCGACCGCGTTGTCGAGCAGGAGGTGCATCGAGGATTCGATATCGCGATGGTCGGCTCCGCGGACAACCATCATCTCCGCACCGCCCGCAAGATCGCGGCCGAGCACGACCGGCGGTGCTTTGCGATCGTCAAGGCCGAGGACATCGAGGCGCTTCCGTTTGCCGACGGCCGCCCGATCGCGCTGGTCGGCGAGGTCACCGGCAACACCGAAACGTACCACGAGACAATGCGGCTCATCGAGGAGAAGCATCTGCCGGTCAAGATCCGGAAGACGATGTGCAGCGACTCCTACAATCGCCAGCGCGGGGCCGCGGAGCTGGCCGAAGCCGCGGACGTGGTCGTGCTGATCGATGATGACGGCGACGGTTCGCGGAGCGTGTACGAGGTCTGCGCACGCCGCAACAAGCCGGTGCACCGGGTCCATTCCAAGGAACTGATCGAGCCCGGCTGGTTTGCGGGAGCAAAGGTCGTGGCCATTGTCGGCGGCATCATGGTGCCCGAATGGACCATCGCCGAGGCCGCCGCGCATGTGCGCTCTCTGGCGGCCATGCAGCCGTCCTCCGGCGCGACGACGGGTCAGGCGCGCGCCATATGATGGTTCCTGTCAGGTGGGTGGCCGTCGCAACGGTGCTGTTCGGCGGCATGAATCATGCGGTCACGCAGGAAGCTGTCGATCAGTTCTACGCCGGCAAGCAGATCACCATCACGGTCGTCACGCCGCCCGGCAGCAGCGCGAGCCTTTATTCGCAGGCTGTGGCGCGCCATCTGGGACGCCATCTGCCGGGCACGCCGGTCGTGCTGGTGCAGCACCTTCCCGGAGCCGGCGGCCTGGTCGCGGCCAACCGCGCCTATCAGACGATGCCGCGCGACGGCACAGCGCTGGTCAGCACCAACAGCGTGATCTTTCTGGAGCCGTTGCTCGGCGGAAAGGGCGCGCAGTTCGAGCCGTCGAAGTTCACCTGGATCGGCGGCACCCACGTGGAGCATTCGACTTGCGTCGCCTGGCACACAGCGCGTGTGAAGAACCTGCAAGATGCGTTGACCCACGAACTGCTGGTTGGGAGCTACGGCGCTTCGGGACCTTCGGCGGTGTTCGCCAGGGCCGCCAATGCATTGGCCGGCACCAGGTTCAAGCTCGTCACCGGCTATGCCGGCGGACCCGAAGCCATGATCGCGCTGGAGCGTGGCGAGATCGAAGGCTTCTGCGCCATGGGCTGGAGCGAGTTGAAGAACCGCTACTCCACGTGGCTGACGGAGAAGAAGGTGAATGTCCTGTTCCAGATGGGCCTGGAAAAGGACGAAGAGATGCCGCAGGTGCCGCTCATATCGGACAGCGCGCGGAGCCCGGCCGACCGCAGCGCCTTCGATCTGCTGTTCACGCCGCTCGAAATGGGCCGTCCGCTCTATGCGCCGCCCGAGGTGCCGCGCGAGCGGGCCGATGCCTTGCGCGAGGCGCTGCGGCTCACCTTGCGCGATCCTCAGTTTCTCGCCGACGCCGCGAATATGCAGCTCGATATCCGTCACGTCAGCGGGCCGGCGCTGCAAAAGCTGATCGAACAGATCTATCAGGCTCCGCGTGAGGTGGTCGATCGCGCGGCGGCGATCAGCAACTAGGTATTGCAGCCGTCCGCGCCCATCGGCCGGATGGGGGGCGCTCCCGAGCAGAATCCAGCCTCGCAGGGCTCTTGACCCGAGGCAGCGGCTGCCCGAACCTTGTCGGCGCTCGGGGATCCAATGGTTTTGTTCCGCAGGAACACGGGGGCCGGATCGTGTTTGGCGCTGATGGCGGTGGCCATCCAGCTCGTCATTGCGTCATTCCACTTTCACCCCGGCGCGGTTGTTTCCACGGTTGAGCATTCCGTCGCGGTGGCCGTCGAGTTCCCGAGTTCCGACAACCCCGGGGCGCCGTCGTCAACTCATGACCCTATCTGCGCCGCTTGCGTTTTGAGCCAGCTTGCGGCGTCGGCCGCCCATCCGGATGTGCCGGCGCTCGATATGCCGCCGTTCGCCCGCTGGGCTGCGCCGGCAACGGCGGTCCCGGAGCTCTCCTCGATCCTGACATCACGTGCATTCAACGCGCGTGCACCTCCCGTTCTCTGGCGCCTGGGTTAGCAGCACTTTCCCGCGTTTCTGCCAGAGTTCAGTGACATGCCTACGTCCACCCGTCGCGCCATGCGCGCGGCCTTTATGTCTACAGCCGGCTTCGTTTTGTATTCCGCTGCCGCGGTTGCGGCCGATGTTCCGCAGCCCATGCCCGTCAAGGCAACCGCGCGCGTTCCCGTCTATGACTGGAGCGGCTGGTACTTCGGCGGCCATGTCGGTTTTGGCGGTGGCAACGCGGATGTGACCGCGACCGATCCCGGGGCATTGCCGGCCTCGCAGCACGGCCGCTACAGCGGGCTGATCGGCGGCGCGCAGCTCGGCTACAACCATCTCCTCGGACATTTGCTGCTCGGCGTCGAAGCCGACGTCACGTTCCTCAATTATTTCGCGTCCAACACGGTCGTTGCCGCGGTGCCGACCGCCAACGGCGTGGCGACCCAGCAGTGGGACCTGGTCTCGACCTTCCGCGGCCGCGTTGGCGCGGTGTCCGGTCCGTGGATGCTTTACGCCACCGGCGGCCTCGCGCTCGGGGCCGGCCGTTATCAGAACGATCAGCTCATCGGCGATCCCGAGAAGGTGCTGCGCATCCGCCCGGGCTGGAGCGCCGGTGGCGGCATCGAATTCGCCTTCGCGCCGATGTGGACCGCGCGTCTCGAATATCTCTACGACCGGCTCGACGGCGCGCAGCTCACGTTCCCGAGCGGCACGACGTTCCAGGCCTCATCGGCCGATTTCCAGTCGGTGCGGCTCGGCCTGAATTACAAGCTCCTGCCGCCCGGCACCGAGGTCGCCGCGGCTACGCAGAAGGCCACACCCGGCGCGCCGGACTGGCAGATCCACGGCCAGACCACCTATATCCAGCAGGGTTATCCGGCGTTTCACGCGGCTTACACCGGGCCGCAAAGTCTCAATCCCAACGCACAGACGAAAAACACCGCGAGCGCCACGGCCTTCATCGGCGTGCGCCCGTGGGAGGGCGGTGAGATTTTCTTCGCGCCCGAGATCGCGCAGGGCTTCGGCTTGAACGGCACGCTCGGCGTCGCGGGCTTTCCGAACGGCGAGGCGCAGAAGGCGGGCTTTCCCTATCCGCACTACAACACCTCGCGCGCCTTCCTCCGCCAGACCTGGGGCCTCGGCGGCGAGCAGGAGAACATCGAGAGCGACACGGTGCACATGGGCGGCAAGACCGATGTGTCGCGCGTGTCGGTCACAGTCGGCCGGATCTTCCTGCCCGATTTCGTCGGCAACAACGCCTATGCGGACGAGCCGCGCACCACGTTCCTCAACTGGTCGATCTGGGCCGCGGGCGCCTTCGACTTTCCGGCCGATCAGCTCGGTTACAGCTGGGGCGCACTCGTCGAGTTCAATCAGAAGAACTGGGCGATCCGCGCCGGCTATCTGCTGATGCCGAGTGAATCCAACTCGAACTACTTCGATATGAATATCCCCAAGCGCGGCGAGTATCTCGTCGAGCTGGAGAACCGCTACACGCTGTTCGGCCGTCCCGGCAAGCTTCGCACCATCGGCTGGGTCAACAGCGCGTTCACCGGCAGCTTCAGCGACACGCTGGCCAATCCGGCGCTCAATCTCGACATCAGCCAGACGCGCCAGGGCCGCTTGAAATGGGGCTACGTCTTCAATGTCGAGCAGTCCGTAACCGATGATGTCGGGCTGTTCGGGCGCTGGAGCTGGAACGACGGCAAGACCGAGACCATGGCGTTCACCGACATCAACGCGAGCCTGTCCGGCGGGCTTTCGATCAAGGGCAAGTCGTGGGGCCGGCCCGAGGACACGGTCGGCATCGCCGGCGCGGTCAACTCGATCTCGTCGAACTTCCAGGCCTTCGTCGCTGCCGGCGGCACGGGCGTGCTGATCGGCGACGGCCAGCTCAACTATCACACCGAGGATATCCTGGAGACGTACTACGCGATCAGTCTCTATAAGGAGAGCACGCTGACGTTCGACTATCAGCTCATCGCCAACCCGGCCTACAACGCCGGCCGCGGTCCGGTGTCGGTGTTCACGGGCCGCTTCCACGCCGAGTTCTAGACCGGCGCTGCGATCGAGCCTCGAGCGTTCCGCGACGCACGCTTTGGCGATGGCCGGAGCGCGTTGATGTCATTTGGCAATTTCCGGCAGTTTGCTCCGTCCCCAGTGAATTCACACCGAAATCACAACAATCTTTTCTTCTCTTTCAGACCCTGTATTCCGGGCATGCCTTGCTCACGTGAGGGCGTCATCTAGAGACGTCTGGTTGGCGGAGCAGGGTGTGGCGCCTGCAGGCGTGGTTCGTACCCACGTCCCAG
>CAKZHN010000385.1 GCA_936924235.1 uncultured Rhodoplanes sp. | reverse complement strand
CGACCTGAAGGGCCCCGTGGCCGAGGCCGACGCGGTGTTCATCGCGGTCGGCACGCCGTCGCGGCGCGGCGACGGCCATGCCGACCTGTCCTACGTCTATGCGGCCGCGAAAGAGATCGCGGGCGCGCTGTCGGGCTTCACCGTGGTGGTGACGAAGTCGACCGTGCCGGTCGGCACCGGCGACGAGGTCGAGCGCATCATCCGCGAGGCGCGGCCCGGCGTCGACGTCGCGGTGGTGTCCAATCCGGAGTTCCTTCGCGAAGGCGCGGCGATCCAGGATTTCAAGCATCCCGACCGGATCGTCGTCGGCTCCGAGGAGGAGCGCGCCACCAAGGTCATGGCCGAGCTCTACCGGCCGCTCCATCTCAACCGCTCGCCGATCCTCAACACCGGCCGGCGCACCGCCGAGCTGACCAAGTACGCCGCCAATGCGTTCCTCGCCACCAAGATCACCTTCATCAACGAGATCGCGGACCTTTGCGAGCGCGTCGGCGCCGACGTGCAGGACGTGGCGCGCGGCATCGGCCTCGACAACCGCATCGGCTCCAAGTTCCTGCATGCCGGCGCGGGCTACGGCGGCTCGTGCTTTCCGAAGGACACGCTGGCGCTGATCAAGACCGGCCAGGACTTCGAGGCGCCGATCCGCATCGTCGAGACGGTCGCGCACGTCAACGAGACGCGCAAGCGCGCGATGGCGCGCAAGGTGGTCTCGGCCGTCGGCTCGAGCCTGCGCGGCAAGACCGTCGCGATCCTGGGTCTGACCTTCAAGCCGAACACCGACGACATGCGCGACGCGCCGTCGATCCCGCTGATCACGGCGCTGCACGACATGGGCGCCAAGGTGCGCGCCTACGATCCGATCGGCATGGAGCAGGCCAAAAAGGTTCTTCCGGAGCTGACCTATTGCGAGGACGCCTACGAATGCGCCAAGGGCGCCGATGCCCTGGTCATCGTCACCGAATGGGAGCAGTTTCGCGCGCTCGATCTCGACCAGCTCAAGCAGGTGATGAACGAGCGGCCCGCGGTGGTCGACCTGCGCAACGTCTATCCGCCCGAGGACCTCATCCGGCGCGGCTTCGTCTACGAGAGCATCGGCCGCCCGTCGCGGCGGGAGAAATAGGCGTCCGGCTCAAGTGACGAGCGCGGGGCTTCATCTCTTTGGGCGCGTCCCGGCACGGGCTTTGTGCGCCATGTTTCTCGTATGCGCCGGGCCGGCGGACGCCGCTCCTGAAGCCGGATGCGAGCGTCAGACCGTGGCGATGCTGCCGTCACCGGACGCCGCCTGGTCGGCGCTGTTCTACGAAGACATATGCAGCCACGGACCGGCGTTTACGACGGTCGTGCTCGACCGGATTCGGCTGGTGCGGCGCGGCGAAGAGTCGAACGAAGACAGCGATGTGTTGATTTTGCAGGGACCTGTTCCGGTCGAAAATCGGATGCAGCCTCGATGGCTGTCGCCGCAAGAGCTGCAAATTACCATTCCGAACAATTCGGTCGTGACGGAAAAGAGGAGCCGCTACGGCGGGATCGAAGTTATCGTCAAATTCAATCCCGACGATCCTGTTCAAAGGGAGCGCTTCCTCGAGGAACACGGGCTGCCACCCGATTGAATCAGGCAGCGCGGCAAGCGCTCGTTTTAATCAATCATGCCGTTAATCACTAACGACGTTCACCTTGTTGCGCAGGCATTGCGCAGGTGACAATTCGTCCGGCCGGCCGCACACTCGGGGTCATTTCAGCGTTCTCGTCGAGGCCGTTTCATGAGTACGAGCGTCGCAGCAAACCTCGCCAAGATTCTCGATCTTCGCAAGAAGCTGATCCGTCACCGCAACGATCTCGAGGCGACCTCGGTCGGCCTCAAGCCTGAAGACCAGGCCCGCTGCAAGCAGGCGCTGACCATCGTCGACGAGCTCGACCAGCGCCTCATGACCATGTCGTCGCTCGCGCTCGAAGCGCTGCCGGCAGAGGGCAGCTCGGCCAAGAACTGAGCCGCCGAGAAGCCGCCGAGAACTGAGCCGCAACGCCGGCAAGTCCCCCGGGATGGTTTGATCGCCCGCAAGGACAACGCGTCCTGTCCTGCTATGCTGTCGCCTCGATCAGGCGACGCCATGCCAGCAGACCCCAAATCCCACGACACCAAGGGCCACGAGGCCAAGGCGCACGACGCCAAACTTCACGAATCCAAGCCGCACAAACCCGCCACGCACGAGCTCCGGCGGCGGGTCTACGAGATTCTCGAGCGCGGCACCCCAGGCGACACGGCGAGCCTTGCGGTCGACCGGTTGATCATCGGCCTGATCATCATCAATCTCACGGCCGTGGCGCTGGAATCCCTGCCGGCGCTCGGCGAGCGCTACGCCTGGCTGTTCGAGCTGATCGAATGGGTTTCGCTCGTTGTGTTCACGATCGAATATGGTCTGCGGCTCTGGGCGGCGGTCGAGCACACGCCGTTCCGGCGGCACTCGGCGCTGGCGGCGCGCTGGCACTACGCGATCAGCGCGCCGGGACTGGTCGATCTCGTGGCCGTGCTGCCGTTCTGGCTCACGCTGCTCCTGCCGCCGGATTGGCGCTTCCTGCTGGTGCTGCGGATGGTGCGCTTCCTCAAGGTCGCGCGCTATTCGCCGGCGATGCGCTCGCTGCTCGACGTGCTCTACGGCGAGCGCCGCGCCCTGTTCGGCTGCTTCGTCATCCTGTGCGGCATCACGCTGCTCGCCGCGGCCGTGATGCATCTGGCCGAGGGCCGTGTGCAGCCGGAGAAGCTCGGCACCATTCCGGACGCGATGTGGTGGGCGATCGTCACGCTCGGCACCATCGGCTACGGCGACGTCGTGCCGGTGACCCTGCTGGGCAAGGTCGTCGCCGGGGTCACGATCTTTCTCGGCCTGATCATGATCGCGCTGCCGGTCGGCATCATCGCCAATGCCTTCAACACCGAGATCCACCGGCGGGATTTCGTCGTGACCTGGAGCATGGTGGCCAAGGTGCCGTTGTTCTCGGGCCTCGATGCCGCCGAGATCGCGGCCATCATGCGGCTGCTGCGCGCCCAGCAGTTCGAGCCGGGCGCCGTGATCGTGCGGCGCGGCGATCCGGCGCACTCGATGTATTTCATCGCCGGCGGCGAGGTCGAGATCATGCTGTCGGACAACCTGGTGCGGCTCGGCACCGGGCATTTCTTCGGCGAGGTGGCGGTGCTGAAGCGGGCGCGGCGCTCGGCCACCATCACGGCGGTGACGCGCACGAGCCTGCTCGCGCTCGACGCCGGCGACATCCACGCGCTGATGGAGCGCGATCCCCGGATCAGCGAGCGGCTCCATGAGATGGCGCGGGGCAGGCTCAATCGGGAACTGGTGACGCCAAAGGGCGATCTCGTCACCGAGGAGATCGAGGACATGCCGGAGTGATTGCGCCGGGGCCGTCGGGGTGTATCCTTCCGGCTCTGGTCTCGCGCTCAACGCGTTGTGTTGAGCCGGCCCGTCGCACGCAAGGATGCACCGGATGGCCAAGTTCATCATCCAGCCGCATGGCCGGCTGCAGGAGTGGATCGCCGACGAGAAGGGCTACTTCCGCGACGAAGGGCTGGATTACGAATTCCAGCGCGGTCCGTCGTCGGACACCAAAAAGCTGGTCGACACGTCCGGCAAGGTCGCCGACCTGAAGGCAGGCGCCTTCGAGTCCTACGAGAAGGGCGGCGGCAACAAGGGCGTGAAGTCCGACATCTCCTGCGCCTGTCACTGGACCGTGAACCAGGCTGCGTCCGAAAAGATCGGCAGGATGTGGGGCAAGTCCTACGTGTTCACGCCGGGCGGCATCATGGTGCCGCCCGAGTCGACGATCACCGTGCCGGAGCAGCTCGCCGGCCAGGAGATCGCGGTCGGCTATCACTCCGGCAGCCACTACACCACGATCCAGTCGCTCGAGCCTTACATGCCGCGCGATCAGATCAAGCTTCGCTTCGGCGGATCGATCTGGGCCCGGGTCGACATCGGTGTCGGCCGCGATCTGCCGGCCGTCAGCGTCTGGGGGCTTTCGTTCCAGGTGCTGGAGCAGCTTGGCTTCCGCAAGGTCGTCGACGCGTCCTTCATGATCGCGTTCATGTTCCCGCTGAACGTCGATGAGGGCGACGTCGAGAAGTACATGAACGGCATGAAGCGGGCCCAGATGGAGCTCGACTTCGCGCCGGAGAAGTACCGTCACTACTACCGCAACGAAATTCCGGACCGCTACAGGGACAAGGTCGACACGCGCCGCTTCTCGACCGGCGAGCGCATCGTGTTCCTGCCCTATACGCAGGAGATGTACGAGAAGACCCAGGCCTGGATTCACGAGCGGGGCATCTTCGAGGGCCAGCCGCCGGTGCCGGACTACGCCGCGTCGGTTGCGGCGTAGCGTCCCGAAGCCGAAGCCGGGACGGCGTGGGTCGATACGCGCCGTGGGCGCTGCCGGCAGCGGCCGCGAGTTCATCGAACGGGGGGCGGCGATGCATCCTGAGGCGGCTGCAATATTCGATACCGTTCTCGGCGCGCGCACGGCGACCCGCGCCTTCCGGCCCGAACCGGTGCCAAGGCAGCAGCTCAGGCAAATCCTCGAGACCGCGCGCGCTGCGCCGAGCAACTTCAACTCCCAGCCTTGGCGCGTTTACGTCCTTGCCGGAAAGGCCAGGCAAGCCTTGGGCGATGCGCTTCTGCAGGCGCACGTCGGCCATGCGGTGCCGGCTTTCTCGCCGTTTCCCCAGGCACTGCCGCCGGATTGCGAGTCGCGCGTCAATGACTTCGGCAATCGTCTCTACACGGCGGTCGGCGTCGACCGGAAAGACATGGCGGCACGCGCGCGCCAGAGTGGACGCAACTTCACTTTCTTCGGTGCTCCGGTTGGGCTGATCTTCACGATCGATTCGACACTGACGAAGCACAGCTGGCTGGACTACGGCCTGTTCATTCAGACCTTGATGCTTGCCGCGCAGGTCCGCGGATTGGCAACATGCCCGCAGGTCTCATTCGTGCGTTTTCAGTCCATCATCGCCGAGCAGCTTGGTCTGGGTCCGCAGGAGGCGGTGACCTGTGGCATGTCGCTTGGGTATGCTGACGAACAGGCGCCGGTGAACCGGCTGAACATGCCGCGCCAGCCTCTCGAAGACTTTACGCACTGGCTTGGCTTTGATGACTAGCGGAAGGTGACTGATGCAGCAGCCTCGCAACGTGTTGATCGTTGGCGCCGGCATGGCCGGGATGACGCTGGGCTTGGCGCTCGGCCGGCGCGGCACGTCGTGTCAGATCGTTGAGATCAGGCCGGCGCTCAGCGAGCCCGGCACCGGCATCACGCTGCAAGGACCGGCGTTGCGTGCGCTGCGTACGGTCGGCGTGTTGGACGACTGCGTGTCGCGCGGATTTCCCCAGTCGTTCTTCAAGACCTGCGACGCCGCCGGCAATGTCACCGGGACGGTGGATCTGCCGAACCTGCTGGGGCAACCCTATCCCTGCACGATCGGAATCATGCGGCACGAGGTCCACGGTGTTCTCGCGGAGCAGCTCGAAAAGAGCGGCGTGCCCATTCGTCTCGGCACCAGCATTGCCTCGCTGTCGCAGGACGCCTCCGGTGTCGATGTCGAGTTCACCGACGGCAGGAAAGATCGTTTCGATCTGGTCGTCGGCGCCGACGGCTCCAACTCCACGATCCGCGACCGGCTGTTTGGCACAGAAATGCGGCCCTACTACACCGGACAGATGAACTGGCGCGCGACGGTCAATCGCCCCGCCGAGGTGACCGGCCGCTACTCGTATTTCGGACCGACCATCAAGTCCGGCTTCAATCCGGTCTCGCAGAAGGAGATGTATATCTATCTGCTGCAGAACATTCCGGAGCGCCCGCGGTGGCGCGACGAGGAGCTGCCCGGAATCCTTCGCGGTCTTCTCGCCGAATTCGGCGGCACCCTGGGCCGCGCCCGCGATGAGGTGAGCAACCCCGAGAAGATCATCTGCCGTCCGGTGTTTTCCATGATCATGCCGAAGCCGTGGCATCGCGGCCGCGTCATGCTGATCGGCGACGCCGCCCATACGACGACGCCCCAGCTCGCCAGCGGCGCCACCATCGCGATCGAGGACGCGGTCGTGCTCGCGCGTTACCTGCACTCGGAGCGGCCGCTCGAGGCGGCATTGCAGGAGTTCACCGACGCGCGCTTCGAGCGATGCCGGATGGTGGTGGGCAACTCCGAACAGCTCGGCGAGTGGGAGAAGAAGCCGGGCTCGGCCGACCATCTCGTCGCGGGCCTGGTGGCGCAGAGCTATCGGGCGCTGGCGCAGGAGGTTTAGGCGGGTGCGTTACGCGAACAGTCAATCGGACTGTTTCGTGTTGGAGGTTGGCTTGGCGGTCAGCTTGATCAGAGTGGCATCGTTCGGCTTTCGACTGCCACCACCCCAGGTGTTTTCGATTGTGCCAGCCCTAAAAAGGTCCACGCAGATGTCTTTGACATTTGTCTCGCGGAGCATGTAGGCCTGAAGCAATCCGGTGAGGATCGTCGGGAATTTCAATGCGCCGTGTTTGGTTAGTGCTTCCACCAGCCGCGCCGAAGCTTGTGCTTTTTGCTCAACTACAATCTGATCAATTGTTGTCTCTTGTACCTCAGCTTGGTGGCCTGCGAACATATCAACCGTATTCAGCCGCTGTTCTCGCTTCCTTTCCAGCGCATTCGCACGATTCTTCGCATGCTCGCGTAATGCATCATATTCTGTTTGTCTAAATGTCTTTAGCCCATCCGGGCTTTTCGTTCCGTACACAATGAAGAAATGGGGGCGTTCAGCCGCCGCCTTGTCTATCTTAGTCGAAACCACAAAATCGAATTTCCCGACAAACTTGAGCGTCTCTCGAAACAACTTCTCGACAGCAAGGCCACGAGGAAGGTTCTGGTCAAGTCGTTCCGGCCAATCGAGTCCTCCCAAGATTGGTGCCAGCGACGCAATAATTTCTTCATCGGCGCTGTATGAGAATCTATTTATGAATTCGTACATGAAGTTGATCAGTACTTCGCATTTTGCGCGGGCAAACAGCGGGCTAATCTTCTCAAATGGATAGCCAGTCCAACCTGTGGGATCGATAAATATCAGCGGAAAGGATGCGCCAATGAAATTTTGGATTTCGCTGATCGCGTCCTCAAACTTTCCAGGTTCGGTCCTGATTTCAAATCTATTGGCCGGATCGTGAAATGGCGCGACTGCCTTTTGAAGTCGTGAAAATGCCTCGGGGTTGTTCTCCGTAAAGAAGCATCGGATTCGCCTGCGTATGCCGCGAGATTCGTTGATCTTTTTCTGTGCGTCTCTCAACACAGAAATTGCAATCATAAAAGAAGAATCACTGAAGTCTTCGGTCTTGGTTTTCCAAGGGCCGGAAAAGCCGTCGACGTAGGTCACGTCAGAAAAAGTTAAGACCTTAAATGCGAGCGCTTGAAGGTAGCTTTTGAGAATAAAATGCTTGGCTCCAGTTTGCTCGCGATCAGAGTATGGATCGGCCACATCTCTCCTCTTTACATAGCGTTTGCTACTTCCAGACGCCTAGTCTCGACAACTGACGGATATTGGTTCCATTCGCGACCGGCAAGGAGTCTTCCGCCAGACTTTGGACGAACTCCGCCCCACTGTTTGAAGAAGAATGCAACGTCAGCGTCTTTGCATTGATCGCGGATTTCTATCGCCCATTCTTCGGCCATTGGTCGCGCGCGAGGACCGCTTTCGCCGCCCACAATGGCCCAATCGATCCCGCTTAAATCTAACCGTCCCACGGGGCCTATAAGGGGTTCGAACGATATAAATTTTGTCGAAGCATTTGCTGTCTGCAAATGTTTCAGTCGAACGACGTTTTTGCCGTCTTCAATGGAGACGCCAAGCCAGATGTGTGGCGGCGCCAGACCGCGTTCGTACCGACTACGAAGATATCTGACCAGCAATGAACTGCGCTTTGTCAGCACCTGATACGTGTGCCAGTTTGCCGCCTCCATCGTGTCGAAGACAGAGTCGATAAAATGGCTTGGAATCTCTTTATGAAAGAGATCACTCATCGAGTTCACAAAAATTCGCCGCGGCTGACGCCATTGGAGCGGCTGCGCCAGGCGGTCTGGTCGCAGCGTTAGATCAAAGCCATTTTGGAACGGATGATCTGGAACGTTTCGGAAGCGCTCTGAAAAGCGCTCCGCATAACAAAAGTCACATCCTCGGGTGATCTTCGAGCACCCGGTGACGGGATTCCAAGTGGCGTCCGTCCACTCGATTTGCGTTGACGTCGACATGTCATGCCATCCTAGAACAAATCAAGAACAATGCAAATAGATGATTGTGCTTCAGTACGAGTGACAGCGGTTAGGATTAGGTTAACATATTGTAAATGTGAATAAATCCGAGCTTCTGTCGCTGCCTTGCGACCAAATTTTTGTACACTTGACGCACACTTTGTCTTGGACTATATTCCTCGCCATCCCCGTTCACTGAGGGCGTCTCCGGAGACGTGCCGTTGGCGGAGCGGGGAGGCGGCGCCCGCATCCGTGGTTCGTACCCACGGACCGGGAGGCGCAGTCACCGTCCGCCCCCGATGAGGGGGCCGCCTTCAATGGCTGGACGCGA
>CAKZHN010000384.1 GCA_936924235.1 uncultured Rhodoplanes sp. | reverse complement strand
CTGTCAGAGGGCGGGCCGAAGGTCTCGAAGAAGCCGGACAGCGCCTGACTAAGCGGGGTGGTGAAGCCGATCTTGCCATCGCGGATGAGCGTTGCGATGCAGGCGCCGGTGATGGGCTTCGACAGGCTTGCGATCAGCGTGGGCTCGACCGGGTCGATGTTGTGGCCTTTGGCGAACACCATCTTGCCGTCGCGCCGGACCACCAGGATCGCGGTCTTCGGCGCGCGCCGCGCCACCCACTGATCGAACACCGCGCCATAGGCCGCAGGCGTGCCCGGCGGATCGCGCTGCTGCGCCGCCGCCGGACCCACGAGCCCGCCGATCGAGAGCAGCACCGCCAGAAGGAAAGTCCGCGCCCGCAATGCCCTGCCGTCAGAATCGATCTGCACGGTCCATGAATAAATCAGCGTGGCCTATTGCGGAATAGCACCTCCGGCGCGGATTGCCGCGCCCCACTTGTCCCATTCTGATTTGACGAAGGTCGCCGCATAGGCCGGCGTGCGGCGCTCCGGCGCCACCATGGTGGCGGCGACGCTCTCGAGCTGCTCGCGGAGCCCCTTGCCGTCCATCGCGGTCAGCACGGCGCTGTTGAGCTTGGTGACGACCGGCTCGGGCGTGTTCTTCGGTACGAACAGCGCCGCCCAGGTGTAGGCCGCAACGGTCGGCAGGCCCTTCTCGGCCGCCGTCGGCAGATCGGGCAGCACGGGAGAGCGGGTCGACGACAAGTTGGCCAGCGCCTTCACGTTGCCGTTGCCGATCGCTTGCACTGCCGTGACCGCGATGTCGCAGAGGAAATCGATGCGGCCCGCGATCAGGTCCTGCATCGCAGGACCGGTGCCGCGATACGGCACGTGCTGGAACTTGGCGCCGATCGCCTGCTCCAGCATGACGCAGCCGAGATGCGCCGAGGAGCCGACGCCGGCCGAGCCGTAGTTCAGCAGGCCTTCGTTGGCCTTGGCGTAGGCGATGAACTCTTCGAGATTGTTGGCCGGCAGATCCTTGCGCGCGATCAGAATGAGCGGGATTTCCGCCATCAGCGCCACGGGGACGAAATCGTTGATTGGATCGTAGAGCGGCTTGTCGCTGTAGAGCTGCGGATTGGCATGGGTGGCGATTGTGCCCAGCAATGTCGTGTAGCCGTCCGGCTCGGCGCGGGCGACGCGCTGGCCGCCCAGAGTGCCGCCACCGCCGCCAATGTTCTCGACGATGAGCCGCTGCCCGAGCGCAGGCGACATCCGCTCCGCCATGATGCGGGCGAACACATCGATCGGGCCGCCGGCCGCGGCAGCCACGACCATGCTGACCGGGCGGGTCGGGTAGTCCTGGGCTCGGGCCTGCACCGCCAGCGGCTGCACCACGAAAGCCGCAGTCAGCAGCCATTTTGACCAGGTCATCATGCTTACTCCGTTATCCCCCAACCTATGCGCATTGGTTGAAGCGCGTCAAAAACCCGTGCAGCTTGCATGCCAAAGGACCGGACATGCGTCCATCGCTGCTTGACCCGCTGTTTGCCGCATTGACCGTGCTTCCGGGCACCGGCCCGAAGTTCGAGAAGCTGTACCGGCGGTTGTTCGACCGCGGCGAGGACATGCCCGCGCGGGTGGTGGACCTGCTCTTTCATCTGCCGACCGGCACCATCGACCGGCGCGCGCGGCCGATGCTTCGTGACGTGGTGCCGGGCAGCATCGTCACGGTCGGTGTGACGGTCGAGCGCCATCGTCCGCCGCCGCCGAACCGGCCCCGCATGCCGTATCAGGTCTATGCCAGCGACGAGACCGGCGACATGGTCCTGACCTTTTTCCACGCCAAGCGCGACTACCTAGAAAAGCTCCTGCCGGTCGGCGAGCATCGCACCGTGTCCGGCAGCACCGCGCTCTATGACGGCATGCTGCAGATGGTGCATCCCGACCG
>CAKZHN010000383.1 GCA_936924235.1 uncultured Rhodoplanes sp. | reverse complement strand
GGTGTCGGCGGGCAATCCGGCGCTGAGCATCCAGGTCAATGTGATGGGCCTGGTCAACGTGCTGGAGGCGGCGCGTGCGCTCAGCGTGAAACGCGTGGTGTTCACGTCGGCGAAAGGCGTCTACGGCCCGGTGACCGGCGAGTTCGGCTCGCCTGTCTGGAAGCCGATGTCGGAGGATCTGCCGGCCAAGCCCAAGCGCATCTACGACTCCGCCAAGTTCATGGGCGAGAACGTCTGCACCTACTACAACGACAACATGGGCATCGAGACGGTGTCGCTGCGCTTCGCTTCGACGTACGGCCCCGGCAAGACCGCGCGCCACGGCCCGATGGCGGTGATGAGCCGCATCGTCGAAAACCCGGCGCACGGCATCCCGTTCAAGCTCGAGCAAGGCGGCGACGACAAGGACGACTTCATCTACAACAAGGACTCGGCGCTCGGCATTTATCTCGCCACCATCGCCGACAAGGTGAAGAGCCGCGTCTACAACATCGGCACCGGCGTGGGCGTGACGCTGCGCGACTTCGAGCGCGTCATCAAGAAGCACATTCCGAACGCACAGATGCAGATCGGCGGCGGCCTGAATTTCTATGGCTTCGCCTATCCGGCCACCGGCGTCTACGACATCTCGCGCGCCAGGAACGAGCTCGGCTACAAGCCGGAATACGATCTCGAAAAAGGCATCGCGGACTATCTTGCGGCGCTGAAGCAGCTCGGCGTCTGACCCGAACGCTCAAGGACACACCATGCGCAAGCTCACCGAATATCCGATCCTGTCGCTCAAGGAACGCGACCGGCGCTGGGCGCTCACTCGGAAGGAGATGGCGGCGCGCGGCCTCGACGCGCTGGTGCTGTTCGGCTGGCCGTCGATGTGGGACTTCAACATCGCCAACGCGCGCTATCTCTGCCCGATCGGCGGCAATGCCGAGAACAACGTGCTGGTGTTCCCGCTCGAAGGCGAGCCGACGAGCTTCATCTATTCGCCGGTGTTCACCGACTATTGGAAGGGCGCGCAGAACTGGGTCGCCGACGTGCGGCCGCGCAAGGGCACGTTCGGCGACAGCGTGGTCGGCCGGCTGACCGAGCTGAAGCTCACCAAGGGCAAGGTCGGCATCGACGGGCTCGCCGGCCCGCTCGATCCGGACGGCTGGACGCCGCACTCGAGCTTCACCCGCATCAAGGACAGCCTGCCCGGCGTCGAGCTGGTCAACCTGCAGGACATGATGGAGAAGCTCCGCGTCATCAAGAGCGACGAGGAGATCGAGGCGCTCGACAAGGCCGCCAGGCTCGGCGACCTGATGCTGGCGAAGTGCCGGGACGTGGCGCGGCCGGGCGTCAAGGAGTGCGAAGTCTACGCCGCCATGATGCAGACCATGCTGGCCAACGGCGGCGAGGAGCCGACGCTGTTCCTGTTCGCGGCCGACAAGCACCCCTACCCGCATCCGTTCCGCGTGCCGACCACCCGCCCGCTCGAAAAGGGCGACATGATCATCTGCGAGATGCATCCGAAGTTCGGCGGCTACTACACCCATGTCGAGCGGACCTTCTGCCTCGGCGAGCCCGAGCCGCGCTATCTCGACATCTACGAGGCGTGCCTCGCGGCCTACCGCAAGGGTCTCGACCTGTTCAAGCCGGGCGCGAAAATCTCATCGGTGATGAACGCGGTGCGCGACGTCATCACCGGCTCCGGCTTCGGCATCTGCGAGGCCGGCATCCACGGCCACGGCCTCGCCTCGCTGGAATATCCGCGCTACCGCCACCATGCGCTCGGCGCCGACGAAGGCGCGCTGAAGGCGATCGGCGACGAATTCCGCCCCGGCATGGTGTTCGCCATGAACATCGACCTGTTCGATCCGAAGTGGCACAACGGCGAGACCGGCTGCGTCTTCGCCGAGACCATCACGATCACGAAGGACGGCGCGCGCCGCATGCATTCCTTCTCGACGGACTTTCAGAAGCTTCCGGTGTAAGGTTCCTCAACCAACGAACGAGGATCCGATGATCAAACTGCCCGAGGGCGCGCCGAAGCTCGAAGAAATCCTGATCGATTCCGGCAAGATGCCGTGGCGCGAGAAGTCGCTGAAGGGCATCTCTGAGAAGATGCTGTGGAGGAACGAGGAGACCGGCGCGTCGATCGCGTTCATCAAATTCTCCAAGGGCTCAGGCATCCCTCAGCCGCACTATCATGCCTCGAACCAGTTCATGATCTGCCTGAGCGGCAAGTACGAATACACCTCGACCGGCGTGGTGCTCACCGCAGGCTCGTTCTACTGCAACCCGAAGGGCAACGTGCATGGCCCGGCGATCGCCCACGAGGAGACCGTGGTGATCGAGGTCTATGACGGCCCGCACTATCCCGAGAAGCCGTCCTGGTACACCGACGAACAGGACGCGCGCTAGCTTTCGAGGTCGAAGCCGCGCCGGTGCTCTATCTCCGTCACCCTGAGGTGCGAGTGAGCGAAGCGAGCGAGCCTCGAAGGGCGACGGCCCCACTGATGCAACGGGGGGCCGTATCCTTCGAGGCTCGCTACGCTCGCGCCTCAGGATGACGGATCAAGAGTGCGCCCGCCTCGAGACCAAAAACGCTCGTGCTCCAAGGCGTCATGACGCTCAGGCGTCATCCAGTCCGATGTCGACCGCGGGAGCCGCCTGAATCGTCTTGCTGGTGGACACATAATCCACGCCGGTTTCGGCGATCGCACGCACCGTGTTGAAGCGCACGCCGCCCGACGCCTCCAGCGGAATCCGGCCGCCGACGAACTTCACCGCCTCGCGCATCTGATCGAGCGGCATGTTGTCGAGCATGATGATGTCGGCCTTGGCCTCGACCGCCTCGCGGACCTGCTCCAGCCGGTCGCACTCGACCTCGATCTTGACCAAACCGGGAATGCGCGAGCGGGCGCGCTGCACGGCCTTGGTGATGCTGCCTGCGACCGCGATGTGGTTGTCCTTGATCATCACGCCGCCGTCGAGCCCGAGGCGGTGATTGGCGCCGCCGCCACACACCACCGCGTGCTTATCCAGCGCGCGCAGGCCCGGCGTCGTCTTGCGGGTGTCGATGAGTTGCGCCTTGGTTCCCTTGATCTCGGCCACCCAACGCGCGGTCTCTGTGGCAATGCCTGACAGGTGCTGGGTGATATTCAGCGCGGTGCGCTCGACGGTCAGAAGGCTGCGCGCCGGGCCCGACACCGCCAGCAGCAGCGTCTGCTTCTGGCAGCGCGTGCCGTCCTGGGTCTTCACTTCGACCGAGACGTTCGGATCGTAGCGCTTGAAGCACATCGCCGCCACGTCAACGCCGGCGAGCGACAGCTCCTCGCGGGCGTTCATGTGGAACGTCGCCTTGGCGTCCGGCTCGATCATCGACAGCGCAGTCAGGTCACCATGGCCGATGTCCTCGGCGAGCCACATGTCGACGAGACGGCCTACCGTGAAAAGATCCAGCATGAGCGCACCTTGGTCCCTGGTTCGAAGCTACCGGTTGGTATGTACACAAAAGTCTACGCGATCTCGCAACCATCGTCCGCCGCCGCGGCAGCCGCCGCCTCGGCGAGGCCCTTCGGACTGTTCGATCTGATCGTGTAAAGCGCGTCTCCGGCCCGGACCTGCTCGCCCGGACGCACGCGAAGCTCAAGTCCGCCGCCGAAGTCCCACGGCGCGCCGGTGGTCCGTGCGATCTCGGCGATCCGCCAGCCGTTGACCGAACCGACGGTGCCCGAGCTCTTGGCCGAGACCTCGGCAGTCAGCGTGCCCGGAAGAGCCGCAGGCTCGCGGCGGCCCTGCGCATCGATGATCCGGTCGAAGGCGAGCTTGGCTTTTCCGGAACTCAGCAGCTTCTCGGCGCGCGATCGTGCGGCAGCTTCGCTGGAGATACCGGGCGCCCAGCGCAGGATGCGGCTCGCGAACGTCAGCGCCTTGTCGCGAAGGTCCGCCGGTGCATCGGCGCGTCCTTCGAGCACCGCCACGACGTCCTGTACCTCGAGCGCCGGACCGATGCCGCGGCCGATCGGCTGATCGCCGGGCGACGGATACGCTTCGACCACGAGCCCCAGCGCCACGCCGACGCCGCGCAGCAGCTCGGCGGTTTCGACCGCCTGCCGCTCGGTCTTGAGCTTTGCCGACTGGCCGTAGGGCAGATCGACAACCACGTGGGTCACGCCGGCCGACACCTTCTTGGACAGGATCGAGGCGACCGACCATTTCACGCTGTCGAGCTTCAGCGGCCGGGTGATGGCGTTCATCACGTCGTCGAGCGCGGAGTGATTGAGCTTGCCGTTCCAGGCGATGCAGCCGCGCGCCGCGCCGACCACACGGCGGACATCGTGAATGTCGAGGTCGACCTTGGCCACGGTCTCCATCGCGTCTGCGGTGCCGGCCGCCGACGTGATGGCGCGCGATGACGCCTTGGGGATCGCAAGCCCATGCGCCGCGACGATCGGCACGACGATCAAGGTGATGCGGCTCCCCGGCACGCCGCCGAGCGAATGCTTGTCCACGACAATGGGCTCATCCCAGCAGACCTTCTCGGCGAACTCCGATCGAACCCTGGCGATGGCCGTCACCTCTGCTACGCTGAGCGAGCTCGCGGCCGCCACGAGAAACC
>CAKZHN010000382.1 GCA_936924235.1 uncultured Rhodoplanes sp. | reverse complement strand
TAGTGCGAC
This sequence comes from uncultured Rhodoplanes sp., assembly GCA_936924235.1. Taxonomy (GTDB): domain Bacteria; phylum Pseudomonadota; class Alphaproteobacteria; order Rhizobiales; family Xanthobacteraceae; genus Z2-YC6860. The sequence continues at coordinate 12,219 of CAKZHN010000382.1, read as the reverse complement.
ACGTCGGTCGAGGTGCCGCCCATGTCGAAGCCGATCAGCTTCTTGAAGCCTGCCTCGCGGCCAGTCTCGGCCATGCCGACCACTCCGCCCGCAGGTCCGGACAAGATCGCGTCCTTGCCCTGGAACAACTCGGCGGCGGTGAGTCCGCCCGACGACATCATGAACATCAGCCGCGCGCCCGACTTTCGGGCGTCGAGCTCCGAATCCACGGTTGCGACATAGCGGCGCAGGATCGGCGAGAGATAGGCATCGACCACGGTGGTGTCGCCGCGGCCGACCAACTTGATGAGCGGCGAGATCTCGTGGCTGACCGAGACCTGCGGAAAGCCCATGTCGCGGGCGAGCTTGGCGACAGCCTTTTCGTGCTCCGGATAGCGGTAGGCGTGCATGAACACGATCGCCACCGCCTTGATGCCGTCCTTGAGCGCCCGTTCGAGCTCGGTGCGCACGCTGTCGAGATCGAGCTTCTTCTCCACGGTGCCGTCGGCGCGCATGCGCTCGTCGACCTCGGCCACGCGCTCGAACAGCATTTCGGGCTTGATGATATGCTTTGCAAAAATCTTCGGCCGCGCCTGATAGCCAATGCGCAGCGCGTCGCGGAAACCCCTGGTTGTCAGCAGCAGCGTGCGGTCGCCCTTGCGCTCCAGCAGCGCGTTGGTGGCGACGGTCGTCCCCATCTTCACGGCGCCGACGCGGCCCTGTGGGATTGGCTCACCTTTTGCAAGGCCGAGCAGGTCGCGAATGCCCTGGACGGCGGCGTCGCGATAGGCCTCGGGGTTCTCGGACAGGAGCTTGTGGGCTACCAGCGTGCCATCCGGCCGGCGGCCCACGATGTCCGTGAAGGTGCCGCCACGATCGATCCAGAAGTCCATCTGGTTTTTTTGGGGTTTCGCTTGCTTCATACCTGTCTCAAACGCCATCATCAGAGAACCGATAGTCCGGCCTTCGTGCATAGCACGGCTCGCCGGAACCAAGGGATGCATTCTGGCCGCGACGCGATCGCGGTCCGGAATGGCGGATGATGGAGATCATGCGGGTTTTTCTCGATCGGCTCTACCTGTCCTCGGGCTATCTCGCCGGTGCGTTCATGCTGGCGATCTTCGTGCTGATGATGGCGCTGTCGGCCGGCCGGCCGCTCGGGCTCAACATCCCGGCCGCGGACGATTTCGTGTCCTGGTGCATGGCAGCAATGGCCTTCCTCGGCCTCGCCCACACGTTCCGGCATGGCGAGATGATCCGGGTCGGGCTCGTGATCGACAAGCTGCCTGACCGAATTCGGCACTGGGTCGAGCTCATCTGCCTGGTCATCGGCATCGGCTTCATCGCGTTCTTTGCGTTCTACGCCTGTCAGCTTGTCCGCGACTCCTGGCGCTTCCACGAGATGTCCCAGGGCGTGATCTCGATCCCGATGTGGATCCCGCAGATCGGCTACGCGCTCGGGCTGATCGTCCTGTTGATCGCCTTCGTCGACGAGTTCGTCCATGTGCTGCGCGGCAACCTGCCGCGCTACGAAAAGCCCAAGCCGCAGACCGCCGAAGAGGTGGTCGAGCAGGCAATCCAGAGCGGGGTCTGATCCGTGGATCTCATCGAGATCGCGCTGGTCCTGCTGGTGCTGCTCACCGTCCTTTTGGCCGGTGGCGTGTGGATCGCAATTGCGCTGATGGCCTGCGGCTATGCCGGCATGCTGTTCGTCGGCGGCAGCGTACCGCCGGGCGGCGTGCTGGCGACGACCGTCTGGGGCAACAGCGCGTCGTGGACACTCGCGGCGCTGCCGCTGTTCATCTGGATGGGCGAGATTCTGTTTCGCACCAAGCTCTCGGAAGAGATGTTCCGCGGGCTTGCGCCCTGGCTCAACCGCATCCCCGGCCGGCTGATGCACGTGAACGTCCTGGCCTGCGGCATCTTCGGCTCGGTGTCGGGATCGTCCGCGGCGACCTGCGCCACCGTCGCCAAGATCGCGCTGCCGGAGCTGAAGAAGCGCGGCTATGACGAGAACATCAGTTTGGGATCGCTCGCCGGCGCCGGCACCTTGGGTATCCTCATTCCGCCGTCGATCATGATGGTGATCTACGCGGTGCAGGCGAACGTCTCGATCATTCAGGTGTTCCTGGCGGGCTTCCTGCCTGGCTTCTTGGTGATGGCGCTCTACTCGGGCTACATCGCGATCTGGTCGCTGCTGCACCCAGAAAAAACGCCGCCGCCCGAGCCGACATTGACGTTCCGCGAGAAGCTCAAGGAGTCGGCGCAGCTCATCCCGACGCTGCTGCTGATCCTCCTGGTGTTCGCGGCGTTGATGTTCGGCTGGGCGACCGCAACCGAATGCGCCGCTTGGGGCGTGATGGGCTCGCTCGCGATCGCCTGGTACCACGGCATGCTGAGCTGGGAATCGTTCTTCCAGAGCGTGATGGGCGCAACGCGCGTCACCTGCATGATCATGCTGATCCTGGCCGGCGCGTCGTACATGTCCACCTCGATGGCCTATACCGGCGTGCCGCAGGCGCTCGCGGCCTGGGTCGGCCACTTCAATCTCAGCCCCTACGCGCTGATTGCGGCGTTGACCGTGATGTACATCGTGCTCGGCACCGCGCTCGACGGCATCTCGATGATCGTTCTCACCACTGCGGTGGTGATCCCGATGATCAAGGCTGCGGGCTTCGACCTGGTCTGGTTCGGTATCTTCGTCGTGCTGGTGGTGGAGATGGCCGAGGTCTCGCCGCCGGTCGGCTTCAACCTGTTCGTGCTGCAGACCATGAGCGGCAAGGATTCCAATTTCGTGGCGAAAGCCTCGCTGCCGTTCTTCTTCCTGCTGGTCCTGGCGGTTGCCATCATCACGGTGTTCCCCAGCATCGTGATGGTGCTGCCAAGAATGGCGTTCCCAACCTGAGTTCAACGTGAGAGGGCGATCACCATGAAGCACCGAATCCCGACGATCCTCGCCGCGGCAGCGCTGGCGCTGTTCGCAACGCAAGCCTCTGCGCAGACCAAATGGAATCTGCCGAGCGCCTATCCGCCGGACAATCCGCACGTCGAGAACCTGACGCTGTTCGCCAAGGACGTCGCCGACGCGACCGGCGGCAAGCTGCAGATCACCGTGCATGCCGGCGCCTCGCTGTTCAAAGGCCCCGAGATCAAGCGCGCGGTCGCGACCGGCCAGGCGCAGACCGGCGAGATCCTGATCTCCATCCTGGAAAACGAGGACCCGATCTTCGGCATCGACGTCGTGCCGTTCCTGGCAACGAGCTTCCCCGAAGCGATGAAGCTCTGGCTCGCCTCGAAGCCGCTGGTCGAGAAGAAGCTCGCCGCGCAGGGCATCCAGGTGCTGTTCACGGTGCCGTGGGGACCGCAGGGCATCTACGCCAAGAAGGACATCAACTCCATCGAGGACATGAAGGGTCTGAAGTGGCGGGCCTACAACGTCGGCACGGCGCGCATCGGCGAATTGGTCGGCGCCCAGGCGGTGACGATCCAGGCCGCGGAGCTGCCGCAGGCGCTGGCGACCGGCGTGGTCAACGCCTTCATGTCGTCGGGCGCCACCGGCTACGACTCCAAGGTGTGGGAATCGCTGACCCACTTCTACGACACCCGCGCCTGGATCCCGCGCAACATCACCTTCATCAACAAGGCCGCGCTCGACGCGCTCGATCCGCCGACCCGGGAGGCGGTGCTGAAGGCCGCCAAGGTCGCCGAGGAGCGCGGCTGGAAGATGTGGGAGAACAAGACCGAGTGGTACCACGAGGAGATCGCCAAGAAGGGCATGAAGGTGCTCAAGCCGAGCCCCGAGCTCCAGGCCGGCTTCAAGAAGATCGGTGATCAGCTCACCGCCGACTGGCTGAAGCGAGCCGGTGCCGAAGGGCAGGCGGTGATCGACGCGTATAAGAAGAGCCTGTAAGACGGGACCAAGCGACGGCGTCATTCCGGGGCACGCGCGAAGCGCGTGAACCCGGAATCCAGACGCGAATGCTGTCCTCGGCGCTGGATTCCGGGTTCGCCGCTATCGCGGCGCCCCGGAATGACTGTGTCTCACAAGCCTCGCCACAACCGCAGCACCCATGCTATTGACGGCTGCGCCGCGCTTCGCGGCCCGCCGCCTGGGGCGAATTTCCAAGGCGGCTGAGGGACGGCTTTCCAACCAACAGGACAGGCAATGGCTAACGTTGTGGCAATCTGCGGCTCGCTGCGTAAGGGTTCGTTCAACCGGATGCTGATGAATGCTTCGATCGGGCTTGCCCCGGAAGGCATGACGATCAAGGAAGGCCCGTCCTTCGCCAAGCTTCCGATCTACAATGCCGACGATCAGCAAGCGACCGGATTCCCCAAGGACTCCGACGCGCTGCACGAGGCGATCCGCGCCGCTGATGCCGTGCTGGTGGTTTCGCCGGAGTACAACTGGTCGGTGCCAGGCGGCCTGAAGAACGCCATCGACTGGCTGTCGCGCTATAAGGAAGTCGCGTTCAAGGACAAGCCGGTGGCGATCCAGTCCGCAGCAGGCGGTCTCCTTGGCGGCGCGCGCATGCAGTACGCTCTGCGCATGGTGCTGCAGGGCGTCGACGCAAACCTGTTCGGCAAGCCCGAGGTGATCGTCAACATGGCGGCGAACAAGTTTGCCGATGGCGTGTTGAAGGATCAGGGCGCGCAGGATCTGATCAAGCAGCAGCTCGCGGCCTTCGCCAAGTTCATCGCGCGGCACAAGGCTTGAGCCGATAACGAATAACCAGGGAGGTACGCCATGTATGCGGTGGTAGGCGCCACGGGAAACACCGGGCGCGCGGTCGTCAAGGAGCTGAAAGGTCTCGGCGAAAGCCCGATCTGCGTCGTACGCAACGCCGACAAGGCGAAGGACGTGCTCGGCGCTGACACCAAGACGGCAATCGCCGAGCTCGACGATCGCGCCGCGATGGAGAAGGCGCTGGCCGGCAGCAAGCGCGTGTTCATCGTCACCGGGCACAATCCGAAGTCCGACGTGCAGCAGATCAACGTGATCGATGCCGCCAAGGCCGCGGGCGCCGAGTACATCGTCAAGGTGTCCGGCGGCCGCGACGTGATCGGCCCGAACGTGGAATCGGTCAACGGCCAGGCGCACTACAAGATCGAAGAGCACCTGAAGAAATCCGGGCTGCAGTGGTGCATCCTGAGCCCCGGCCTGTTCATGCAGAACATCATGGGCCAGGCCGCCAACATCAAGGACCAGGGCAAGATCATCCAGCCGTGGCCGAAGGACCTGCCGGTGGCGCTGATCGACGTGCGCGACACCGGCGCGCTCGGCGCCCGCGTGCTGCGCGAGCCGGCGAAGCACAACGGCAAGCTCTATTCGTTCAGCGGCGTGAGCACGACGTTCGGCGATTTCGCCAAGGTGATCAGCGATACGATCGGCAAGCCGCTGACCTACGTGGAGATCACGCTGGAGCAGGCCGAGGCCGGGATGAAGTCGCGCGGCATGCCGGACTGGCTGGTCGCGCATCTGGTGTCGATCGCGCGGGCCGGCCACAAGGGCGCGTTCTCGCATGAGAACACGAAGCCGATCCACGACATCGTGGGACGCGCGCCGATCACGACCAAGCAGTTCTCGCAGGATTTTAAGGGCGCGTTCAGCTGATCTTGGCTGCTTGGGCGCAAGTTCGTGCCCGAGCGTGGACGCGTCCTTGAGCACAGGCGCCGCCACACACACCGCTGTCATTGCCGGGCTTGACCCGGCAATCCATGAGCGGGCGCAGCGAACAAGGTTGCAAGGCTGGTTTCGGTTGCGCCACGGTATGGACCGCCGGGTCAAGCCCGGCGGTGAAACCGTTCGTGTTGTATTGGCGGTGAACTTCACTCGGCGCAGTCAACTCCGCTTCACATTCGAGATCCGCGTCGGCACGCCGAACTCGCGGTGGCAGACCTCGGCCAGGGCAGCGATCCCCTTGCGGATTTCGTCATGCGTCGGGCTCGCGAAGCAGAGCCGCATGCGGCTCCTGCTGTGCTCCTTGTTCACTGACCATTCGGGGCCAGGATTGATCGCGACGCCGGCCTGAAGCGCCGGCTGATAGAGCTTCAGCGTATCGACATTGTCGGGCAGCTTGACCCAGAGGAAGATGCCGCCCTTCGGCTCCTCGAACTCGGCCGCGGTGCCGAACTGCTCGTTGAGCGACTCCATCAAGGTGTCGAGCTTCTTGCGGAGCCCCTTCGTCAGCACCGGCACGTGCTCGGTGAAATGCGGCGCGCAGTATTCGGCGAGCACCATCTGCTCCAGGGAGCCCGAGCCTGCGTCGGTCTTGATCGACAGCATCCGTGACAGGATCTGCCAGGGCGCGACGATGTAGCCGACGCGCAGCGCCGGCGCGATCGACTTCGAGAACGAGCCGATGTGGATGACGTTCGCGGTCCGGCTCATGGCGTGCAGCGCCGGCGGCCGCTTGTGGTCCCAGATCAGATCGGCGTAGCAGTCGTCCTCGAAGATCGGCACGCCATACTGCTCGGCGAGCTGCAGCATCTCGGCGCGGCGCGCCTCGGGCAGGATCGTGCCGGTCGGGTTCTGCACGGTCGGGATGGTGTAGATGTATTTCGGCCGCACGCCGCGGCTTTTGAGTTGGTCGAGCGCGTTGGCGAGCGCGTCTATCCGCATGCCGTCGCGGTCGAGCGGGATGCCGACGATATTGACGCCGAGCCGCGTCAGCCGGTTGATCGAGCCCTGATAGCATTCCTGCTCGATGATCACGGTGTCGCCGCGCGCCAGCAGCGCGCCGTTGACGAGATCGAGCCCCTGCAGCGAGCCGGAGGTGATCATGATCTCGTCGGCCGTGCAGGTCATGCCGGCATCGCGCTTGAGCTTGGTCACGAGAAAATCGCGCAGCGCGCGATAGCCCTGCGGGCCGCTCATCAGGCCGTAGGTCGCGAGCGTCCGGCCCTCGCGCTTGAGCACGGAGTTCGCCGACGCGATCAGCCCGTCGAGCGGCAATTCGTCGCCGTCGTTGTTGCCGCCGGTGAAGTTGTATTTCGGCAGACCGGTGTATTTGACGGCGGGCGGCGGAAGGCCGGCGGGAACGAGCGGCGAAAAGTCGAAGGTGGTGGTCATGGGCGTTGGCCTCTCACGTGGCTCGGACCGAAACGGGATAGCGGAGGAAGCCGCGGAAGCGGGCGCGGCCGCCGCGCACCGGCTCGCTGGCGCGCTCGATCGACTTGAAGCGGCGCACGAGCCGGCCGATTGCGACCTGCGCCTCCATCCGCGCCAGCGAGTTGCCGGCGCAGGTGTGGATGCCGAAGCCGAATGCGAGATGGCGGTTCGGCGCGCGGCGGATGTCGAGCGTGTCCGGCTCGGCAAACTGCGCCGGATCGCGGTTGGCGGCGCCGATGCACAGGTGCACATAGGTGCCGGCCGGCATCGCGATGTCGCCAATCTGCGTATCACTTGTGGCGCGGCGGTTGCCGAGCTGGTTCGAGCTTTCCATCCGCAGGAATTCCTCGATCGCGGTGTCGATCGTCTCGGGGTGTGACGCGAGATCGCGCATCACGTCGGGATGGCGCAGGAGAAGATCGACGCCGTTGCCGATCAAGTTGGTGGTGGTCTCGTGGCCGGCGTTGAGCAGGAAGATGCAGTTGTGCAGGAGCTCCAGCTCCGAGAGCTTGTCGCCCGGCTGGTCCGCGGCGCTAAGATCGGTCGCGCCGATCAGCGTCGACAGAATCTCGCCGGGATCCTGCGCGCCTTCGCGCTGGCGTTGCGCCACCAGATCGCGCAGGAACGCCTTGAAGTCGTGGACCGCGGTCACGCCGCCGCTGAACTGCTGGTCCGACAGCACGGGCTCCAGCGCGCCGAGGATCTTCAGCGACCAGTCGCGCAATGGTCCGCGCTCGTCCTGCGGAATGCCGAGCATGTCGCCGATCAGCTGCACCGGAATCGCCGCAGCGAAGTCTTCGATGAGATTGATCCGGCCGCGTTCGGCCGCGGCATCGAGCAGCCGGTCGACCAGCGCCTCGATCCGCGGCTGCAACGCCTTCAGCGCCCGCGGCGTGAACGCCGGCGCCAGGAGCTTGCGCACCCGCGTATGGATCGGCGGATCGCTAAACACGAGGCTCGTGGTGTGGTGCTCGTAGAGCGCGCTGTCGCCGAACTTCGGCCGGAACTGCACGGTCTTGTCCGAGCTCCAGGTCTTCGCGTCGTGATAGACCGCGACGAGATCGTCGTAGCGCGTGAGGAAATACGAGCCGTCCGGCATTTTGTGCACCGGATCGCGCTCGCGCAGCGCGCGGTAGGTCGGGTAGGGGTCGTCGAGGAAGGCGCGGTCGAGCCGGTTGAGGTCGAAGTCCGCGGCCATGTCCGCGACGACGGCCATGGTCACGCAAGCCCGCTCGCGCGCGCCTGCGCGCTTTTGAGCATGATCTTGTCCGAAAACCGGTACCCACTTTTCGGGATCATGCTACGCAAGCCCACTGGCGCGGGCTTGCTCTAACGCCATCACGGCCCAGTCCTTGTCGCCGTCGCCATGGGCCACGGCGCCGACGAGGCGGTCGCGCCAGACGTTGCCGCTCGGCAGCGGCACCGCGGCGATGTTGCCGGCCTCGAGCGCGAGGTTGGCGTCCTTGAGCCCGAGCACCGCCATCTGCCCGACCTTGCTGTAGCTCTCGTCGACCATGATCTTGCCGTAGACCTTGTAGGCCGAGCAGTTGAACAGCCCGTCGGTCATCACGTCGTAGAACACCGACGTGTCGACGCCGTATTTGCGGGTCAGCGCGAAACCTTCGCCCATCGCCTCGATGGCGCAGCCGAGCACGAAGTTGTTGGCGATTTTCATGGCGGTTGCGGCCTCGGGATCGTTGCCGCCTTCGAAGGTCTTGCGGCCGAGCGCGTCGAACAGCGGCTTGCATTTTTTCATCGCGTCGGCAGGGCCGGAGGCGAACACGCCGGCAGTGCCGGCAGAAACGAGCTCGGGGCGGCCCATCATCGGCGCGCAGACGAGAGTCTGACCGCGCTCGGCGTGCGCGGCCTTCAGCTTCTTGACCACCGGAATGCCATGAGTGCCGGCGCAGACATGGATGCCGCCCTTGGGCAGCGCGTCGAGCAGCCCTTGCCGGAACACGACGTCTTCGAGCGCCGTGTCGTCGGCCAGCATCGTGTAGACGACGTCGCCGTAGCGCGCGGCGTCGCCGATCGAGCCAACGAGCTTCGCGCCCTGGTCCACCAGCGGCTTGGCCTTGGCCGCCGTGCGATTGTAGATGCCGACGTCGTGCTTGGCGGCGAGCAGCCGCCCGACCATCGCCCCGCCCATGCGGCCCGTCCCGATGAAACCGACCTTCATGGCGTCGTCCTCGCTGTCACTGCTGCCTTATTGAAGCTGTCCACGCACCCATTCGAGCTCGCGGCAGACATAGTCGACGATGTCGCCGGTCTTCAGATGATCCGGCAGCACGTCCCAGGTGTAGGTCTCGATCTCGAGCTGCCGCGACAGCGGCTTCTTCTTGTGAAACTTCAGAGCGTCCTCGATGGCGAAGCGCGTGGTGCCGAACTCGCCGAGATCGTCGAGGAACACCGGCACGTGGAAGTGTGTGCGCCATTCGCGCGGGCCGGGATCGTTCTCCCAGGCCTTGAAGGCGTCTTCCAGATTGAGGAAGCGGTTGAGCTTGCCGTCCTTCTTCTCGACGGTCTGCGTCAGGTAGATCGTCTTGGCGTAGCGCTTGAGCGTGTCAACGATCTTCTGTGTCACGTTCGGAACCCGCATCGCCGCGGCTTCTTGCAGCTTGAAGATGGGAATGCCGGCGTCGACCAGCTTCTGCAGCGAGGTCGAGATGTCCTCGTAGACCACGGCCTGGTGGCAGATGTCGAACACCGTGCCGACGAACTTGCGCTGCGCGAGGATCGCATCGGCGATCGGGATGTTGGCGAACTTCGCCAACATCTCGGCGGATTTGCCGGTGTACAGGTGGTTGGTGAAGTAATCGACCGTCTCGTCGGTGGTCTCCAGGAAGCAGAACGGCTCGGGCTCGAGCGCGAGCGTGACCACGCGGCCGGTGCGCTCTTCGAGCTTGATCAGATGCGACGCCACCCGCATCACATGCTCGGTGTAGCTGTCGACAACGGCCTTGCTGGTAACGTTCGGCTTGAAGCCGAGCGGCGCGCTCTGGATCGACGGCTGGATGCTCTCCGGCACCACGTCGGCGAGAATCTCGGCGACGTTGATGGTGTATTGCGTGCGCTCTTCGCTGCGCCAGTCCGGCTCGTAGACCTGCTCCTTGACGATGGTGTTCTTGAACGGCCCATACGGGAACGCGTTCACGGTGTAGAGATACATGTTGTTGTCGGCGAGGAACTTCTTGAGCTTGTCGCGCTCTGGCTTGCTCTTCACCAACGTGGCAGCCGACGCGTTGGACAGCCGCAGCGACACGCCAAACGGGTCCTTCGGGCACACGCGCTTCTGCACCTGCGGCACATAGGTCGTCAGCGACGTCCACATGTCGTCCCAGGTGTCGCCGGGATGAACCAGCGTCGAGTAGGTCAGGTGGCCGAGGCCCTTGCCGAGATCCATTGTTGTTCTGCTTTCTCTCTCACGAAATCTTTTCGACCTGACCGCTCGAAGCCGAGCGGATCACGGCTTCGGTCACGGCGGCGCCGTGGATGATCTGTTCGGGCGGGATGGGGAAGGGGGCCCCGCCCTCGATGGCCTTGGCGAAAGCCTCGAAGGTGGCGCGCACGATGTCGAGCTTCTCGGCCTCCCAGGTCTCGGCCGGGCCCTTCACCGGCTGGAACTTGCAGGCGCCGAACTGGCGCGTGCGGCGCTCCTCGGAGGGGGCGCCGGCCACGTGCGTCACACCCTCGATGCGCACCCAGCCCTTCGAGCCGAACACCTGGAAGCTGAAGCCCGCGCCGGTCGCCGTCATGGTGCCGAGATAGCCCGAGTTGCCGCCCTTCATCTTGAACAGCATCGAGGTGGTGTCGTCGGTGCCGGTCTGCACCGAGCGGGCGAAGCTCTGGCAGTAGACGTGGTCGATCTCGCCGGTGAGATAGATCATCGCGTCGATGGCGTGCACGCCCATCGGCGCAAGCCCGCCGAGCGGCGCCTCCGCCTTGTTCTGACGCCACGCGGTCGGCGGCAGGAACAGCGCGTTGGGATAGGTCATGCTGGCTTCGATGTGCTGGATGGTGCCGAGCTCGCCGGCCTTGATCCGATCGTGCAGCTTGATCATCTCCGGATGGAAGCGCCGGTTGTAGCCGATGCCGACCACGCGGTTGGCCTTCTTCAGTGCTGCGAGCGCCTGTTCGGCCTCCTTCTTGGTGAAGGTGAACGGCTTCTCGCAATAGACGTGCTTGCCGGCGGCGGCCGCGGCCTCGATCTGCTGCACATGACCGGACACCGGCGTGGCCAGCACCACGGCGTCGATCTTGGGATCGGCCAGCACCGCCTCGTAGCTCTTGGCGATGGCAAGGTTGTGCTGCTTGGCGAAGCCCTCGACGTCGGCGTTCACGGTGCGGGTCTGCAGCGTGGTGATGCGCATCGCAGCGCCGGGCGCGGCGAGCGACTCCACCATGGTCTTGCCCCAGGTGCCGAGACCGACGACGGCGGCGTTGATCATGTGTATTTCCTTGGTTCAGTTCATTTCGGCCAGGTCAGCATCGCCAGCGCGACGCAGCACAGCATCCAGAACACGCAGTATTCGATGCCGCCGATCACCCAGATCCATTTTCTCGTGACCTTGTAAGTCGCAGCGCCCGCGACGAGCAGATGGAAAGCTGCGATCAGTGCGACGTAAGGCGTGTAGATGCCGAGCACCAGCAGGACGGTCAGCACGGTCTCGATCGAGCCCGCGATATACATCCAGGTCGCCGGCGGATTGAATTTCGCGGCCTTGAAGAAGTTCAGCGTCGCGGGCTCGGTGAACTTGCCGATCACGTGCGGCAGGAAGAACAGCGCGCAGGTGAGCCGCAAGATCACGGTTCCATCGAGCAGGTTGAATTTGTCGGCCCAGGACATGCGTTTCCCCCATTGCGGCTTTGGCGGCGCATTTCAATGGATCGCGGCGAACGGCGCAAGGGTGGGCTGGCTGTCCCACCATACGGGCGAGCGCCATCGGCCCCTGACAATGGTGAGGCGCGGGGCTGCGCCTTCATTTCTTTTCCCTCACATGCGTGAGGGAGCGGAGCGCCGGTTGGCGCTACGTCTAAGTCTGGCACCTCTGAGAGGTGCCGCGCGCCGGATGACGACCGGCACGCGCGCCTCCCGGCGCTCCACTGTGGCGATTTTTGACGAAGCCGCC